>CASFBJ010000001.1 GCA_949292875.1 uncultured Christensenella sp.
AGAACATATTTTGCAGTTTGTATCTATATTTATTAGCGTTAATGAAGATTACTTTTTCTCTCGTTGTGCCTTTAGGAAGGCTTGGTAATTTTTTAGTATTTCATATCTTTCTTTGTAGTCTATATTTTCTTCTTTTCGTCTACCAGAAGATAAAGGTCTATGATCTACACAAACATCTTTACCATGTTGAACTTTATGTATCCAATTACTAATTGTTTTGTGAGAAATATTATATTCTCTACCTAAAGAAATTCTACTACCATTACCTGAAAAATATTTATTTAAAACTTCTTGTTTTAATTCAGGTGAGTAAGAATTAAATTTTTGTCCTTTACTAGCCATAAAAAATACCTCCTATGGAATTTTACCATAAGAGGAATTTTTAGTAAAGTGTCCTTTTTTTTGCGGTAGCAAAAATGGGGTTCACTTCATGTAGGTGCTAATATTTTTAGTCTTCTTTTTTATTTTTCCAATATTCACTTATTGTTTCACTTATAATGTCCATGGCATTATCTAGTTGTTCTTTAGTTAGAGTAGCCATTAAGCTTGTTCTTATAATTGCATCACCTTGAGCAACAGCAGGGGATATAACAGGGTTTACATAAACGCCATTTTCAAAAAGTTTTTTACAAATAGCAAAAGTGTCGTAATCATTATATGTATTTATAGGAATTATAGGAGCTTCACTATCTCTTATACTTACGCCTCTTTCTCTTAGTCCTTTTCTCATATAGTCTGCAAGTTCCATAAGTTTCTTTGGTCTTTCAGGTTCTCTTATAAGTATATCTAAAGCTTTACTAGCTGCTGCAATATTTGCTGGAGGCATTGAAGCAGAGAAGATAAATGGTCTAGAATTGTGTTTTACATAATTAACAACTTCTTCACTAGCACACATATATCCGCCTAAACTTGCTAGACTTTTACTAAATGTACTCATCAATATATCAACTTCATCAGTTAATCCAAAATGAGAAGCAGTTCCTCTTCCGCTTTCACCAATAACGCCTAAACCATGAGCATCATCAATCATTATACGAGCATTATATTTCTTTGCTAATTTAACTATTTCAGGTAACTTACAAATGTCTCCGCCCATACTAAACACACCATCAGTTACAATTAGTTTTCCAGCTTCAAGCGGAATAGTTTGCAAAACTCTTTCTAAGTCTTCCATATCGCTATGATTGTACCTCAAAAGTTTTGCGTAACTTAATCTGCAAGCATCATATATACTAGCATGATTTTCTTTATCTCCAATAATAAAATCTCCATGACCAGCAATAGCACTTATAATGCCTAAGTTTGATTGAAATCCTGTACTAAAAGTCATACAAGCTTCTTTTCCTAAAAAATTTGCTAATTTCTTTTCTAATTCTAAGTGTAAATCTAAAGTTCCGTTTAAAAATCTTGACCCAGAACAACCTGTACCATATTTTTTTACTGCTTCTATGCTTGCTTCCATTACTTCAGGGTTAGAAGTTAAGCCTAAGTAGTTGTTAGAACCTAGCATATATACTTTATGTCCTTCCATAATTACTTCAGTATCTTGTCTAGTCTCTAAGCAATGAAAATATGGATAAATATTAGCTTTTATAGCTTCCTTTACAATTGTATAGTTTTTGCATTTATCAAATAAATCTGCCATTTTTTTAAAATTTTCTCCTTATTGTTTTTATACAAAATTATTTTATCATACTAAGCAAAAAGTGTCAAATGATATTAAGAAAATACTTATTTAAAATCATGTATTTAATATTTCTTGACAAAATAATAAAATAATATTATTATTTACATATAAATGATTACTATAAATGATTACTCATTGTTGTAAGTTTAGACAGAAACAAAAGGAGATATTATGTTAAAATTTAAAGATGTTAGTTTAAAGTATGTTAAAGATTATTATGCTCTGTGTGATATTGAATGTACTTTTGAAAAAGGTATCATATATAACATTGTAGGAGAAAATGCATCTGGTAAATCTTCTATTTTAAGGTGTATTGCCAAATTAGAAAATAGCTATACAGGAGAAATAAGTTATAATGATATAGACATACAGTCTTATAGTTATGAAAAAGAATTAGCTGTAGGTTATATACCGCAACAACCAGTTGTTTTAGAAAATAAAAATGTTGTTGATAATATCAAATATGCAATAAAAAATAGACAAATTGTTTCTGTTAACGAAGAAGATTATTTTGTAAATCAAATACTAAAGTCTTTTGAATTAGATACTGTAAAAACACAAAAAATGAAAAAGTTAGACTATTTTACAAGGCATAAAATGTCTTTTGCAAGACTTAGCATGAGAAATCTTAATATCTTGCTTATAGATAATATTTTTGATTTGCTTGATAAAAATCAAATTGAAATTTTTGTAAATTATATAAATGAGTACTTTAAATCACAGGATATAATAATTATATTAGCATCTAGTTATCCTTTAGTAGACTATATCCCTGAGGTTAAGGTAATAAATATTTCTGCTGGTATTATAAAAGGCGAAAAAGAAGAAGAAATTTCAAGAGAAGAAATGAGTGATAATAACTAGCTATTTCATTGGTAAAATTTGGAAAAAGGTTTATAACTTTTAAAAATACTATATAAATCTTGAGTGAAATATATTTTAATTTTAAAAATTTTAATAAAAATAAAATAAGAATGCGTAAAGCATTCTTTCTTTTTTATGTGTCATCTATTTTTATTAGCTTATCTATATCAATCTTTTGTTCCTTTTCAGATAAATAAGTGTTACTTTCTTTTATATTGTTATTTTTTTTAAATCCACCTAAAATATTGGATAAAAAATTTTGGTTTCCACCACTAGAAGATTTTTGAAATAAAGGTAAAATTTGCTTTATCATATTTAAAGTCTCTGGATTAGATAAAATTTGAGATAATGGATTTTTTATGTTTGAGGAATCATTATTATTTTGATTGTAATTATTATCGTTAAAATTATTGTTTTGATTATTATAATTATTTGTATATTCTGTTTGTGGTATTGCCTGAGGGTATAAATCGTATGTATTTTTTATATTAGTAGTATTTTGTATTTTTGTTTTAGTTTCTAATGGTGGGGGAAAATTCGGGTAATTATTATAATCTTTGGTTTCAATATTGCATTGTTGATTTGTGTAAGTATTATTATTTGAAAAACTATTTTGATTATAGTTATTATTTTGTTCTTTTGTATAATCATTAAAATTCATTTTATTTTGTTGTATATTGTTTAGAGAATTGTTTAAGTTGTTGTTATTAAAAAATGAAGATGCAAGTTTTACTAAATCTTCTATATTCATTTTACGCTTCCTTTAATTTTATTATCAATTATTTATATGCATTCATATATTAAAATAGTTAATCAAAAGATTAGCAAATATTTTTCAAGGGAGGGTATATGTCAAATAATTTTAAAGATTTTTTAAATTCTTCATACTTTACAGAAGAAGAAAAAGACAATATGGAAAAAACTGCAGAGAGTTTAGTGTCTAAATATGCTCATATGACAAATGATGAATTAAATAAGGCATTAATGAATGAAGTGGCTAAGCAAAAAGCAAACGGAACTTTTGATAAAGAAAAACTATTTGCTATGCTTGAAAGTGTAAAATCCATGCTTCCTAATGACACATATAACAATATGAAAATGATGTTAAGTCAATTGTAAAGGTACATATGCTAGAAGAGAAAATAGAGTGTATCATTTTTGTGAACAATTTTAACATTGAAAGTTATAATGAAATAGAAATTTTAGATTGTTTGCCTTTTGTCTCTGCTTATAGAGTATTAATATCAAAAACTTTATTAAGTAGATTAATAAAACTTAAAAAAGTGGTACATTACATAGAAAATACAAAAGTTACTTCTTGCATAAAAGAAGCAAAAAATTTTATCCACGCAGATGCTTTTTATAATAAGGGGTTATATGGAAAAGGAATAGGTGTTGCTGTTATAGATACAGGAGTTGCGCCTATTTTAGATTTGTGTGTACCAGTTAAACGCATTGTAAAATTTGTAGACTTTACAGACAAATCTTTAACAAGTCCCTATGATGATAATGGTCATGGAACTTTTGTTTCTGGTATTATTGCAGGTAATGGTTTAATGTCAGTTGGAGAGTATAGTGGAGTGGCGCCAATGTCTAATATAGTAAGTTTAAAAGCTTTAAATGATAAAGGTGAAGCAAATAGCTTTACTATACTTAAAGCAATGCAGTGGATTATTGATAATAGGAAAAAATATAATATCAAAGTTGTTTGTATGAGTTTTGGTAGTGAACCACATGGCAAATGCGATTCTTTATGCTATGGTGCAAATAAACTTTGGCAAAATGGTTTAGTGGTTGTAGCAGCAGGTGGTAATAATGGACCAAAGGAAGATACTATTACATCTCCAGGCGTAAGTAATAAAATTATAACAGTTGGCGCTTTAGACAAATTAACACCTTATTTAAAGGTTGCAGATTTTTCTTCAAGAGGAAATCCTAAATCTTATAATGTTAAACCAGATATTTTAGCACCAGGCACAAAAATAATTTCAACAAATAGAGATATAAAAAATGGTGGACCTTACACTACAATGAGTGGAACTTCAGTCGCTACTCCCATAATAGCTGGAGTTTGTGCTTTACTTTGTGAAAAGTATCCAAACTATAGACCTGACCAAATTAAATCTATTATTCTTCATCATGGAGTTGATGTTGGTGATAATAGGCAATCTCAGGGTAGAGGTGCATTTGTATATTAATTAGGAGATATATGGAAAAGTTAAAAATTGTAGGTGGAAATAGATTATACGGAGAGGTAAAAATTAGCACTGCAAAAAATGCAATATTACCTATAATGGCAGCAAGTCTTTTAATTAATGGAGAAACTAAAATATTAGATTTCCCTCATTTTTCAGATTGCTATACGATGCTTGAAATTCTTGAAAAATTTGGTGCTAAAACTTCTATAGTGAATGAAAGCGTAAAAATAGAAAGTACAAATATAAAATCTTTTGTTATAGAAACTAGTTTGGCTGAAAAAATGAGAAGTAGTTTTTTTACTTTTGGTGCAATACTCGCTCGTTGCGGTAAAGCTATTTTTTCTTATCCAGGAGGATGTAATATAGGTTCAAGACCAGTAGATATGCATATAAAAGCTTTTAAAGATTTGGGAATAGACATAGTTGAAAAACATGGGTACATATATGCTGAAAGAAAAAATTTCAGTGGCGGTGTGGTATACCTAGATTTTCCTAGTGTTGGTGTTACGGAAAATGTTATGATGCTTGCTTGTACATTAAATGGATTAACTGTAATAAAAAATCCTGCAAAAGAACCAGAGATAGTTGATTTGCAAAACTTTTTAAACTGTGCAGGAGCAAAAATAGAAGGTGCAGGCACAGATGTAATTACAATACAGGGTGTAGGAAAACTATTAAATGGCATAAGTTATACATGCATAGGTGATAGAATTATTGCAGGTACATATGCAATAGCAACTTCATGCGTTGGAGGTATTGTCAAATTGAATAATATTAATCCAACACATTTACAAGATTTAATAGACAAACTAAGAAAAGCCGATATTTGTGTAATAGAATCAAAAGATTCTATAAGTATAATAGCAGAGCGTAGGCCTACATCTATTCCTATAGTGCAAACTATGCCATATCCATATTTTCCTACAGATTTACAATCGCAATTTACTGTTATGCAGTCTATTAGTAAAGGGAATAGCATTATAGTGGAAAATATTTTTGAATCAAGACTTGGATATGTATCCCAACTTACAAAAATGGGAGCGAAAATTAAAGTAAAAAATAATATAGCTTTTGTTGAGGGCGTAGAAACTCTTTTAGGTGCAGAAGTGTATGCACCGGATTTAAGAGCAGGTGCTGGGCTTGTTATTGCAGGTCTATGTGCTAAAGGATATACCACAATAAATAATGTTCATTTTATTGATAGGGGCTATGAAAGTATAGAAAAAGAATTATCTTCATTAGGAGCAAACATAATAAGAGAAAAAAATAATTAAATTATTTAAAAACTTGCTTTTTATTGTATAATGTAGTATAGTTAAATAGTATTTGTATACTATTTTTTTTAATTTGTTTAGTAGGTGCAAAATGAACAATAAGAAAAAAATTATAATTAGTGGAGTAATTATTCTTCTTTTAGTGCTTTTTGTTTTGTGCGTATTTGTGCTGGTTGCGATAAAGGATGTTAAAATAAATTTTTATAAAACATCAACTTTAAGTGAAGATGAAATAATTACAAAACTAGAAAAAGAAGAAGTAATTCCTTATGGTGTGTCTGCTTTTTTTGTGAATAAACAGGTTGTTGCTTCAAATATAGAGTACACTATTCCTAGATTAAAGGTAATAAATGTGGAACTCGTATTTCCAAGCACGATTAAAATTAATTGTTTAGAAAGGCAAAATCTTTTTGCTATTAAAAGCAAAAGTGAGGAAGACAAAGTAACACTACTTGATAATGAGTTTAAAGTATTAGATAAGGATAAGCAAGGTGTAGATTTAAGTTCTGTTGTAGAATTGCAGATAGATGAGGGTTTAGTCAATGGAGAACTTGCATTACAAGAAGGAAGATATGCAATGTTTGATTACATATACGAAACAGTATATTTTGTAGATAAAGTATTAAAAGATTTAACTGAATATTCTACATTTTGTAAACATTTTACAAAACTCTATATAGAGCAAGGTTTTAATCATGAGATGAAAAAAGTTGCAAAATTACACTTTTATACGGCATCATCAAAAGAAGTTATACTTGATGACCCTTTATATAATACTGATGAAAGAGTAGATAAATTGTTAAATTTGGCAACTGGTGATGAGTTTGAAACAGAAGATGTTGTTGTTATATAATAATTTGAGGAGCAAACAAAGTGATGTTTAATAAAAATACTGTGGTTCTAGACTTCGGCTCACAAAATCTTACAGTTTTAGTTGGCAAAAATGGTAGAAATGGCTTAAATTTAGTAGGTAGCGGTGAAGTTGAATATGGCGGGTTTATAGATGGCGAATTTTTAGAACTTGATAAATTAGGAAATGCTTTGAAACAAGTATTATCAATAGCAGAAAAAAATGCTAGAATGGGAATTAAAGAAGTGTATGTAGGTGTACCTTCTGCGTTTTGTACAGTAAGAGTTAAAAATGTAAATCAAAACTTTTCAAAAAAGGTTAGAATAACTGAAAGAGTTTTAGATGAGTTGTATTTTATAGGAGATGATTTTTCTAAGTTTCCAACTCATGAAGTTATTTCTATAAATCTAGTTGATGCGCAATTAGATGATGGAGAGATTTATGATGATATAATAGGAAAAAGTACTTCAATACTAAATGCAAAATTAACTTATGTTTTGTGTGAAAAAAAGTTTATTGATATAGTTGAAAATTTACTAAAAATGCTTGGTGTGAGAGTTAACGCGTTTATATTAAATAGTCTAGCACAGGCAAAATACTTGCTTATGGACAAAGATGTTGATAGTGCAGTGATAATAGATGTGGGACACATAACTAGTAGTGTAAGTTATATAGAAAAAACTTCACTTGTTGCGATGCATGAATTTTCTTTAGGTGGCGGATTTATAACTTCTGATTTAATGGAACATTTACACATTTCTTACGAAACTGCAGATAACTTAAAAAAGAAAGTGGTGTTGTCGTTTTCTCCACAAAATTCTGATGTTTATGAAGTAAAAAATAAGAACGAAGTTATAGAAGTGTCTGCGCTTACAGCAAATGCAATAGTAAAAGAAAGAATAATAAAGATTTTTAAAGCAATAAACAAAAGCCTACAACTAAATTCTAAGTTCTTAAATCAAAATACAAAATTTTATATGTGCGGAGGCGGTTTATCTTATATTAAAGGAGCAAGGGATATATTGTCTAATGCAATTAGTACTAATGTAGAGTTGTTAGTTCCGAACATACCACAACTTGAAAAACCGCATTATACTTCAGTTTTAAGTTTATTATTTGTTGCTTGCGAGCATGAAAATATAGGAATAAGATTATAAAGGAGATAAAATTATGGAAGACATGACATTTGATGTTCCACCAATCGTTAAAATAAAGGTTGTTGGAGTAGGTGGAGGTGGAAACAATTCTGTTAACCGTATGATTGCTGCAGGTATTAAAAGTGCACAATTTATATCTTTGAATACTGATAAACAAGCATTATTGGTGAATAAGGCAGAAACTAGAATTGTAATAGGAGAAAAGCTTACTCGTGGATTAGGAGCTGGTTCTAACCCTGAAATAGGAAGAAAAGCAGCAGAAGAAAGTAGACAAGCTATTTTGGATCAAATTAAAGATGCAGACTTATTGTTTATAACTGCAGGTATGGGAGGTGGTACAGGTACAGGCGCTGCTCCTGTAGTTGCTCAAATAGCAAAAGAGTTAGGTATATTAACTATTGCAGTTGTTACAACACCATTTTTATTTGAAAATAGAGTAAAAATAAAAAACGCTGAAGCAGGTATAGAAAATTTGAAAAAATTTGTAGATGCTTTAGTTGTTATATCAAATGAAAAATTAAGAACTATTTCTCCAAAAGGTACACCTATTACAGAATCTTTAAGAGAAGCTGACGATGTGCTTAGACAAGGTATACAAGGCATAAGTGACCTTATAGTAAACCCAAGTTTAATCAATCTAGACTTTGCAGATGTTTCTACAATCATGAGAAATAAAGGAATGGCACATATGGGTATAGGATATGCGAAAGGAGAAAATAAGACAATAGAAGCTGTTAAAAGAGCTGTAAGTTCTCCTATACTTGAAACAACCATTGAAGGAGCAACAGGTGTACTATTAAATGTAAAGGGCGGAGTGGATTTGCCTATTGATGAAGTTTATGAAGCAGCAGCTCTTGTGCAACAAGTTGTAGACCCAAATTGTAATATTATTTTTGGTGCAACAATAGATAGTAATTTGCATGAAGAAGTAGAAATAACTATTATTGCAACAGGTTTTGATATGCATGAAAATAGTGAAGAAGATACAGAAAAAGAAAGTCTAAAAGAGAAAATAACTAATTTTAATCCTTTTTCTTCACAACAAAATGAATCTACTTTTGATAATGAGAATGAAGAAGTAAATAATGAAGATATTGAAGAAGATGATGAAATCTTATCTTCAAGATTGTCTACAGATGATGATGACGATAATATTCCGCCTTTTTTGCGTAAAATAAGAGGAGATAGGTAGTTTGGTTCAAGTATTATATGAAGACAATCACATTTTAGTTGTTTCTAAGCCTCAAAATGTGCCTACTCAAGAAGATGAAACTAAAGACTTAGATTTACTTAATATGTGTAAAGAATATATAAAAGAAAAATACAATAAGCAAGGAAATGTGTATCTTGGCATGGTTCATAGGTTGGATAGACCTACAGGTGGAATAGTTGTTTTTGCAAGAACATCAAAATCTGCTAGTAGGTTATCTAAACAAATTCAAGATGGTATTTTTAATAAAAATTATTTAGCAATAGTTGAAGGTACTCCAAGGGAAAAAATAGCTCATCTTACAAATTATTTAAAAAAAGATGAAAAACTTAATAAAGTTTATGTCTGTCCATTTTTAGAAAATGATGCAAAAAAAGCGGAATTAGAGTATAAACTTTTAGATTCTAGTCATGATTTGTCATTGCTAAATATAAATCTTTTTACAGGTAGAAGCCATCAAATTAGGGTACAATTAAGTACAATAGGTTGCCCTATAGTATCCGATACAAAATATGGTGCAAAGAAAAAAATAACCAATAAATTAAGTTTATGGGCATATAAACTTACATTTGAACATCCAACTAAAAAAGAGAAGATGACTTTTGTAGATTATCCTCCTATCGATCAAGTTCCATGGAGTTATTTTAACTTAAAGAATAAACTTTAAAGGAGTATGGTTTATGGAAAAATCTAAAAATAGCATTTATGTATATAGTAGGGAAACAGTAGAATTAAAGCCTGATATTATTAAACTTTATGTTTTATTAAAGGGAGATAACGACAACTATGAACAGTCTTTAGATGAGTTAAATCGTGAGTCTACAAAACTTAAAGAAATTTTGCTAAATGCAGATGTTGATGAAAATAAAATATTACTTAATGATATAGAGTTTCTTTTAACTAATGATTATAACGAAGGTAAAATAATTAAAACTCATTATACAACAATTCAAAAAATAATTATAGAATTTGATTTTGAAATGAAAAAACTTGCTAAATGCTTACAAGATATATCTAAGTCTATAAATGCAAAAAGTTTAGAGGTTTGCTTTGAGGTAAAAGATAAAAAGGCGGGCTTTGATATGGCTCTTGCAAAAAGTATTCAATCTGGTAAACAGAGAGCTCAACTTATTGCAAAAGAAGCTGGTTTAGATTTGGGAAATATTATTAATATTAAAAGTCAAGATAATCCAGAAAATGTTAATGTTAGAAGGCTTATGAGAAGTGCTGATTATGCGGTAAAAATGAGTAATAGTATAGAAAATATGTCGGTAAGTAATATTCAAATATCTGTTGGTGTAGAAATGGAGTGGAGTATTAGATAAAATTAAAATTTTATAAATCGTGTTTTTGTATAAATAAGATTAAAAAAAATCTAACTTTCGTTAGATTTTTTTTGTTTGGTGCTTCTGTACGGACTCGAACCGTAAACACCCAGTTCCGAAGACTGGTGCTCTATCCAATTGAGCTACAGAAGCAAATAAGTTTTCCATAAATTTGCAATGATTAAATATATGGATAACTATAAATATAGATTATAAAAACAAGTAATATTTTGTTTTAGGATATACGAGTATTTAATATTTGTAGTAAAAATAAAATGTAACTTAAAATATTTAAAATTATATATAATAATCAATGATTTAAGTATAAAAATATAAATTAATTTTAATTATTTAATACATACTAAAATTAAATACAAAAAGAATAATGAAAATTTAAGAAATCAACATGTAATGTTTATACTAAATAGTGAATGCCAGACTCAAAAATTTCTAAACTTTTGAATCCTAACATCTCACATAATGGTTTATTTGTTTTCTCGGTTACATTATCTTCTTCGCTATTTTCATCTCTTATCTCTTGTGCTTTAGTTTCAAATAATGCGTTAATTATGACTAACTTTAACTCTAATAAACTATTTTCTATTTGAATGGGAGATAAGTTTGGAAAATTTAAAACTTTCATAAATGTATCTTTGCTCTCTTGTGTATTTATATTATATTCAAAAGCATGTTTGATATAAAATGAGTATATTTTAGCATTATCATCAGGCAAAAATGTTGAATACTTATATATAGCGTTTATATTTAATATATCTTCGCTTATTGTCCAATATATTTCAATAATATTAAAACTTGTAGTGAAAGAGATTACTATGTCTAATAAATAAGTTATTTCATTAAAATTAAGGTTTAAATCTTGAGTAGGCATATTAGTTGTAGAATTTATATTTACTGCATTTATTTCATTTGATAATTTATGCAAGTTTGAATTATAGAATTTTAATTTAAGTAATTCCTCGTTTGTTTGTGATGCTGGACAAATTAAATCTAAATCATTTTCTGTTAAGTTCATGTACTTGTATTCATTCATTAAATCTTCATAAGAAGTGGTGTCAAATTTTATTATGTAAATGCTCATATTTATTATTAGAATTATAAAAATAATTAAAAAAGGTAGGGCGTTTTTTCTACAACCGCTTTTTTTCTTTTCTTCTTGGAAAATGTCATATTTATTTTTTTTCTTAAAAATACCCATTATAACCCTCGATTATTATTTTATCACAAAAAGTTTTAATCTACAAGTAAAAGAAGTTATTTATTAGTTAAAAAATGCTTGTATTTTGCGCTATTTGTGTTATACTTAGTTATTATTTTATATTTTAAATATTCTTTTTGATGTATAAAAAGGAGTTTTTATGTTTGTAGACTATGTAAATATTAAGATAAAAGCGGGAAATGGCGGAGACGGCTCTACACATTTTTTAAGGGATAAATTTCATATTTCAGGTGGCCCTGATGGTGGTAATGGCGGTAGAGGAGGAAATATCTACTTTATTGGAGATAAAAATCAATCTAATCTTGTCAATTTTTATTACAAAAGAAAGTATGTCGCTGAAAATGGTTTAAATGGTGGTGGAAACACTAGTAATGGCAAACAAGGAGAAGATGTATATATTAAAGTGCCTATTGGAACTGTTGTTAGGGATAAAGTATCAAATAATGTCATTGCAGAGATTGTAGATACGCAAAATCCTGTACTCGTACTTAGAGGCGGAAAAGGTGGTAGGGGGAATGCTTTCTTTGCTACAAGCACTAGACAAACACCAAATTTTAGTGAAACAGGTGAAATAGTAAAAGAATATGATGTTATTTTAGAACTAAAAATAATAGCAGATGTAGGACTTGTAGGACTTCCAAATGTTGGTAAATCTACTATTCTTAGCACTGTTTCAAACGCAAGACCAAAAATAGCAAATTATCATTTTACTACGCTTGAACCAAATCTAGGAGTAGTGCAATGTTATGGCAAAAGTTTTGTTGTTGCTGATATACCGGGATTAATTGAGGGAGCGAGTGAAGGCGCTGGATTAGGCCATGAATTTCTAAGACACATAGAAAGAACTAGAATGCTTGTTCATGTTGTAGATATATCTGGTATAGAAGGAACAAATCCTATACAAGCATTTGAAACTATTAATAATGAACTTAAAATGTATAGTGAAATTTTAGCAAGTAAGCCAATGATAATTGCACTTAATAAAATTGATTTAATAAATGATGAGAACAGACATTATTTGCAAGATTTCTATGCAAAATATGAAAAAGATTATAAGATAGTAGAGCTAAGTGCCACAACAAAAGAAGGTGTTGATGATTTAATAAAGTTAATATATAGTGAATTAGAAAAATTACCTGCACCTGAGTATATATCTGGTAGTACGGGTGTTCTTTTAGACGCAAAAGATGATAAAATTATAAAAATAACAATAGATGAAACAGGAGCTTTTGTAGTTGAGGGTGGAAAGATAGATAATTTAGTAAGAGGTATAGTATTAAACGATACGCAAAGTTTTGCCTATTTTCAAAAAAGATTAAAAAGTGATGGAATAATAGATGAAATGAAGAAAATGGGTCTTAAAGATGGAGATGAAGTAAAAATAAAAACTATATCATTTGTATATGTAGAATAGGAGAAAAAATATGATAACAAGTAAACAAAGAGCAAAATTAAGAGGTATGGCTTCTACAGAAGAAGACGTTGCGATAGTAGGGAAAGAAGGTTTAACTAACATTGTAATAGATAGCATTAGAGAAGTACTTACTGCAAGAGAACTTATTAAAATAAAAGTTTTAAATACTTGTGAAGAGTCTCCAAGAGAAATAGCGGACAAATTAAGCGAGTATTTTAATGCAGAAGTAATTTCAGTGATAGGTTCAAAAGTGGTTTTGTATAAAAAGAGTAATAAAAAAGGAATAAAACATATAGAAATATAAAAAAATCTCTTGCGAGATTTTTTTTAATTTTACAAATTTAAATAATTATATATTAAGTAATCGCCAAATTTTGCCGTTTATTATCATTAGTATTAGGTCAATAATCCAAATTATAGTAAAACCTAAAAATAGTCTTATGATACCAGCAACAAGTTTTCCTTCACTTAATCTAGTTATGACTCCGCATATCCATGCAGTGACAGGTATGATTGCAAGTATTATACTTACAATTCTATCTAAGCCAAAATAATCTTTTTTTAAAGCCATATAAAATCCTCCATTATTATAATATTTATACTAACATTATATTTGCTTAAAGTCAAAATATTATTTTAGAAAAAGTAAAAAAAGAAGTTTTTTTGTAGAAACTTCTTTTTTAATTACACTTTAATCTTTGTTATTTTTTTGAATCATTATTAGAATTTTCTTCTATTATTATTTCGTTATTTTCATCTTTATTATTAGCATTATCTACATTTTCTGCATTTACATTATCTTGTTCTTTCACTGCAAATTCATCATTGTTTTCTTTTTCTGTTTCATTTACTCCATTAATTGATTTACTCTTTAAGTCTTCATTTTCTTTATGTTTGATATATTTAGTCCATTTTACAAATCCATATACAGTATTTGTTAGGTAACCAGCAGTTAGAATAAGCATAATATACATTCCGCTAACTATCCATAGATATGCTTCTAATATAGTAAACATAAACCATGCAATCCATTGTTCTCTTATTCTTAAAAGAATAAATACTCCATTTGCGATACCCATACCTGCAGCAATTGCATCAATAAAATAATTTGCATCTAAATGAGTAATATCTGAACCATCAAGCCATGCTTCAATGTTAGGGGAAATTAGAAATCCCCATAAACAAGCAAATCCTGCGATTGCGATTAAAATAAGAATGTCTTGCCACCAGTTAAGTTTTTTAACTTGAGTTAATTGTTTATTTTCGTTATCTTTAAATTCGTTCCATTTAATAAATGAAATTATATCAATAGGTATCCAGAATAATAGGGAAACGGTTGCACTTGCATAATAACCCAAAGAGAAGAATATTATACATTCTGTAATTTCTATACCGATTATTGAAACTATAAAATTCCATTTACATTGTTTTGATAAAAGCAATTCGCATGTGCAACTTGCAATAATATCTACAAGGCATAGAATGATTAAAAATACACCTAGATTGCCATCTTCAAGCATTTCATCTGGATAGAAAATAGTTAAGATTAATGATGCTGTAATAATAGACATAAACCATATTTTTTCATAAGTTGTAAAAAAATTCCAAAAGTTTTTAAGTTTAGTCTTTATTGTTGATTTTTTTTCCATTTTTAAAATTTCTCCTTAGCTCTTTCTTTTTTTTATTAGTTTATTTAAAAATTTGTATATTTCCATAATCAAAATAGGAGCGATTGAGCAAATAAAGATATAAGCATAGTATATAGGGTCAAGAATAGTTAATCCAAATATATTTGCGATAGGTGGAATAAATAAAACAATGCACATCAATAAAATGCCTATTAAGTTCATTATATAAAAATTTTTATTTTCGCTTATTTTATGTTTAAATATTGAATCTGTAGTAACTAAATTTAAACTATGTGCAATTTGAGCAAAGCCTATTATTCCAAAAGCAATAGTTGATGCTACTTCTATTTTATTTGTTTGTGAATAACCTATATAATAGCCTATTAAGGCCACAATTGCTACACCAAGACCAAAAATAATCATAGTAATTGCTTCTTTTTTATTTAGTATACTTTGATTTTTTGGTGTAGGACTATTTTTCATTATATTTTTTTCACTATTACATAGACCTAGACCTAGAGCAGGGAAGGTGTCTGTAACTAAATTTATCCATAATAATTGAACGGATATAATAGGGCATACTCCTAAAAATATCAGTCCTAATATAAGTAAAATTGCTTCACAATAATTCGTGCCTAATAAAAATTGTACAACCTTTCTTATATTTGCATATATATGTCTACCTTCTTTAACTGCAGAAACTATGTTAGTGAAGTTGTCGTCGGTTAGTATCAAATCACTATTTTTCTTTGCAACTTCGCTTCCTGCTATACCCATAACGCAACCTATGTCTGCGTGTTTAAGAGCAGGTGCATCATTTACACCATCACCAGTCATAGCAACAACATGACCTAATTCTTGTAAAACTTTAACTATCCTAAGTTTGTCATTAGGTGTTGCTCTTGCATAAATAGAGATTTGATTTATTTTTTCTTTAAGCTCATTGTTACTCATTTGTGCCAATTGACTACTTGTAACAACATAGGTTGAATCGTTATATATTCCTAATTCTCTGCCTATTGCTTTTGCAGTTTCAGGATTATCGCCTGTAATCATTATAGGCATTATTTTTGCTTCTTTACATATCTCAATAGCTTCTTTGACTTCAACTCTTGGAGGGTCATGAACTCCAATTAAACCAATGAAATTTAAATTGCTTTCTATGTTTTTACTGTCTTTTGCAGAATTAAAATTTTTTAATTTTTTTACAGCAACTGCAAGTACTCTTATGCCTTGGCTTGCGTATGCAGTATTGCATGATTGCAAATTCTTTATATATTTTATATTTTTACATTTGTCAACAACACATTCAAAAGCACCTTTTGTTACTACAATGTAGTCATTTTCATCAGTCTTATGAATTGTTGTCATCATTTTTCTCTCTGAGTCAAAAGGTATCTCGCTTATTTTTGCGTATTTTTTTGTATATGTGTCATTATGTGTTGCAAGAATTGCACGCTCAGTAGGGTCGCCAATTTCTTCAGTGCCGTTACAACATAAACTTGCATAAGATAATATTTCTTTTGCTTTTTCATCTTCAATCTCGTAGGTATTTCCTTCATCATCACATACTAATTTTGCGGTCATTTTGTTTTGAGTGAGAGTCCCTGTTTTATCTGTGCATATTACACTTGCAGAACCTAATGTTTCTATTGCTGGTAAATTTTTTATTATCGCTTTTTTGTCAGCCATTCTTTCTACGCCTAATGCTAGTATTAGAGTAATAACGGCAGTCATACTTTCTGGAATTGTAGCGATTGCGAGTGATATAGAATTCATAAATATATCTTTAAGAGCAATTTTATCTAATATGCCTATAACTAAAACTATAAGAGCGAGTATTATTGATGTTATGCTTACAACTATACTTAACTTTGAAACCTTTTTTTGTAGTGGAGTAGATTGCCTTTTTCCTGAATTAAGTTGCTGAGCAATTTTTCCAAGTTCTGTTTTCATACCAGTTGCAGTTACAATACATAATGCATTGCCGGATACTACTAAGCAACCATTATAAACCATATTTAATCGTTCGGCTAAAGGAGTGTTTTTGTCTATTTCATAGCTAAATTTAACACTTGGGAAACTTTCTCCTGTTAGGGTAGACTCATCTACTTTAAGTTCATTTGATAAAAATACTCGCATATCACAAGGTACTAAATCACCTTCATCTAATTTTACAATATCTCCAACAACTAAAGTTTTTGAATCTACTTCAACATATTTCCCATTACGCAAAACTTTTGCTGTTTTTGTTGTTAATTTTTTTAATGAATCTAACGATTTTTCTGCTTTTTGTTCTTGATATGCACCAAGTAATACATTTGCAAAAATTATAAAAAGAATGATAAAAGGTTCAAATAATGAACTTCTTGTGCTTATGTTTATAGCGAAAGATATTATGCAGGCTATACATAATATAATTATCATAGTATCTTTAAAGTTGTACAAAACCTTTAATATAAAAGGTTTATTTTTTTGAGTAGTGAGTTTGTTTTCTCCATATGTTTGAAGCCTAGCTTTAACTTGCTCATCATTTAGCCCTGTTTCTGCATTTGTTTTACATTTGGATAAAACTTCTTCTAAAGATTTAGAATGCATTGGTGTTCTCCTTAAGTTTTAAATGAACTAAAGTTTCTATATGTCTTGTTTGTGGGAACATATCATAAGGTTGTATAAGTTGTATATCGTATAAATTTGTTAATATTTTTAAATCTCTTGCTAGGGTTGCGGGATTACAACTAATATAAATTATAGACTTCGGCTTTACATTACAAACAGTAAGTAAAACTTTTTCATCGCAACCTTTTCTTGGTGGGTCTAAAACAAAAGTTGTATCTGTATCTTTACTTAATAAATTTACTATGTTTGGTAGTTGCTCGCTACAATCTCCTGTAATGTTTTTTACATTTGATATATTATTCATCTTCATTAAATTGTCAGCGTTTTTTGTTGCTTGTTCAATTATTTCAATACCATAAACAAATTTTGCTTTTTTGGCTAAAATTGCACTTAAAAGACCTGCGCCACTATATGCGTTTATTATAGTGCTATTTGGAGTAATCAAATTAAGCGTTTGTTCATACATTTGATTTTGAACATCTCTATTTATTTGCATAAAACTATTTGGCGAAATAAAATGTGTAATTCCAAAATCTTGTGTTTCTAATTCTTCATTTCCTATAATACACTTAGTAATGGGACTTAAAATTGTGTTAGTTTTTTGTTTGTTAATATTTAGGTATAGTGAAAAATTTGAATAAAATTCTTTGTTTAATCTATCTATCAAAATATCTAATTTAGGAATCGTGTTTCCATTTATAACTAAGCAAATTGATATTCTATTATCAACTTCTCTTAAAACTATATTTCTTATAATTCCTGTGTGAGTGCTTTCATCGTATAAAATTTGATTTGTTTGATTGCAAAATTCTCTAAAAATAGAGTAGGCTTTATTACAAAGACTTTTTGATAAAGGACAAGTATCTATGTCTATGACTCTGTGAGATTTTTCTGCATACATTCCTATACCATGTGAAGTACATGGAAATTGCATTTTATTTCTGTAATAATAGATGTTGTTACTTGGTTTACAAGGTTGTACAAAATGCGTGATGTTAGCGTATTTGTACAAAGCATTTGCAACTATATTTTGCTTAATTTTTAGTTGGTCTTCGTAAATTATATGTTGCATATTACAACCGCCACATTTAGTAAAATATTTGCATTTATTTTCACATCTGGAAGGGCTTGCAATATTAATTTTTTGTATTTTAGCAAATGCTATGTTTTTGTTAACTTTTAAGACAAGTACATCAATATTTTCATTCTTTAATGCAAAAGGAACAAAAACGACTTTATTGTCGTATTTTGCTATTCCTTCACCATTGTTGCCTATATCAATAATATCAACATTTATTACATCGTTTTTATTCATGGTAAACATTATAGCAAGATAATTGTAAATTTTCAATATAATACAATAAATTTTTTATAATTCAAAAAATATTAGCAAAAAAATGACTTTGAAAATTTAGGCATGAAAAAGAAAATTTGATAATAAAAAGTATTTTTAAAATTTTTTTTTAGGAAAAATGAAAAAATATTGGAATAATATAAGTAAGACACATTATTAAGGAATAATTAATGAATTCAGGTAGAGGTTTTGATAGTGATTGGTTGCAAAAGTTAAGAGATGCAAATGATTTAGTCACTATCGCATCTAAGTATTGTTATATAAAGAAACAAGGTAGAAAATTTTGGGCTTGCTGTCCATTTCATCATGAAAGGACACCATCTTTTTGTATAAATAACGAAGAACAATTTTTTCATTGTTTTGGTTGCGGAGTTTCCGGAGATGTTATAGCTTTCATAATGAAAATAGAATCTATGGATTTTCTAGATGCTGTAAAGTATTTGGCGGATAAAAGTGGTCTAAAACTTCCTGAATTTAAAGGCGAAAAAGAACTTTTTGAAAGAAAGCAAAAGAAAGATAGATTATTAACTTTATTAAAATCTGCAAATGAGTATTATAAAAACGAGTTAAAAGGGAAAGAATTCAAAGAAGTTTTAAACTATATAAGTTCTCGGGGACTTACTCAAGGTGAAATAGATAAGTTTGAACTTGGTTATAGTTCTAGTTGGGACGGAATAGTTAAGCATTTGTCAAAATTAGGGTTTAAAACTGAGGAAATGCTTGAAGTTGGTATTGCTTCGAGAGATGAAAGTGGAAGGTTGTCAGATTTTTTTGCTTTTAGGCTAATGTTTCCATTATTTAATAAATTTGGAGATTGTATAGGCTTTAGCGGAAGGGATATACAAAATAAATCTAAAGCAAAATACAAAAATAGTATTCAAAGTATGATATTTGATAAAAGCAGTACAGTTTTTGCCTTAAATCATGTAAAAAAACTTAAGCAAACGCAAAATATAGAGTATGTTATAATTTGCGAAGGGCAAATGGATGTAATTTCAATGCATAATGCTGGTTTTAATACTGCAGTGGCATGTTTGGGTACAGCAATAACAGATACTCATGCAAAAGAAATAAAAAGAGTTACGGATAATGTTGTTTTATGCTTAGATAATGATGAAGCAGGAGTGATGGCGACGCTAAAGGCAATACCAATACTCAAAGCAAATAATTTAAATGTTAGAGTAGCACAATTAGAAGGCGGAAAGGACCCTGATGAAATTATTAAAAATAATGGCGTTGATTATATGTCAAATATAATAAATAGTGCAAAAGATTGTGTAGAGTATCAAATAATTTCATTAAGTAAAATTAATAATTTAAGTGAAGGCTCTGGTAAAAGTAAATTTTTGACTGAAGTATTTGCACTATTAAGGCAAATTCCTAATAAAAGTGGCAGAGAGTATTATATTCCGCTTATTTCTAGACTTACAAAAATACCACAAAATGTTATTAGAGAAGATGTGTCTGATATAAATATGGCTATTGCCCAAAAAGTTGCTGATGAAGAAAAATACTCAAAATTATCTTATAAGGCAGATGCTTTAATGCAATCTCAAATATTTGTTTTAGCATCAATGATAGATAATAAGGATTATGCAACACTTAGTCGTGATATTGATTTACTAATTAAAGATAGTGATGTCCTTAAATTTAGTGAATATATAAGAGAGAAAAAACAAAATAATGAGACGATAAACAAAGTTATTTTATATGACATTTTTGGTGATACAAATGAGTTTATAAAGCAATGTTTAAATTACAATTTTGATATATATACAGAAAATTTGAAAGATTATTTTGATGCATGTGTTAAAAATATTAAAATAAAAAAAATAGATTTAGACATAGAAGAAATGCAAAGTAAAATTGCTCACATTTCAAGTACTGATGAAAAAAAAGATATAATTAAAAAAATAGCATGTTTAATTAAGGAAAAACAAAAATTAAAGTAGTAGGAGTAATAAATGGAAAAAGAAAAAAATCTTACTTTAGAAGAAGATAAAAAAACAGTAAATAAAACAGTGTCTAAAAAGGGTAAAGCTAAAGAAGATAAAAGTGTAAATAGTAAAAAAGTTGAACCTGAAAACATAGAAAATAAACCTATGACTAATAATGGACCTATATACGATTTGGAAAGTGATGAAGCGAAAGAACTTTTTTCAAGAAAACAAGTTGAAGATGCGATGAATAAAGTGAGAGAAATGGCTAAGGCAGGTAAACCACTTATAGAAGAAAAAGTAACACTTGCGCTGTTAAACTCTCACTTGCAAATGGTAGAAGCCGATATGGTACTAGCAAAGTTAAAGCAAGAATTAAATATAATAGAAGGGAAAACAGAAATTAGTGATGATTTAGAAGATTTTATAAATCAACCAAATGGTGATGACCCTGTTAAAATGTATCTTAAAGATATAGGCAGATATCCGCTTTTATCACATCAAGAAGTGATTGAACTTGCTAAAAGAAGAGACCAAGGTGATGAAAGTGCTAAGAAAAAACTCATTGAAAGCAACTTAAGATTAGTAGTAAGTATAGCAAAAGTTTTAGTTCCAGGACAAAATATGCCTTTTTTAGATTTGATTCAAGAGGGAAACTTGGGGCTTATAAAGGCTGTAGAAAAATTTGATTACACTAGAGGCTGTACATTTGCAACATATGCGACATATTGGATTAGACAAGCTATAACAAGAGCAAAAGCTAATCAAGGTAGGTCAATTAGACTACCTGTTCACATGATAGAAACCTTGCATAAGTTAGCAAAAGCAAAAAGAATGTTAGCACAAAAGTTGGGAAGAGAGCCTAACGAGTCAGAACTTGCAGAAGAAATGGGAGTTGATGAGAAAAAGATATTTGAAATGCAAAAAATCAGTTTAGAGCCTATTAGTTATGATTCAACTTATGGAGAAGATGAAGATAGTAAATATGGTGATTTTATAGAAGATGAAAATGCTCAAACACCTATGCAAGCCACAATGAAAACAATGCTTCATCAACAACTAATGAGCATTATTTCTGAACTTATGCCAAGAGAACAACAAGTTATAAATTTGCGTTTTGGTTTAGAAGATGGACATCCACGAACACTTGAAGAAGTAGGTAGAGAATTTAATGTAACAAGAGAAAGAATAAGACAAATAGAATCTAAAGCTATGAGAAAATTAAAACAACCAAATAGAATAAAGAAGTTGTTAGATTATGATGCCATTGATTAATGCGGGTTATAGAATTAATCAAATAGCAAGTTGTATAAAACCTTGTAATGTGCTATTTGATGTTGGTTGTGACCATGGTAAATTAGGTATACATTGTATACAGTTAAAACTTACTAAAAAAGTAATTTTCACAGATATATCAAAATTAAACTTGAAAAAAGCGCAAGATAATTTTAAGCGTTTAAAAGTTTCATCTTCATTAGTAGATTTTGTTTGCGAAGATGGATTACCTGATTTAGTACAAAATATAGAATGTACAGTAGCAATTTGTGGACTTGGTGCAGAAACAATAAAAAACATAATAAGCAAAAATAAGTCTGTAAATGCTACTTTTGTTTTACAACCAGCAACTAATGAAGAAAAACTTAGAAAATATCTTATAGAAAATAATTATATGGTATTATGTGAAAGAATTATAAAACAATCAAATAAATTTTATAGCATAATAGTAGCAAAATTAAATATTGATAAAGTTATGTATGAAGAAAAAAATATTTATATTGGATTTGTAAAGCAAGATGAAAAAGATAGCGTTTATTATAACTATTTAAAAAATAAGCTAATGATAGCGGAAAGAATACTTGCAAAAAATATGAATAATATGCTACAATGTAACATTAAATACGATATTTATGCTAGATTGAAATATATGGCAGATGAGTTGAAAGGAGAATAATATGTACGAAAATATATTTAAGTATCAAGAATGCGATATGGAAATATTTAAAATAAAAAAGAGAATGCAAACTACAGAGTACAAAAAAATAATATCTACTATGGTGCAAAAAAATAAAGATATCCAAAGAGATAAAGATGCTATGGAAAAAGAAGCAAATATTCTTTTAAATCAAATAAATGATGTTAAAAATTCTATAAACAATGAAAAAAATGAGATGGAATCTTTAGAGAGTCAATACAATGAAAACAAAATTACAAAAGAAATTTTTGTAAGCAAAGAAATGGAAGTTTCTACAAGATTAAATAATTTACTAAAAAAATTGGTTAAATTACAAAAGGATGTAGAAATTGTAAATAAAAAATTTGATGAACTTAAGAAAAATGCAAAAATTATAAAGATTAATTATAAAAATGCAAAGGAAGCACAAGAAAATTTTGAGAAAAATGAGTTGCGTGCGATACAAAAATTGGAAAATGACAAAAAAGAATTAAGTAAAAACATAGATTCTGCTATTATGAATGAATATGAAAAATATAAAAAAGATAACATAATGCCAGTATATGTTAAGCTTTATAATAATGAATGTTGTGGCGGTTGTATGCAAAAGCTTTCAACATCTCAATTAAGTAAAGATGATAAGAGAATTGATTGTGAAATGTGTAGAAGAATTATAATAAAGGAATAGTTATGACAAAGATTAAGGATAAAGTAGAGAAATGGTTTGTTAGAGATGAAAAAGTGCTTATTACAACTGCGAGTACTACAGAATTAGTTAATAAAGCGATTAAAATACACAAACTTACGCCAACAACAACTGCAGTTTTAGGTAGATGCTTAA
This sequence comes from uncultured Christensenella sp., assembly GCA_949292875.1. GTDB lineage: Bacteria > Bacillota > Clostridia > Christensenellales > UBA1242 > CASFBJ01. The sequence continues at coordinate 23,547 of CASFBJ010000001.1, forward strand.
CAATGTCTGTACTAATGTCGGCAAAACTTTCTCACGATAATGCAAATATAACAAGCATAATTGATGGTGGCGGTCCTGTAGGTAAAATAATTTGTGTTGCAAAAAAAGGAGCTAATGTAAAAGGATATATTCAAAATCCTTTAGTTAATTTGGAATTAAAGCAAGATGGGAAATTAAATGTTTCTGGAGCTGTAGGTACTAAAGGCAAATTAAAGGTTGTAATGGACTTAGGGTTTGGATATCCTTATTCTGGTGAAGTTGATTTAGTGTCAGGTGAAATTGCTGAAGACTTTGTACAATATTATTATATTAGTTTGCAACAACCTTGTGCTATAGCTTTAGGGGTGTTGGTGGGCCCTAATAATAAGTGTATAGTGGCTAGAGGCATACTAATAGAAATAATGCCTAATGCAGAAGAAGAAGACATTGCATATGTAGAGAAAGTAATAGAAAATATAAAAGACTTTAGTAAAGAAATGAAAGAAGAAACTATAGAAGATTTTATTCATAAAAATTTTCCTGATGCTATAAGTCTACAATGTGATTTAGAACCGAAATTTAAGTGCTCATGTTCAAAATACAAAGTTAAAACAATACTAAGAAGCATGAAAAAAGAAGAACTAGAAACACTATATGATGAAAATGATGAAATAAAAGCTCATTGTGATTTTTGTAATAAAGATATAATACTAAACAGAGAAGATTTGAATTAAAATTTGGAGTACAATATGATTATATATGAAGTAGATTTTGAAAAATATAAAAAGGAAAAAAATATTAAATCGCAAGAAAATAATGGACCTGCTGAAATTATAAATTTGGAAGATTGTGTATTCCCATATTTAAAAAAAGCTTGTGATTTATTTAATCAAGGCAAACTACTTCAATCTGCTTATTTCTTTAATATTGTACAATGTAGTGATTCAAAAAATGCTTATTCAAAAATGATTGATGTCTCATTGTTGGGACTTATTCAATTTAAATTATCAAATTTTGATTTAGCTCAAAAATATTATTTAAAATCATTATCTTTAAAATGGAGTTCCTCAGTTGCCTTAATGTTATATCAAAATAGTATACACTCTAATAATTTTAAGTTGGCACATAAAATAAAAAAATTAATTCAAAATTTGGAAGGCGAAAATAAACCAACATTTTATTCTTTATCTCAAGTGAATAAAATGAATCAAGTTCTTTTTGATAAAAATTTCAACATAGATTTATTGTTGTCAAATTTAGTAAAATTTAAAAATTTGAATGAAGAATACATAGGTGTGCTGTCTGTAGAAAGTTTGTTAGAAGTAATTGATAGAGATAATCCTTACTTGTATTTAATTAAAAAAGATGAAGAAAAAGGTATTAAACGCAATTATCCTATAAAATTCAATAGGCGTTTAGCAAGAGAAAGAATAGACAGTGTTGTAGATTTTACACAAAATGATGCGTCAAGCTTTGAAAATTTTGATACAAAAGGTTTAATTAGATTGCTATTTGAAAATTGTGATTATTTACAATTTAACGATTTATTAGAAAAGTTATTACACAAAACAAATTGTCCAAACAATATATTGTGGCAATGTGAAGATTGTTTGTTTAGAAGTGATAATGAAAAAAATAAATTTGTTGCAATGAAAAAACTTATATTAAATCAAAGATATGATAAGAAAAAGATTTCAATCTTTTACAAAGAAAATATTTATGAAATATTAGGTTTAGATGAAATAAGGCAAATATCAAAATTTTCAAAAAAATTAGCTAATTCCATATGTGATGCTATACAAGATTTAATAATTATTAAACATTCACAAGGTGTAGAAGACTTTTTCTTTACTATTTCATTCAAAAACATCTGTAATATTATGCTATCCAAAATAGAAAAAGAAAAATTAAATATCCAAAATCTTAACTATTTGGAACTCGTAGATTGTTTTATAGTAGCTTTTTTCAATGAAAACAATATGCAAAAAACTACATTAGTTGAAGAAAAAAGTAAAAATTCTGCCAATTTAATAAAAAAATTTGACCTTGAGTTTAATAAGGCAAATATTAGTTTAAAAAAAGACAACATTTATATTTTGAGTTGTAAAAATAATGATTAAAAAAATAAAATTAAATGCAAAAATATATTGCATTTTTTTTTATAATATGCTATTATAACTTCGTTCATAAAATACACACCCATTTGTTATTGTATCAATGTTGCCTTTTAAGGTTGATGATATGAGTTTGAAGCAATGGGGAGGACAATAAACAAGAGGAGGATTAAAAAAATGTCTGTTATTTCTATGAAACAACTTTTGGAAGCAGGCGTTCATTTTGGACATCCTACTAAGAGATGGAATCCAAAAATGGCAAAATACATTTTTCAAGAACGCAATGATATCCATATTATAAACTTAGAGAGTACCGCAGCTCAAGTTGAAAAGGCTTACGAGTTTGTTAAAAGCATCGTAGCAAGCGGAAAAAATGTTTTGTTTGTAGGTTCTAAAAAGCAAGCACAAGATTCTATAAAAGAAGAAGCTGAAAGATGCGGAATGTATTATGTAAATACGAGATGGCTTGGCGGAACATTGACTAACTTTAAAACTATAAGAAGTAGTATAGAAAGATTAAACCGTTTAAATAAAATGGAACAAAATGGTGAAATGGCTGTACTTACAAAGAAAGAAGTTTCTAAACTTTTGACAGAGAGAGATAAGTTGGAAAATGCTTTGGGTGGAATTAAAGAAATGAAAACTTTACCTGGAGTTATATTTGTTGTAGATACAGAAAAAGAGCATATTTGTGTTCATGAAGCAAAACTTTTAGGTATACCAACAGTAGGTTTAATTGATACAAATTGTAATCCTGAAGATGTAGATTTGTGCATACCTGGCAATGATGATGCTATAAGAGCTGTTAAGTTAATTGCAGGTGCAATCGCTGATGCTGTTATTGAAGGTAAAGGCGGAGAAGTTGTTCGTGTAAATGATGAAGAACTTATAAAAGAAGAAGAAAAAGAGCAAACTGAAGAAGCTCAAGTTCAAGAAAATATAGAAGAATAGTAATTGGAGATATATTATGTTTACAGTTCAAGATATTCAAGAATTAAGAAATAGAACAGGCGTTGGTATGATGGATTGCAAAAAAGCACTTCAAGAAACTAATGGAGATATGGAAAAAGCTATAGAATTTTTAAGAGAAAAAGGAATGGCTGCTGCAGCTAAAAAATCTGGTAGAATCGCAGCTGAAGGTTCAATATTTTCATATATTCATTTAGGTGGCAGAATTGGAGTACTTTTAGAAGTTAATTGTGAGACTGATTTTGTTGCTAGAGAAGAGAGCTTTATTCAATTTGGTAAGGATATAGCTATGCACATAGCTGCTGCTAATCCTCAATATGTTTCTGTTGAAGATGTTCCAGCTAGTATTATAGAAAAAGAAAGGGAAATCGCTACTATCGCTTGCAAAAACGAAGGCAAACCTGATGCTGTTATTGAAAAAATTGTAGAAGGCAAGATAGCTAAGTTTTTGAATGAAGTTTGTCTTTTGAAACAACCATTTGTAAAAGACCCTGACCATTCAGTAAATGATTGTTTAAATGAGTTGACACTAAAATTAGGTGAAAAAATCTCAATAAGAAGATTTGTAAGATACGAATTAGGTGAAGGACTAGAGAAAAGAGCAAATAATTTTGCTGAAGAAGTTATGGAGCAAATGAAATAATCATTTAATTAGTAAAGAGAACCAAAAGGTTCTTTTTATTTTAGCAATTTTAATATATATTGGCATATATATGTTTATATTGGTAAATATTTATAATAGAAAATATGTTATATTGTTGCTTTTCTTTGTTTGTTTTGCTATAATGAATTTGATTTTTTATATTTAAAAAGGGAGTTAAAATGGAAGATTTATTTGAAGCACAAGATTATATACAAGATATGGAAGAAAATTTGAAAAAAATGTATAATTATTTGTATAATGAGTTTATTAATATTAGAGCAGGAAGAGCAAATCCGCATATTTTGGATAAAATAAAAGTAGATTATTATGGTAATCTTACACCTATTAATCAACTAGCAAATATCTCAGTACCAGAGGCTAGGATGCTTTTAATATCTGTTTGGGATACTTCAATTTTAAAAGATGTAATAAGTGCTATTCAGCAGAGCGACATAGGCATTAATCCTATAGACGATGGTAAGATTATTAGATTAGTTTTCCCAATACTTACTGAAGAAAGAAGAAAGGAACTATGTAAAAAAGCAAAACAGTTGACAGAAAATCAAAAAGTGCAAATGAGAAATGCTAGAAGAGATTGTATGGACAATATTAAGAAACTCAAAAAAGAGGGCTTAATTTCTGAAGACGAATTTGGAAAATATGAAAAACAAATTCAAGATATTTTAGATAAAAATATCGCAAGTCTTGATAATGCTTATGCAGATAAAGAAAAGGAAATTATGGAAATATAATGCAAAACTTTATAGGCTTACCATTATCGCAAGTTATAGAATATTGTAAAAAAAATAATTTAGAATATGAAATAATAATTAATTCTTATTCTCAAGATGAATGTACAGAATTTTTTGTAACAAATATGCGTATGAAAAATAATCTTATAGAGATTACAGTTTCAAAATTTAAGATAGAGGTTTAAAATGAGTATATTATCAAAAAAACAAAAATCTTTTTCTAAGATTCCTACGCATATTGCGTTTATAGTTGACGGAAATGGAAGATGGGCTAAAAAATATGGTATGCCTAGAAATTATGGTCATAAATGCGGTGTTGATGCAATAAAAAAAATTATAGATAGTTGTTCAAAATTTGGCATTAAAGTTGCATCATTCTTTATTTTTTCTACTGAAAACTGGGCAAGACCAAAAGATGAGGTTGACTATATTTTTCAATTAGCAAAAGATATGTTTGAGAAAACACTTAGTGAATATAAGGAAAAGAACTATAGAATACATGTAATTGGAGAAGTATCAAAGTTAGATAGTGAAATGCAAGAAATAATTTCAAAGGCAGTAACAGAAACGCAAGATAACGATGGAATGATAGTCAATTTTGCTATTAATTATGGTGGAAGAGATGAAATTGTTAGAGCTTGTAATTCACTAATTAAAAGTGGAAAAGAAGAAGTTACAAAACAAGATTTTGAGCAAGCTTTATATACATGTAAGTTACCTGATCCCGATATAGTTATTAGAACAAGTGGAGAGATAAGGATTTCTAATTTTATGTTATATCAAATGGCTTATAGTGAATTGTTTTTCCCAAAAAAATATTGGCCAGATTTTAAAGAAAAAGATTTATATAAGGTACTTATTGAATATCAGGGAAGAGATAGGAGATATGGAAAACTCGCCTAGAGGAGATTAAGTTTTATGAAAAGAATATTAACTGGTTTAGTTATTGCAATCGCTTTAGTGATAGTTTTATTACTTCGTGAAGCTAGCCTATATGTGCTAGATGTTTGTATAGGAGTACTAAGTGTTTTTGCATCAATGGAAATAGCAAAAATTTTGCAAAAATCTGGTAAAAATAATATAGTTTTTGCAAATGTATTATTTCCAGCATTTGCATATTTGTGGCTTCTTTTAAGTATAAGCTTTAATTTGCAACTTGTATACATTTTATTAGGGATGATTGCATTACTTGTTCTTGCAAGCTTGGTTGTGTATTTGTATTTAATAATATCAAAAAAGAGAACACGAGTAATGATGGAACTTGCAAATTTTGAGGGCTCTAAAAATGATTTTTGTTTAAAAGCGACAGTTTCTACAGCTTTTGGTTTTATTTATCCTTCTTTCTTGCTTCTAATTGCTATCATTTTCAATCATATTACAAGTTTTAGTTCAGAACTTTCCAATGTTGCATTATTTGACAATTATGATTTAGGACTCATTATTCTTATTGCATGGTTTGCAACAACAATTATGAGTGATACATGTGCTTTTTATGTTGGTAGTTTAATAAAAGGCAAAAAACTTTGTCCTAATATAAGCAAAAATAAAACTATTAGCGGTGCAATAGGGGGAATACTTGGTAGCATATTATTTTCGGTTATTGCATATGTAATAATGTGTACAGATTTCACATTATCAAATATTTTAAACGATATTGGATTAAATTATTTTACTGTCATTGTATTTGGTCTTGTAGCTTCAATATTTACTCAAGCAGGAGATTTGTTTGAATCCTTGTTAAAGCGTAGAGCAGGAGTAAAAGATACGGGCAAATTGTTACCTGGACATGGTGGAATAATGGATAGATGTGATGGGTTAAGTTTTAATGCTATATGGGTTTTAATATTTTTCCTAATCATATTGTAAAATTTTAGTTTTTACCGACTGGTAAAAACTATTTGCGTATAAAAGGGTGTAGTATGAATGTAAGTTTTTTGTGTTTATCATTTGTAGATGTTTTACAATACATTTTTTATATTTTTATAGCTTTACTAATCCTTATGGTTATGATAACAATTCATGAGTTTGGTCACTTTATTGTCGGTAAAAAATTGGGTTTTAAAATAAATGAATTTGCTATAGGTTTTGGTAAAGTATTATACAAGAGAACAACAAAAAGTGGAATGCTTTTCACTATTAGACTTGTACCATTAGGCGGATTTTGTGCTTTTGAGGGCGAAGATGCTGATAGCGAAGTAGAAGGTTCTTTTAATTCCATGGCTCCTTGGAAAAGATTGCTTGTTTTATTTAGTGGAGCATTTTTTAACTTTATTTCAGCTATTATCATGTCATTCATATTACTTGTAAGTTTGGGTTATGCAGACTTAGTACAAGTTACAAATGTTGAAAAAGTTGCTAGTGAAACTAACGCTGTTCAATTACAAGAGGGTGATATAATTTATCAAGTAAATGGTGAAGATACAAATTTTGTTTATGATAAATATTTTATTACCATGATAGAAGAATATGCTCCGGGTGAAGATATACCATTAACTGTAAAAAGAAATGGTGAAATGATTGAAATTGTTATACAAAAAGGTAGAGAAATAGTAGGCGAAGATATAACATCTACAAGTAAAAAATACATTTTAAGCGATGAAAAGTTTATTATAATTGATTATACTTTTTCTACACCTACAGTTACTAATCAAGCTGGTGAAAATATACAGATAGAAGAAAAAACTCAAAATGATAAGAAATATTTTGTTTTTACATATGAAAATCTTTCGTATGTATATAATATTGAAGAAAACGAATTATTTACTAATTATCTAGGTGTTTCTTTACAAAATTACAAGTATAGTTTTGTTGAAGCTTTAGTTTATTGTGTTCCTTTCACATTTGAATGGGCTTGGAAAATTTTAATTATTTTATGGATGCTTATTTCTGGTCAAATGGGTTTAGAAAGTTTGGGAGGACCTATTACTACCATATCTTCAATAGCAACCTATACCCAATATAGTTGGTTAAATTTACTGATATTATTTCCATTAATTTCTATAAATCTAGCTGTGTTTAACTGGTTGCCATTCCCAGCTCTTGATGGTGCTAGAATGTGTTTTGTACTATATGAATGGATTACTAAAAAAACAGTAAATAGAAAAGTAGAGGGATACATTCATGGTATAGGACTTTTAGTACTTTTTGCTTTTGTTATTTTTATAGATATTTTTCACTTACTATTTTATTAAATGAAGGTTAAACAATGTTAAATACTTATGATAAAGAATATGAGATAAATAAGATTATTAATGATGATTATAAACTATTAAATTGTAAATATATTGAGCAATCTAATACATTGAGAATAGAAATTTTAAGCAAATATAATATTGAGAATGAAGAAAAAAATGCTTTAATTTTAAGCATTAAAAAGCTTATTAATCTTGAAATAAATTATGATATATATATCAAGGAATCTAAAAATGAACAAGAAATTATAGATGAAATAAAAAATTATTTATCTAAATATAAAGTAGGAGATGTCAACCTTTTTTCCAATTGCGAGATTAAAGAGGTAAAAAATCTAAAATATTTTAACATATATCTAAATAGGTCAATAGATTACAATGACTTATGCTCAATTAAAAATGAAGTTGCATCAATGTTAGAAAACAATTTTTTTGATTCACTATATTTGAATATTGTACAAAAAGATGCAAGTGAATGTTCTAACATTTTATCTAAAAGAGAAGAATTGCTCTTAGAAAATGTTGATGAATGTTGTTTTCAAGATATTACATATAATGTTGAAGATGTTCAAATGGTATTTGGTAAACATATAACTAATATTGCTCAAAAAATATCTTCTATTTGCAAAGAATGTTCAGATATACAAGTGGCGGGTACGATAAGATTTTTTAGAGAAAGTTTTTATAAACCAAAAAATAGTGAAGAGAATGCTGAAGAGAAAATAAGGTATAATTTTGATTTAATTGACGACACTGGCAAAATAAGCGCAGTTATTTTTCCTCCTAAATATTTTTTAGAAAAACAAGATGTAAAATTTGAAGATGGACAAGATATTATAGTTAAATGCGATGTTAATAAGTACAATGAAAAATTTTCTATAAAAGTAAAAGAATTAGCCTTTTGTAAGTTGCCTGAAATAAAAAAAGAAGAAACTAAAGAAGAAATGCATGATAATATAGAATATATAAAAGAAGTTAATGAAAATTATAAAATAATTTCGCCAAAAGACTACATAGAGCAAGAACAAATAAATATTTTTAGTATGCAAAAGAAAGCTCCGGAAAATATGTTAAATAAAGAATATGTAGTATTTGACCTTGAAACGACAGGGTTAGAACCTGAAAGATGCGAAATTATAGAAATAGGTGCTGTTAAAATTGTAAATGGTGAAATAGTGCAAACTTTTTCAACACTTATTAGACCTAGTCAGGACATCCCTGAAGAAATAACTAATATTACAGGAATATCTAATGATATGGTTGTATTTGCTCCAGCATTAGAAGAAGTTTTACCAGATTTTTATAAGTTTACTAGAGGCACTGTTCTAGTGGCGCATAATGCATCATTTGATACTTCATTTTTACGATATCATGCAAATAAAAATAGATATAATTTTGACAATGAAGTTGAAGACACGCTTGCTTTAGCTAGGCAAAAAGTTAAAGGCTTAAAAAATTATAAATTGAAAACGCTTACTGAATATTTTAACATAATTTTGGTTGATGCTCATAGAGCTTTAAATGATACTGTTGCAACAGCAAAAGTTTTTATTGAACTTGAGAGGTTGGATAGTTAAATGAAAGCGAAGATAATATTTAGTTGCGTGTTTTTAATAATTTTAACTTTTGTTGTAGCTTTTGTTACTTTTGATTTATGGAATACAGGAAAAGAAACTGAGTCAAAAGAAGATGGCTCAAGCGAAAATAATTCTGATGTGAATGATAATGATGACATTAAATTTGTCATATTTGATTGTCAAGATTTATGTATGTATGAAAATGAAGTTAGGGATATATCTGATTTTGTTAAAACTATAAATTATGAGCAGTGGGATATAGATTATATTTGTAATTCTAGTTGCATTAGTTTAGATAATAAAAACTTTAAAATAAAAGCGCTAAGTTATATTAAAGAAGTAGAAGTGAAAATAAGTATAATGCCTAATTTTGATGTGATAGGTACTGATTATGAATCAATTTCGTTTCCGCTTGTAGAAACCTTTAAAGTAAAGGTTCTTCCTGACAGTTTAGATTTAAATTATAACATAAAATCAAAAGGAATAAATAATTTTGATATAACTATTTCTGCAAATGGGTTTGATTTATCATTAGGTGATATATCTTTGCAAAACAATGAAAATATTTTATTTACTGATGCTGTTTTTGATGAGGAAGGTAATTATATACTCAAAAATGTTTCACTAGATAATGTCTTATCTGATGAATTTATTTTTACTATCAAATTAAGCAATGATTTACAAGAAAGTAAAAATTTTTCTACAAATATAAAACTAGAACAAGATAGTGATTATTTAAGATATAATTTTAATATCAATACGGATGAAAATCCTTTATATGTAACAAAAAATAATGTTTATACAGAACTTTATCCAAATACTTTAATTTTAAATATTGAGCAATCATATGATTTAGTAAATGAAGAAAGTTATATAATGCTTATTCAAGGCGAAGAAAATGGTGTGCAAATTGATAAATTAAAACTTTTGGCTTTAAAAGTTGGAGAATATAAGATTGGTGTATATATTTCTGGTGAATTAGTTGAAACTAAAAATATTACCATAATAAATATACCTATAGAAAGCGCACATTCTTCACAAAGTGAATATAAAGTTTATGTAAATGAAGAAGTAGATTTGTCTGTTGTTGAATCAAGCATTATTACTAGTGAGTTTGCTGTGTACGATATTAGTTATGAAATTGTAGATAGCAAAAATATGGATGCAACAATTAGTGATAATGGAATTTTCATTGCGACTAAAGAAGGTCTTTATAAGGTTAGAATTAGTGTTGGTAATTATGTATATTTTGTTTATGTAAATGTGTTAATTAAAAGTAATAGCTTCAATATTTATGATGAAAATGGCGAAGTATTACAAGATTTAGATATTGAATTAAAAAATATATCATCAAGTGGTTTATTGTACATAGGTTTTAAAATTTTAGATGACTCACTTGAAAAAGAAACGTTAAAGGTATCTTGTATTGACAGCAAAGTGTTTTCTGTTGAATTAAATGTTGATTTAATAATTGTTTTACTAGATATAAATACAATTATGGCGGGTTATAGTATAGTAATCAAATTTACTATATATGACAATGAAGAAAATATAGAGAAAACTTGTCAATTAGATGTACATTTTATATAAAAAATATTTTAACAAAGATTAAGTTTGTATTATATGGATATAATTATTAAAAATTATATTCAAAACTATTATTTTTATTGACTTAATTTTTAAATCATTGTATACTAAAAAAGACTATTTTTATAAGGTTAAGGTAATCATGAATAAGAAAACAGCTATTAAAAGATTGATTTTTATTATATTAGTTACCATTATAGGTATATGTTTATCTATTTTTTCTTTTCCAATATTAGGTACTACTTATGACTTTAATGGTTTTGCTAATTCCATAAAATTAGGTTTAGATTTAAAAGGTGGAGTTGTTGCAGTATATGATTGTAGCGAAATAGAGGGAATGGAAGGCTCTTTAGATGATAAAATAGATGCTACAGTTTTAAGGTTGGGCGAACTTTTAACAAGTAAAGGTTACACTGAAGCTGTTGTTACAAGACAAGGAACAAATCAAATTCGTGTAGAAGTTCCCGATGTTGATAATAGTAAGGTCTTGTTAGATATGATAGGAGAGCCAGCACTTTTAGAATTTAAAGAAAATCAGGACGACAAAGAAGCAAAACTTACAGGTAGTCATGTACAATCTGTAGAAGCAGGTTATCAACAAGGAGAGTGGGGAGTTTCTATAAAGTTTAATTCAGCAGGAACAGTTATTTTTGCTGAAATGACTGAGAAAGCCTATAACAATAACAATGCTCCTATATATATTTACCTTGATGGAGAACTTATTTCACAACCTGCAGTCCAATCAGTGATTTCAGGTGGAACTACATTTATTTCAGGTAGTTATGACCAAGAGTCTGCTGAAGCTTTTGCTTTACAGATTCTTAGCGGTACTTACTCTGTTTCGTTAAGTCTTAGTTCTAGCGAAGTGGTTTCTGCAACATTAAGTGATGGGGCAATTACAAAAAGTTTAATTGCTGGCTTGATTGGACTTGCTATAATGCTTATAGTTATAGTTCTATTGTATAAAGATTTGGGATTACTAGCTTCTTTAGCATTAATTATAAATGCTGTTTTAATGATATTCTTCCTAATGGCTGTGCCTTATGTTCAACTAACACTACCAGGTATAGCAGGTATAATATTAAGTTTAGGTATGGCAGTAGACGGAAGTGTAATTATATTTGAAAGAATAAAAGAAGAGTATGCTTCAGGTAAGAAAATGCATAATGCTTTCAATGATGGTTTTAAGAGATCTGTAAATGCAATTTTAGATGGTCAAATTACTACTTTGATAGCAGCAGTTGTTCTTGCAATATTAGGAACAGGTACAATTAAAGGTTTTGCTATTGTATTACTAATAGGTATATGTGTATCTTTGTTCACATCTTTAGTTGTTCAAAGAGGACTACTTAAAATATATCTAGCTTTAAATGCAAAAAATCCTAAAAGGGCAGGACTAGTAAGGGAGGAAAAAGCAAATGAAGCTAATAGATAACATGAAAAATTGGAAACATGATTTAGTAAAAAATTGTAAATATTATTTAATTGCTCCTATTGCCATAATAGTTTTAGGATTAATAATGCTTTTTGTGCAAGGCGTAAATTTTGGCATAGATTTTACAGGTGGTACAGCGGTAAGTGTACAATTTGGCGAAGAGATTTCTAATCAAAAAATATATGATGAGAGAGTTAATGAAATTGAAGATGTTATGGCTGAATTTGGTTTAAAACTTGCTCTTGACCAAAGAATGGGTGAAGGTGCTAGTACAAAAATACAAGTAAGATACCAAGATATTCCAGGCAAGTCTAGTGAAGAAATGGCTACTATAACTGAAGATTTTGTTAAAGCCCTTGAAGAAAAATATGTAGATTTTAAAGTAACAAATGATAATAGGATTTCTGCGTCTGCATCTGCATCTTTATTATTAAATGCATTACTAGCAGTATCTATAGCAGTTGTTCTTATAGTTATATATCTAGCATTAAGATTTAAACAAGTATTATTTGGTGTTTGTTCAATAATAAGTTTGTTGCATGATGTATTTATAATGATTGCATTTATGCTTATATTTAATTTGGAAATAAGTAGTACATTTATAGCTGCATTGATTACAATTATTGGTTATAGTATAAATAATAATGTTGTTATTTTTGACAGAATTAGAGAAAATCTAAAACTTATGCCTGGAGCAAGTATAAGTGATATAACAAATGTATCTATTAAGCAAAGCTTAACAAGAACAATAATTACAACATTAACCACCTTTGTTGTAATTTTTGGTTTATTGTTCATTGGTATAAGTGGAATAACTACATTTGTATTGCCTATTACTATAGGTTTAGTAGCTAGTATATACTCTGCTATATTTGTAGCATCTCCTTTATGGGCTGTTATGAATAAAAAGAAAATTAATAAAGATTAAAATTAGCCTTTTTTAAGGCTATTTTTGTATATGAGGTAATTATGAAATATGAAAAAGCTTATTTAGAAACTTTAAATGATAGCGTTAAATATATGCAGAATAAGTTTAAGTTGCCATATAAAATTGCAAATTATATTTATCATTTAGGATATACAAATGAAACAGATATTGATAATTATCTATATCCTAATGAAAAGCTTTTTCATGATCCTTTTCTTTTTCCTGATATGGAAAAAATAGTAAATAGAATTAATTACGCTATTGCAAACAATGAAAAAATTTGCATATTTGGTGATTATGATGTAGATGGAATAGGTGCTACTTATATTTTATGTAAATTTTTTGAAGAAAAAGGGTTGAAAGTAGATTATTTTTTACCTAGTAGATATCAAGATGGTTATGGTTTAACTATATCAAGTATAGATAAAGTAAAAGATTTGTATAATCCTAATCTTATTATAACAGTAGATTGTGGTATTACATGCGTAGAAGAAGTAGAATATCTTAAAAAATTAGGTATAGATATAATTATAACTGATCATCATGAACCTGCAGAATGTTTACCAGATTGTTTAAAGATAGATTGCAAAATAAAAAATCAAAATTATCCTTTTCATTATCTATGTGGTGCAGGTATGGCATTAAAGTTAGTTTACGCTTTATCGAATTTTGAATCTTGTAAAAAATATATGACTGTGTGTGCCATTTCCACTATTTCTGACATTGTAGAGTTAGTAGATGAAAATAGATACATAGTAAAAGAAGGTTTAAAAAATTTTAAAGAGTATTGTCCTCAAGGTCTACAGTATTTATTCAAACAAAATAAAATCATAGGTATTCCAACAGCGAAAGATATATCGTTTAAAATAGCACCAAAAATTAATGCCACTGGAAGAATGGGTGATGCAAGTATATCTCTCAAGTTATACTTATCAAATAATGTTGCAGAGATAAAAGATTTATATAATAAAGTAATAAGTATGAATGATACTAGGCAAAATTTATGCAATATTATTTATGAATCTATTATAAATATATTATCAAATAGTAAAGAAGATAAAAATATTATCATATTAAAAGATAAAAATTGGGAATGTGGTGTACTTGGAATAGTTTGTTCTAAAGTTGTAGAAAAATTTCATAAACCAGTAATATTGTTTGGTTATGATGAAAGACTAAATATGTATGTAGGTTCTGGTAGGAGTGTAGGTAATATAGATTTACTTAGTGCGGTTAATAATTGTGCTAATGTTTTAGAAAATTTTGGCGGACATAAGTATGCTTGTGGGGTAAGTATTTTAGAAGAAAAATTTGAATCCTTTTGTGCATTAATGGATAATGAACTAAAAGACTTAGAGAATAAAGAAATTATTATACCTAAATATGAAATATTTATAGAAGAAAATGAATTAGATTTAAATTTTATAAAAAAGTTAGATTTACTAGAACCTTTTGGAGTTGCAAATCCTGAGCCGGTTTTTGCTATGCAAACTAATTCTTTGGTTTGCTCACCAATGAAAAAGCATATGCAACATTTATTAATTGAATTTAAAGGTTTTAACGCATTATTTTTTAATCATTCAAAAGATATTTATACTCTTAGTTATAATGCAAATAAAGAAATATATTTTAATGCTAATTTAGAGTTTTATATGCGTAAACCTTTGATAAAAATAAATATAAAAGACTATTTTTGTAATGATTATAAACAATTTAATCAAGATATAGCAAAGGGAGCATATATACTTCAAGATAATTATCAAAAAGCATTTAAATTTAACTGTAGTAGACTAGAAGATTATAGAGAAAATAATAAAAAAACTATTTTTATTTCTTATTTTAATGCAGATATTAATTATAAATTTGATGTAGTAAATTATCTTTACATTAGCAGTAATGTTTGTAATAAAGCATTACTTATATCTCCTTTAAGTTTTAATAATTTAGAAAATTTTAATGAAATTGTATTTATTGAACCAGTTTTTAGCACATCTTTATTGGGTTATTTAAATATTAAATATCCAAATATGAAAATTTATGCAAATTTATTCAAACAAGAAAAATTTGACTATAAAGTTAAATATGATATAATAAGTAATGTTTACAATATTTTAATATCTATAAAAGATGAAATATTTGATGAAATATACTTGTTTAAAAAATTTATTAACAAATTTGGTATAAAATTTGAAGATTTTATTGTAGCTTTTAATATTTTGATAGATTTAGAGTGCATTGCTTATGATAGAGATAGTTTTAAAATTTATAAAACAGATAAAGTTTATAATGAAAAGATGTTGAATAAATTAAAAGTTTTTGAGAGAGTTATGAAGGGTGATTAGAATGTTTGTCGTTTGTGAAGAAATAAAAGAATATGAAAATGATTTGTTAGATTTGGTAAAACTTTTTGATGTAGATTTAAAGACAAATATAAAAATTATTTCTTCAAATGACAATAAAAAAGGATTTATTAAAATTTATATAGATAATAAGCTATATTCTTTTGAACATGATATTATTCAAAAAGATAAAGATTTATTATTTTATAATAGAGAATATAAAAGAGTTATAAAATCTTTTCTATATCGTGCTTTATCTAATTATTTTGGTAAAGATTTAGCATGGGGTTCATTAACAGGAATTAGACCCGCAAGACTTGTATACGAAAAGTTAGAACAGGGTGAAGATTTTGAAAATGCTTTAAAAAAAGTGGGAGAAGAGTTTTTTATATCTGATAATAAATGGAAATTATTGGGAAAAATTGTAAAAAATCAACTTAGTGTTATAAAAAAAGATAATACTCAATGCCTATATATACATATTCCTATTTGTCCAACAAGATGTATTTATTGTAGCTTTGTATCTACAGATTTTAAGCATGCAATAGAATATATAGATGTGTATGTGGAAAAATTGTTGAAAGAAATTAAATTTACCATTGAAAGAATAAAGCTTAATAAAATAAAAATAGATAGTGTATATGTAGGCGGTGGTACTCCAAGCATTTTATCTTCTTCGCAGTTAGAAGATATATTAATTGCAATTCAAGAACTTAATGTTAATGAAATAACTGTTGAATGTGGTAGAGCTGATACTATAACTAAGGAAAAATTAGATGTTTTAAGTAAATATAAAGTAAATAGAATTTGTATAAATCCTCAAACATTTAATGATTTCACTTTAAAATACATAGGAAGAAATCATACAATAGAACAGGTATTAGATGCGTATAAACTAGCTAGAAAATATGATTTTATTATTAATATGGATTTGATTGCTGGATTGCCTAATGAAAATTTTGAAGATTTTAAAAGAAGTATAGATATGGCTGTAAAATTAAATCCTGATAATATCACTATTCATACTTTATCTATTAAAAATGCTGGTTTAATTAAAAGTATGAATAATGTAAAACTTGTAGATGAACAAGAAGTAGAAAAGATGTTAAACTATTCATATAATTTATTATGTGATAACTCTTATAATCCTTATTATTTATATAAGCAAAAATATATGTTAGGCGCATTTGAAAATGTAGGTTATGCTAAAACTGGTAAAGAATGTAGGTTCAATATATATAGTATGGAAGACTTGAAAAGTATAATAGCTTGTGGCGCAGGTGCTATTTCTAAAAGAATAAATAATAATACAAGGGAAATAATAAGAATTGCAAATGTTAAACAAATAAAAGATTATATAGAAAGATTTGATGAAATGTTAGAAAGAAAAAAATCGCTATTTAATTAGAATATTATAATATAAACTATGCTTGACTTTTTATTAAACATATGATATCTTTTAATAAGTTATTCAGATGGTTGCGCTATATATCGTGATGGTATATAGTGAGGAAAGTCCGAGCTTCATAGAGCAGGGTGCCAGTTAACTGCTGGTGGAGGCGACTCTAAGGAAAGTGCAACAGAAAAGAACCGCTCTTTATAAGAGTAAGGGTGAAAAGGTAGTGTAAGAGACTACCGATTGTTTGGAGACAAACAATGCAATGTAAACCCCACCTGAAGCAAGATTAAGTAAGTGCGTTAAGGTTGCTCGCTAGCACTTCAAAAGCATCGCTTGAACTAAATAGAAATATTTGGTCTAGATAGATAACCATCAAATACAGAACTCGGCTTATAGAATAACTAGGTGGCAAAAGCCATCTTTTTTTAATAATTTTCTAAAATTATTTGATAAAAGTCAGAAATTATCTTACTTATAATAAATAAAAAAATTTTATACGCATGGTTACACATAAACACACGGTAGAGTGTAACGAAACTGCTTGAAAAAATTAAGAAAAATTGCAATTTTTTTTAAAAAAAGTGTTGACTTTTGTATATCTACTGTGCTAATATTTAAACGCATATACGGAAGGTATATGGCACTTGAGTATCAAGTGTTGCACATTGACAACTGCATATATTTAGGAAGTATGATTAGATATCTATTAAACAAGCAAAGCTTGTAGGTAAATGTATTAAATC
>CASFBJ010000002.1 GCA_949292875.1 uncultured Christensenella sp.
AATAGACCAACGTTTTGTTTTGTTTTTTGCAATATACATATTATTTCTCCTTATATATATTTTACAAGAAAAAGAACATATTGACAAATTCTTTCAATACGTTCTCTTTTTTATTTGGTCCATTTTGAGTAAACAGGCTCCAATGGTTTGTGCTTTTTTTCATATTGACTTTTACATGTTTTATGATATACTAATAGCGAGGTGGAATATGTATATAAGAGAACTAATGAAAGATGAAAATGAAAAAGAAAAATGTGAGTTTTTTGATGCTATAAAGTACATTTTATCATTGCATGGTTTGAAATTTAATCAAATTGCCGTTGTAGATTATTATACGGAAAAAGGATATGACTATATAAAAATAATACTTAGAGGTACTGAAAGAAGAAAAGATGAAACTTTAAGTATTGTTTTAGGTGATTTTGATATGAAATTTTTATCTAGAGATAAAAGAGATATTGATGCTTATGCAATAAATAGAGATTACTTTAGATATATGTTTATGCAAAATTTAAAAGATGAAGTCTATTTTTTAGATAGAGCAAAAAATTATTTTATGTATAATAATGATGACTATGTTTCAAATCTAAAAGAAAGACATAAATTACATTTTGAAAAAAATGTTTCCGCTTATTGCAGAGATATGGTAAAAGATATTACATTATCAAATGTTTTTCAATTGTTAGAGTTTTATAAATTGTTTAACGCAAAACATCTTGCATATAATCCAAATTGTTGCTCTATATTCGCAAGAGATAAATATGAAGATGATATAAAAGATTATTTTAGTAAAAAGTTAAATAATATAACAAATAGTCAAGTCACAACTCATATACTAAATACCATTAAAAATGCAACAGGGCATAATGACGATGTTGCTAAAACTTTATATAAAGGTAGAGTTTTAGATGTTGTGGACAAAATTTCTTTAGATGAATTAGATGAAGAAATGTTTAAAATATATCTAAGCAAACTAATATTAGAGAGATATGATATGTTAAGAGCATCTAAAGAAATAGATAAAAAAATAAATAATAATGAAAGAATATATGAAATGTATTTTCCGCATCTAAATGATAGAATTGAATATAGAAGAGGCCTTAAAAATGCAGTGTCACAAATTAATACTGGTTTAACTAAATGTAATAAAAAGATTTTTCAAATTGCAAATATTAAAGGACATGCTGATAATATAGAAGATTTTGATTGTCAAGCATATATAATTAGTCACGGACAAGATGTGAAAGATTATAAGAAAATTATAAAAATATATGAAGAAACATTAGATTATATAAATAAATATTTCTATAATATAGATTTAGATAAATATATGTCTAAATTGCAAAAAGATTTCTATGGTAATAATGAAGCAACTTTACAAGATATAAAAACTAACAACAAAGAAAAGTAAATTTTCTAAATGTATATTTTAAGTTTTAGTATAAATTAGGAGAAAAATATGTTAATTCAAGAAAGTTACGAAAAGTATAAAAACGGCGAGTCTGTACAAGAATTAGAAAAATTTTTTAATAGTTTTATAAAACCTTATATCAAAAAAAAATATGTTTTGAAAAATTTTAAAATTGATGAGGATGGCGTAGTTTTTGCAGAATTTGAGACCATTAGAAAGAAGAAAGAAAGTTTGTTATTATGGCATAATTATAATGTAAAAATTAGTGATTATGATATAAAATTAAATAATGCATTATTGCCTAGAGAGAGTGAAATTGAGACTGATTTTATAAGACAAATGTACTTATGCAATTATAAAGATAAATCTTCTTATTTAAAACAAATAAAAAATGCTTATGTCAAAAAATATCATAGAGTATTAGAGACTTTTACAGAAGAAAAAAGAAAAAGAGAAATAGAAAGTTTAGATATTCAATTGCAAGAGTTAGTAAGAGATTTTGACTTATATGCGTTATTAAAAGTTTTAGAATTTGATAAGATTTTTAATTCTAAGGAAAACATTTTCAATTTAATGAATTGTGATTTGTTTAAGAAAAATAATAAGGATGATGAGATAGATAAAAAGTTAAATGAACAGGCTAAATATTTAAAAAATAATAAAGATTTTATTAAATATATCTTATTTATGTATAGTCCAGTGTCTATGTCTAAAATAGAAAGTGAAATTTTGTATAGTATGTATTTGTTTCAATATGGAAAATATATTCAAACTTCAAAAATGTATATGAAAGAGTTAGAAGCTTATATATGTATGCTAATAATATATAAGTCTAACAATAATGTTAAAAGAAAACAAGAAGCGAAAATAGAAAGGGAAATCACAAAAGCTATAGAGAGATATCTATCTTTGACAGGCAGTGAGAAATTGCAAAAGTTAAATAAAGATGAAGTGCTACAAAAGTTTCAAGATAAAGCAGATAAATATTCAAAATTATTAAAAGCAAATAGAGACATTGTAGATATAGTTAGCAACAATATAAGGACAATAGAAAATAAACAAGAATTTGAGAATATGCTTTTAAAGGAATATAGAAAAGAAAATGGTATAATAGTTACCAAAGACAATAAGATTGTAGAAAAGTAAAAGAATGAAATAAAAAATTACATCAAAAGTTATTAGCTCATGTTGTCAAAACTATTGAAAGAACTTGCGGTTCTGCTTTAGCATATGGAGTACATGTCCTAAAAGTAAAAGGCAAACAAAATTTGAAAAATATTAATTCTGCAATTTCTATAAGTAATCATGTGTACTATATGGATAGTTCGTGGAAATTTCTAGCGTTAAAAGGTAAAAATCTTTAAATAATTATTTTTTTAGAAAGTTGACAAATGAATAATAATTTAGTATTATATAAATGAGCGTGTTTTTGCGCTTCGCCCGAAAGGCTATTGCCCTAAAGGGCTTTTTTTATTTATAATCGGCAATATATTTTTATAATTAGTTGTTACTTTAAATCATTAAAACTTATTAGATTTTATTCTTTTATTAAGACTACTAAAAAATGTGTAGTTAAATAATAATATATGATAGTAATTAAACAAGTTTATAGTACTTGAAACAATTTGTTAAACAAAAACAAATTTTTATAACTATAGGTAAATATAATATATTTGTTAGATTAATTGACAAAATATGTAGGAAATTGTATATTTTAAATATGTTTAAGTGGACTCAAAGTGAATTTATTGTTTTACCTATAGCATTTATTTGTATGCTTGCTATTACTATAGCAATAAGTATATGGTTAAAAAATAAAAGTGAAAAAATAAAAAATATTCCTTTAAGTATTATCGCTGTACTATTATTTGTTTTAGAGATTGCTAAGCAAATAATAAATATAGTGCAAGGTTATACATGGTGGACATTACCATTACATTTTTGTTCTTTCTTTTTTGTATGGTATCCGCTTGCACAGTTTACGAAAGGGAAATGGCAAGAAATTTTTAAAACAATTGCCTTTGTATGGGGATTTTTTCTAACTATTGCTTTTTATGTTTCTCCGCAACCAATTATAGGTAATGCTACAGATAGTATATTTGCATCTTTTTCAACAGCGCATACATTCTTTTTTCATCATTTAGCAATTTTATATTTTATGTTGACACTAGGTTTAAAACTATACAAACCTAAGTATGAACACATAATATATGGCTTATGTTGTTTGCTTATCTATGCAATAATTGCTATTCCTTGTGCTTATATATTTGACACAAACTTTTGCAATATTTTGTTTTCTGATTTAACTTTATTAGAAAATTTACGACTTGCAACCAATCAATTTGTTTATGATTTTGTTTTGCTTTTGTTAGGTGCTTTAGGCGTTGTGATTGTTATTTCTATAAGTACTTTTATTTATAATTTTGTAATTAATAAAAATAAAAAAACATTAGGTAATTAATTTTACTTAATGTTTTTTACATTAAATTCAATAAATTAATAAATTAATAAGTTAAAAAATGAATATCTGAATTGTTATATATTTTGTTCTAATATTTGACTTATCAAATTTGTTTTGATATTATTAGGGTGAATAATGGAGGAGTATTTATGCAAACTCAAGATATAAAAGTACCAAATAACATTAAAATAAGAGCATTTTGTGTTAGACTAGGTAAAATATTTTTTAACCTATCTATAGTTTTGCTCTTGTTATCCTATTGCTCAGTGTTGTCTTTTATGGCAACTGCTGTTGTTGCGGTTGTCGCTTTTGCTATAATTGTTTTGTCTGTTGGTACAATATTTATAGCAGTCCCTAATTTTGCAGAGTATATAGGGAATATTTTAAATGTTTCAGTTAGTGTCAATGCTTTTTTCCTTAATTATTGGTATATTTTTATTCCAGGAACTATTTTGTGTTCTATTTTGTCATTAGTTTTGCTTTTACTAAACGACCAAAGAAAAAATGTCGCAAGAATAGTTATTTCATCTATTATTATTGCGCTTGCTTTATTAGGAATATGTATTATACTGTTAGGAGTATTGTCATGAGAAATCTTAAAATAAAATTAAGTGGTGTAGATTATAAGTTTTATCCTTATATATGTATTGATGGTCAAATTGTAAAAACTAATTTAGATAAAAATTCGCCTTATAACATAGATTATAGTACTGAAAAAGATAAAGTAGAAATAGTAGTTTTTAGGTATTTGGAACTTGAAAATAGATTTTGGTGGATTTGGGCATTTTTATCTTATTTAATTAGTTTTTTCGGTATTTTTGAACCAATGTATGATAAAAATTATACAACTATTGATTGCAGATTTGATATAACATTAAATGAAAACAACTATATTCATTTAAAGTTTAATCCTATGAAAGACGGGACAAAAGCAATAGATATTATTACGCAGTGTAATAAAGAAGAAAAGACAAATGTCTATATCTTAAGTAAAAAAGCAAAGATTAGAAAAAGAGTATATGTATGCTTAAAAGTTATTTCATGGTTTGTTATAACCGGATTAATTATTGCTTTTATAATAAATAAATAAAAGTTTTTATTTCATTAGGTTAGATTTGCATGAAAATGAAATATAATTTGTTAGGTGTTTTTGTAAATTAGAAAACAAATATTGACAATTGAAAATTTTTTCGTTATAATTAAAAAAATCAAAGGAGAAAAATAAATGAAGTATTGTGACAAATGCGGTGCAGAAATGATGGACGAAGCAGTAGTTTGTACAAAGTGCGGTTGCGCAGTAGAAACAACTCAAGAAGTTCAAAAGAAGGAGAGAAATAAGGGATTAGATATAGCAATTAAAATATTTATGATTTTAGGCTGTATTTCTTCTGGTTTGGCAATTATTCCATTGTTCTGGACTGTGCCAATGACTATTTCAGCATCTAGAAAAATGAATAATGGTGAACCTATTGGTGTTGGCTTCAAAATCTGTACTTTATTATTTGTAAGCATGATTGCAGGTATTTTACTTTTATGCAGAAATGAAGATTAATTATTAAGTCCTTTTATGGACTTTTTTTATTAATTTTTTTATTTTATAAGTGATATTAATAAAAACATTGTGATTCAGTTTTTTACATTAAAACAATTATGCAAAGAAACTTTACAAAATAGATTTCTTTTTTCTATTTCGCTAGATCAAAAGTATTTAATTTGGACATAAATTTTTGTTTTTTATGAAATCTATTAAAAATATTTTCATATTATTTTATATCTTATTTAATAGGTATTGACAATTTTTGATATTTTTTATACAATAGTAGAAAAGAAAAGGGAGAAAAAATAATGAAGTATTGTGATAAATGCGGTGCGGAAATGTTAGATGAAGCAGTTATGTGTGTAAAATGCGGTAACATGGTTAGCGCAGAAGGTAAATCAAAAGAAATGGTATATAATGAAAGATATTGTACAAAATGCGGTGCAAAAGTATTTCAAGAAACTGTAGTTTGTCCACATTGTGGCTGTCCTATGGAAAATGCAAATGTTGGAAAGGGTAAAGAGAAAAATAAGGGCATAGATATAGCAATAAAAGTATTGCTAATATTAACTATAGTAGGACTTGCTTTTTGTGGTTTTATGTACCTAATCTCACTTATCGGTTTTTCCATGATGCCTGATATTGGAGCAACACCAGAAGAAATGTCATATGTATTAAGTATGCTAATTGTGATGGTTGTTTTATGTCTGCCACCATTAGCATGGGTTATACCAATGAGTATAATAATTTTGAAAAAAATGAAAAATAAAGAGCCTATTGGTGTAGGACTAAAAATATGTACTTTAATCTTTGTAAATACTATTGCTGGAATATTGCTATTATGCAAAAATGA
>CASFBJ010000003.1 GCA_949292875.1 uncultured Christensenella sp.
ACGAAAAGAAGAAAATATAGACTACAAAGAAAGATATGAAATACTAAAAAATTACCAAGCCTTCCTAAAGGCACAACGAGAGAAAAAGTAATCTTCATTAACGCTAATAAATATAGATACAAACTGCAAAATATGTTCTCTGTGTTAGATATATCTAAAAGAACATATTATCGTTATCGAAATAGTGAAGATAAAGATTACTACGACTATGTTCTAATTAAAGAAATCTTTGAAGAAAGCAAAAGAACTTATGGTTATCGCAGAGTTTGTGAAGGCTTATTGGTTAAATATGGTGTAACTTTTAACCACAAAAAAGTAGCTAGGATTATGCAAAAATATAATCTTAAACCAGAATATATTAAGAAATTAAGACCTAATATCTCTTACAAAAGAATACAAGAAAATGTTAAACCTAATCTCATTAAAAGGCAATTTAATGTAGATAGCCCAAACAAAGTTTGGACTACTGACATAACTTACTTAATATATAACAATAAAAGATTGTATTTATCTACAATTCTAGACCTGTATGACAGAAAAGTAGTTGCATATAAAATATCTAAATTTAACAATATCCCATTAGTGATAGACACCTTAAATGAAGCAATAGCAAAAAGAAAAGATGTGAAAGGAACCATCATTCACAGTGACCAAGGTTTCCAATACACATCTTACGAATACAAAGCCATTTGCGAATCCAATGGAATACAAATCTCAATGTCCAGAAAAGGCACTCCAATAGATGACTCTCCAATGGAGAGTTTTCATGGGATTCTCAAAAAAGAGACTTTGTATAATAATAATATCAAAAGTATAGAAGAATATCAAGCGTTAGTTGAAGATTGGATAGAATTTTACAATACAAAGAGATTAAAAAATAGGAAGAAATCTAAAATTTCTTCCTAAGTCCTTTTTTCTTGAGTGACCCCTTCGGGGTTCACTTCAACAAAGGTGCTTTTTTTATTTGGTAAATATTAACATATAAATGTAAGAATAGATTATATATATTTACTAATAATAATATTGCAATATTGCAAAAGAATTGCCAATAAGGAGGATAAATTAATGGCAAGAACTACTAATTCTACTACTAGAAATTCTAGTACAAGAAGTGCAAGAACTACTAATAGTAGAACAACAAATGGAAGAAGCGTGAACTCAAAAGCTTCAAGTACAACAAATAATTCAAGAGCAAAAAGCGCAAGCACAAAAGCTGCAAAGACTACAAATTCATCAAGTCGTACAGCTACAAGAAACTCAAGTTCTCAAAGAGCTTGTAGTTCAATGAAAAATTCAAATTCCCAAAGAAGTACATCAAGAGCTTCTAAATCCCAAACAAAAAATCAATATTAAAAAAAAGAAAAGAGCTAATATTAAATTAGCTTTTTTCTTTTTTTCATATATTACAAAGTAAAATCGTTTATCAAAAACATTAAAAATACACCTACGCACAAAAGCAACACTCCAAAAAATGCGCTTAAAATAAAAACTCTATCATTAGCTTTAATTTCACTTGTTTTTCGTACTGCTCTAGTTATATTTTTTGCTGAACATATTAGCGCTATACCCAACATACAACAGATAACTGCTGAAATACCTATAGGATTAGTTATAAAATCTACAAAAGACCTAAGTAAAAAATTGTACATATTACTCCCCTTTTGAAATATCAATTATTCGTAATTATAATAGCACAAAATAAATAAAAAGTCAATGCTAAAAATAAATTTAGTTATTTTTAATTAATTAACAAATTATTGTAATTTTGAATATCATATAGAAGTCGGAATACATTTTCGGCATATTTAATATAAGGAGAAAATCATGAAAAAATTTACTACAATTTTTTGTATGATGGCGTTAATTTGCTCTTTTTGCTATTTTGGTATTGCTTGTTCATGCCAAGATGAAAATACAATTAGATTAAATGAAGTGACGCATAGTATATTTTATGCACCATTATATGTAGCAATTACAGAAGGTTTTTTTGAAGAACAAGGACTAAAAATAGAACTAACAAATGGCGGTGGTGCCGATAAAAGTATGAGTGCCCTACTAGGTGGAGATGCAGATATAGGCTTAATGGGACCTGAAGCTTGTATATATGTAAATCAACAAGGTTCTAAAGATGCTCCTAAAGTCTTTGGCCAACTTACTAAAAAAGACGGCTCTTTCTTAATGGGCAAAACTGCTATAGAAAACTTTACTTGGGATGACTTACGAGGCAAAGAAGTAATAGGTGGTCGTAGAGGCGGAGTTCCCGCAATGGTACTAGAATACGCTATGAAACAAGGTGGCTTACACCCTGGTGATGCACTAGGAGATGGTGTAGATACTATACTTAACCTTGATGTGCAATTTAATCTAGTTGCCTCATCATTTGAAAGTAAAGAAGATGCTTTCTGTACTATGTTTGAACCAACTGCAAGCGAATATCAAGATAGTGGTAGAGGCTATATTATTGCAAGTATGGGTGAATTGTCTGGCGAAATACCATATACCGCATTTATGGCTAAAAGTAGTTATATAGAAAAGAATAGAGATAAAGTTAAAAAATTTTTAACTGCAATAGTTAAAGGCTACAATTATATAATAAACACTAATTTAGATGAAGTAGCTTCTTCTCTATTACCACAATTCCCTGGCACAAGTAAAGAAAGTATTAAAAAAGCATTACAATCATACATTGATATAGATGCTTGGAATAGCTCTCCAGTAATGCAAGAAAGTGCATTAGATAAATTGCAAGAAATTATTATGCAGGCAGGAGAATTGACTAAAAAGTCAAAATTCACTGATATTGTAGATAATTCTATCGCTCAAGAAGTAATGGAACAATTTGCATAAAACAAAAAAGCTGTTATATGAACCGAATTCTAATATTCGTCCAGTATAACAGTTTTTTTTTTAGCCTATATCTCTTTTCTTCTCCTCTTTATTGTCTTTATATCTTTCTTTAACTGTCTTTTTAGCACCTATCTTTTTTAATGCTCTTTGTAAGTGAATTTTTCCTTCTTTACCAATTAAGAGTCTAGAAATATTTGACCTATGTAGGAAAAAGACTAAAGCAAAAAGCACAAAAATAAAAATATTTACAGTTAAAGAAATATTTTTCATACCTTCTATTACAGCCATTGCAGTAAGAACTATAAAAGAAGCAACAGCACCATAATCAAAGAAATATAAATAGATAAAAGCTACAACAAAACATATAATCGTAAATATAGGGTCTGCCACCATAAATATACCAACAGCAGATGCCATTCCCTTTCCGCCTTTAAATTTTCTAAAAACAGGGAATGAATGACCTAAAACGCACGCTATACCCGCTGAATATAAAGCTTCATAGCCAAATCCATAAGGTGAAAAAACTAAAAGTCCAACCAAGCAAGGAATAGCTGATTTTAAAGCATCTAGAAGTAATGTTAATGCGCCCAACTTAAAACCAAAGTTTCTAATCATATTCATTGTACCAGGATTTCCACTACCCATAGTTGTGATGTCTTTTTTCTTAGTTCTTGATAAAAGTATAGCAAAATTGATATTTCCTATTAAGTAACTTACTATGATTAATGCAACAAATCCAATAATTAAATATATATTCATTTTTACACTTCCCTATCATAATTATTTCTAAATATAAGTTTTATAGGTGTGCCTTCAAAATTGAATGCTTGCCTTATCTTATTTTCCAAATACCTTTCATATGTTTTAACAACTAAGTTTGCGTCATTACAGAAAAATACAAACTTTGGAGGATGTGTGCTAGTTTGTACTGAATAAGCTATTTTTAATCTTCTTCCGCCTACTGCAGGTGGAGGATTACTTCCCATAGCATCTCCTATAATCTCATTAAGTACACCCATAGATATTTTTCTTCCTGAGTTTTCGTACACTTCAAGAACTGCAGGCATAATTTGATTTAACCTCTGACCTGTTTGCGCAGAAACATATATGGCTTTTATATAATTCATAAAAGCAAAATCTATTTCAAGATTTTTTTCAAATTCACGCATAGTATGATTATCTTTTTCAATCAAATCCCATTTATTGAAAATAAATACACTAGGTTTTCCCTCATCATTTACAAATGAAGCTATTTTTTGGTCTTGCTCAGTAAGTCCCACGCTTGCATCTACAACAAATAGAACAACATCTGCCCTTCTTATGCTTTCTATAGCCCTTAAAACACTATAGCTTTCTATGGTTTCCTTATCTATTTGACTTTTCTTTCTCATTCCAGCTGTATCTATTAAGGTGTATTCCTTACCATCATAATTAAATGGAATATCTATAGCATCTCTTGTAGTACCAGCGACATTAGAAACAACCATTCTATCTTTACCAATAAGTCTATTTGTTAGTGATGATTTACCTGCATTTGGCTTACCTACTATTGCAATTTTTAAAGTATCTTCAACTTCATCTACACTAACATGAGTTTTCAGCAAACTTATTACTTCGTCTAGCAAATCTCCTACACCTTTCCCATGTTCACTAGAAATACAAAAAGGATTGCCTAAATTTAAAGCATAAAATTCATAACTATTTTCCACTTCATTATTATCTAACTTATTTACCGCTAATACTATAGGCTTTCCGCTTTTCCTTAAATAATCTGCGACTTCATAATCCTGATTAGTTATACCTTCTTTTCCGTCTACCATAAATATGATAACTTCAGCTAAGTCTACTGCTATTTGAGCCTGTGCTTTTATATTTTTATTAAGTTCATCTTTACTAGCAAAATCTAAGCCACCAGTATCTACTAACGAAAAAGCGAAGTTACACCACTCGGCATCACCATATATACGATCCCTTGTAACTCCTGGCATATCTTGTACTATACTAATTTTTTTACCGCAAACTCTATTGAAGAAAGTACTTTTACCTACATTTGGTCTTCCTACAATAGCAACTAATGGTCTTTTCATATAATTATCCCTTATCCTTTTGTATTAGTATAGCAAAAATCTTTACTTAAATCAATAATAATGAAAAAAATTTCTGCATGTGCAGAAATTTATTTTATTGTACTATTTCTCCTGTTTGTACATCTATTACTACACCTTTACTATTTCCATTTTTATCTATCATACTTACATAGTAGTAATATGTACTTAATAATCCCTTAGAATCTGTAATTGCCTTAACATAAATTTCACAATCTAAGTTTCTACCTTTTACATTCTTTTGAATATCTTCCATTAAATATTCAATACCTATACTTTTTGCTTGTTCAAAGGAAATTGCCCAATCTTTATTAATGTTTGCTAATGTGTAATTATATTCATTGTCTTTAATTGCAATAGTTACTTCTATTTGAGCATCAGCTGGTACTTCTATTTCTAAATCGGCAACAAATGTATTGTCATATGGATTTTGTTCTAATATACCATTATAACTAGTTCCGTTTATCTTCGCTATATATGTAGGTGCTTCTACACCCATTTCATTAGTCCTAAAGATAAGTAATGCAAAAGCTTGGCAATCGTTATGTACTCCATCTAATACATAAGGATTTTCTCTTTGACCAGTATATAACTTAACATCGCTTAAATCATCTTTTGCAAAAAAACAATCTTTACCCATTTCGCTTACACTTTGGTTTGCTAAAGCTTGTACATCTACTTTAAACACTGTGAAATATAAAACTAGTACAATTGCTATAAGTAAAACAAAAACTATAGAAAATTTTAATATATTTTTTTTCATCTTACACTCCTTTAAAATTGCTAATATACTCATATGCAAGTGTAAGATAAACTAGAACTATTTTATTTCTATATCATATATAATGTGAATAAAATATTGCTCTAAAACATTTTTATCTTTATCTTTAAACGCAACATAGCCATAATATTCATTACTACTTTGATTTGTAACAAGTTGAAAAGTTGTTTTTTCTTTATTAACTTTTATCCATTCAAAATTCTTTTTCAAATAAGTATCTTCTGTCATGGTAGGCTTATCTATTTCTATATCTTCTTTATTATCATCAAAACATACATAATACGCATCTTTTGGCATATATACTTTTATTTTAATCCAATCTGTAAAATATTCACTTTCATTTTGATTTTTACAGACTTGTGGATTCCCCTTTTCATCTATGTACATACCTGTAGTAGAATCTTTTAATTTATCTTTTGTTACATTTCCAGACACTTTAACATTAAGTGTAGTTAGTTCACCATATTGTGAATACATTGCAACTAATTCATCTGTATCTGAACCTAAAATAAATTGCTTTTTACTATTTTCTTTAACAGAAACATCTATTCCACTAGTTTGAGTAACTGAATTGT
Source organism: uncultured Christensenella sp. (assembly GCA_949292875.1). Lineage (GTDB taxonomy): Bacteria > Bacillota > Clostridia > Christensenellales > UBA1242 > CASFBJ01. The sequence goes on from CASFBJ010000003.1 coordinate 6,309, forward strand.
CGGCCCACAGTAAAGCTCCATTAATACAACCTACGAAAACAATTGGTGAAATTATAAAAAATATAATAAAAGTAAAAATTTGTATTTTTTTAGTCATGCAGTCCTCCTATTACTATAATAACTCATAAATAAATCATAATTGATTAATAATAATGATATTTTTTGTCAAATACATACAAAATATGTCTAACAGTAAATAGAAACTATAAAAGTATTGAAAAAACTATTAAATTTACTCAATATATGATATATTAAAAACAGGAAGGTAAACATGCAAATTATTAATAGCAAAATAGGCAAAGTAAAAATATATTACAATTACAACAATGAATATGATTATCATGAATTTATAATAAAAGATTTGAATAATGACAATGTTATAGGTTTTATAAATTTTAAAATATATAATCAATTCATTTTAAAAGCATGGCTTAATAATATACAAATAAAAAATGAATATCAATCTTTAGGTTTTGGCAATATTTTACTCCGTCTATTTGAAAATTTTTGTATTAAATATAGATGTTATTTAATAGAAGGTAAATATTTTCCCACTAATAACAAAGCAAAAAATTTTTATATCAAAAACGGTTATGAAATATATAAAGATGGCTATGAAACATACATTTCAAAATCATTAGTAAAAATTGAAAAACATAAAATTAATTTAAATACAAACAATTATGAAAAAAATAATATTAATTAAAATATGAATCTCCTTTATTTTTATTACATCTTCTACATAGCGTTTGTAGATTATCATAAGTGCTTTTTCCACCTTTAGCTATTGGCTTAATATGGTCAATCTCTAAATAATCATAATTTTCATTTCTTCCACATATACAACATTTATAATTGTCTCTTTTATATATTGCAAATCTCATTTTATTTGAAACTCTACCTCTTTCCACACGACAAATTGATTCCCAAATATCTTTATCTTTATAGAAATTGCCTTTTTTGTTTTTTAATTTCTCAATTAGTAACATAATATGGTCGGTTGAGAATGTTTGAGTCTTATCTCCATAAACCACACCATTTATCTTTGAGCAATACAATGAAATATTTATTTTAAACTGTAAAATAGGACGTAATGTATATTTAAAAAACAACTTTTTTTCAAGTTGCAATAAATACTTTTTATTTAACCTACAACTTTCTTGAGTATATTGTCCAAATTCTTTAATTGTAGAGACATCATCACAATATTTTTTAAAAGAAAAATTATTCTCTTTAATCTTGTCTATTTCCTTCTCCACATCATATTTTATAAACTGCAATTGATAAATTAAATAATCTTCACAAGATATAGAATTATAAAATATCTCATTATCATAAACGTGCGATTGATTAAAATTTGAAAATTCATTATGAAAATTATATTTTTTATTAATATCTAATAATTTTTTTATAACAATACTATTATCATATAAATAATTAATATATTTTTTATTTCTAATTTTAATTAGTAAAATAACAAAACTTATAACTACTATACAACCAAGCAAAATAAAAATAATCATTATAGTTCTCCATTTTTATAATAATTATCATTATAGCACATCTTAATTATTTTTTATTATAAATTTGCAAAATCTATAATTATTTTTTTGTACCATAATTTATTTTTCTTTAATACTACATTGTTACATTTTAAATCGTTACTTACCAAAATCTCTATCATTTTTTATAATAAAAGATTGTAAGCATTTTAAATCAAGATCAAAAATTAAATATTGCTAAACTAAAAGAAAACACCTAAGTGTTTTCTTTTAGTTTAAATGCACAATATTTATTCGCACATTGATATTATTCTATTTCAATATTACCGAAATCGCCATCTTTTCTCTTGTAAATAATATTTACTTTATTAGTTTCTGCATTGTTATAAATATAGAAATCATGGTCACTCATTTCAAGCATATTTTGCGCTTCTGCCATTGTTATAGGAGCACCTATTTCAAATCTCTTTTGTTTAACTACTTTATGTTCTAAAGCTTCTTCTTCATCTTCAAAGAACTCAAAGAAATCTGGCATAATTAATTCTGCTCTATTCTTATCTATATTTTTTTCTTTGCTCTTAACTATTTGTCTTTCAAGTTTAGGCATAATCAAATCTATATTACTATACATATTTTGGTTATTACTAACTTCTGCTCTATAATACATATTTTTACTAGATAGATTTAATTCCATTTTATACATGTTTTTTATCTTTCTACAAAAAACTTTTACAGTAATATCATTTGGAAAATATTTTTTAATCTTTTCTAATTTTGCTTCAAGTACTTCTTTAAATCTATCTGAAACATTGTAATCTTTTTCAACTATTTCTAATTTCATTTTGTTGTCTCCTTTTTTGTTTTACATATAATAATAACACAATTTTTTTACATTGTAAAATTTTTAAGTATTATTTTGATTGAGTAAAGGTAAATTTATCATTATCTACATCTACATTTACTACTCCGCCTTGTTCAAGTTCTTTATTAAGTAATTTTTCAACAAGAGCATCTTCTATTTCTCTTTGTATATATCTCTTTAATGGTCTAGCACCATAATTTGCATCACTACCTTTCTCTACTATCTGTTTTAAAGCATTTTCAGATAATTTTAAAGTAATATTCTTCTCTTTTAATCTATTATTTAAGTTATTGATAAGCAAAGTTGAAATTTTTGCCATATCTAACTTAGATAAGTTATGGAAAACGATTATACCATCAAATCTATTTATAAGCTCTGGTTTTAATCTCTTTTTCATCTCATCTAACATGGTTTGTTTTTGGTCTTCGTATACTCGCATAGCTTCACTCTTTTCAAATTTTGAACCAAACCCCATATTTCTTAAAGGTTGAGTTAATTTGTCTGCACCTATATTTGATGTCATTATTATGATTGTGTTTTTGAAATTTACCGTCTTGCCTTTTCCATCTGTAAGCCTTCCATCATCTAAAAGTTGCAATAATATATTTAAAACATCATTATGTGCTTTTTCTATTTCATCAAAAAGTACTACACTATATGGTTTTCTTCTAACTTGCTCAGTTAATTGTCCGCCATCATCATGTCCTACATATCCAGGAGGTGAACCAATTAATTTTGAAACTGAATGACTTTCCATATACTCACTCATATCTATACGAATAAGCGATTTTTCATTATCAAACATTGCTTCAGCAAGCGCTTTACAAAGTTCTGTTTTTCCTACACCTGTTTTTCCTAAAAATAAGAAACTACCTATAGGCCTTTTTTCATCTTGTAAACCCATTCTTGACCTTCTTAATGCTTTACATACTTCTTTAACTGCTTCATCTTGGCCAATAACTCTCTTATGCAAGATATTTTCCAAATTCTTTAATTTTTCAGCTTCTGTTGTTCCTATCTTAGTTACAGGAATACTTGTCCATTTAGAAACAACGCTTGCTATATCTTCATCAGTTATTTTAGCTTTTTCATTAGATTTATTATTAACTTTTGCTCTACTACTTGCTTCGTCTATCAAGTCTATAGCTTTATCTGGCAAATTTCTATCTGTTATATATCTTTCACTTAGTTTTACCGCGGTTATAATTGCTGAATCTGGTATTTCAACATTATGAAAATTTTCGTAACTACTCTTTATCCCTTGCAATATTTTAATTGTATCTTCTACACTTGGAGGAAGAACTGTTATCGGTTGAAACCTTCTCTCTAATGCTTTATCTGCTTCAATGTATTTTCTATATTCGTCAATAGTTGTTGCGCCTATTGTTTGCAATTCTCCTCTTGCTAAATATGGTTTCAAAATATCTGCTGGGGAAACTTCTCCTTTTTCGCTCGAAGCTTGTACTAAAGTATGAATTTCATCAATAAAGACAATGATATTTTGACTGGATTTTATTGTCTCAATTGCTTTTTTCAATTTTTCTTCCATTGCTCCTCTATACTTTGTACCTGCAACTAATGAAGCTATATCTAAAGAGAATATTATTTTATTTTTTAAAGCACTAGGTACTTCACCTTTTACTATTTTCAATGCAAGTCCTTCTGCAATAGCAGATTTACCAACTCCCGCATCTCCAACTAAAATAGGATTGTTTTTAGTCTTTCTACATAGTATTTCTATAGCCCTTTCTATTTCATCATCTCTTCCTATGATAGCGTCTATTTTACCATCTTTTGCCCTTGCAGTTAAATCTATGCCTAATTCTTGTAGTTCTTCAGGTAATGTTGAACTATTTACATTTTTTGAATTTGTCCCAAAAACATTTTCTTGAACTTGATTATAATCATTTTTAGTTTCACTAAAAAGTTTTAATAATTTTTCTTTAATATCTTCGCAACTAACACCAAATTTTGATTCTATAACTCTAGAAGCTTCGCAATCTCTATTGACTACAATTGCAAAAAGCAAATGTTCTGTACTTATTAATGGCGTTCTTAGTTGAATTGCTACATTTTTTGCAGTCTGTAAAAGATTAGCAACGCCAGCAGATAATTCTAAAACAGCATTTCTTTGATTAGTAGTATATACATTTATATTATCAGTTATATATCTCCATATCCTATTTGCAGTTATTCCATAAGCATTAAGCACTCTATAAGCGACAGAACCTTCAACTCTACTTAATCCATATAATATGTGTAAACTCGTTATTTCATTTGCGTAACTATTTGCTACAGCAGTTTCTGCTTGTTGTAAAACTAGTTCAGTACTTCTAGTAATTCTTGGTTCTTCATTATACATATTACTCACCTCCTTCTTGTATAGATTTTATTTTGTTTATTAATACATTTTTAAGTATTTGTGTCCTAATTTGATTTTCAAAATTAATAGGACAAGCTAAGGCTTTTGGCATAATCGCACTAATAATAATTTTTGATTCATCTTCACTAAAAAAACCATTATCAAAAAGATTTAAAACTATTTTCTTGCCAGTATTATAGTCTATGGGTTTATTCAAAAGTTCTTTTAATACATTTTGAATTATATCATCATCTGTTAAAGTTAATTTAGTTAACCTAATATATCCTCCGCCACCTCTTTGACTATAAACTTCATACCCTCTCTCATTAGAAAACCTTGTAGCCAAAACATAATTGATTTGACTAGGTGCACATGAAAAGAAATTTGCTAATTCATTCCTAGATATTTGTATGCTATCATCTTGTTGCATCGCATCTAAAATAAATTTTTCTATTATATCACTAATATTTGCCATATGCTCCTCCTTTACAAGTTTGACTTTCTTTGACTTTTATATTCTAGCACTTAAATTTTTTAAAGTCAATAAAAATTTTTAAAAAACTATAAATATTTTTTATGACATTATTAAAAAAAACGCATTGCGTTTTTTTATTTATTACTAATATAATAATGAAGTTATACAATCTCCATTTTTTGAACTTAATTTAATTATTTTTTGTGCTATATCTTCTGCTTTAAAACCATTTTTTCTATACACCATCTCACCTATCCCACTTTGACCAAACTCCCTTTGACAAACAAGTAAACCATTTTCTCCTAACAAATATTGCAAAGTATAAGCACTAGAACATTCTATTACACAATTTGTTTTTGGTGATTTTGGCAAAATAAAATTTTCATCTACTCTTAATATTGAATATATATTTACATCTAGTTGTTTTGTTGCAAGGATATTTCTTACAGATAAAGCCAAATTCATATCTGCACCTGAAGCAAAAATATTTGCTATAGGCTTATTTCCTTTATAAACGCAATATATACCTTTCTCTAATTCCTTTTCATTTACAACTAAATTAGTTAGTTTTTCTTTTGAAAGAATAATTGCAGTTGGTCCCATATACTTATAGGCACTTTTGAAAGCATAAGAAACTTCACCGCCACAACAAGGCCTAAATACCTGTAAATGTGGGATTGTTCTAAGCATATCCATTTGCTCAACTGGTTGATGTGTTGGACCATCTTGACCAACTTGTATACTATCATGCGTAAATACATATATCACTCTTGCACGCATTAAAGCACTCATTCTTATAGCAGGCTTCATATAATCTGAAAATGATAAAAATGTAGAACATACAGGGACTAGTGCACCATATGTAGCGATACCATTACATATGCTTGCCATACTAAATTCCCTTACTCCAAACCTTATATTTTTATTTTGTGGATTATCAAAATTCATAAAACCACTTGATAGCAATCTTATTTTAGTACTTGATGACAAATCAGCACTACCCACTAAAAGATTATTGGCACTCTCAAATAATGAATTAACTGCAACATGGCCAAAATCTCTACCAGAAAATAATTGACGAGTATTTAAATCAATATCAATTTTAAAATCATTATTCAAATACTTCATAAATAGTTCATATTCTTTTTTATATTTTTTCTTATATTCCTTTAACATTTGATTGTACAAATATTCCATTTTATCTGCTTTAAATAATTTTTCTTGAAAATGTCTATACATATTTACAGGAATATTAAAAAGTTCTTTAGGCAAACAAATTTTTTCTCTAAATTCTCTAGCTTCATTTTCATCTAAAATATAACTATGTGCTTGAGGAGTATTTTCACAATCTAAACCTAGTCCAATTACACTAGGTACAATAACTAGACTTGGTCTACTAGAATTTTTTGCATCTTCAATAGCTTGTGTAATTTCTACTAAATCGTCATGATTTTGCACCTTAAAAGTATCCCAACCTAGAGCTCTAAATCTTAGTTCTATATCTTCAGTAAAAACATCTTTTGTCTCACTATCTAAAGTTATCTTATTACAATCATATAATGCTATAAGTTTTCTTAAACCTAACTCCCCCGCTATACTTGCACTTTCATAGGAAATACCTTCCATTAAACAACCTTCACCTAAGATAACATAAGTATAATGATTTATAATATCAAAACCTGGCTTATTGAAAATACTAGAAAGATGTTTTTCCGCAATAGCTAAACCTACAGCACTTGCAAAACCTTGTCCTAAAGGGCCTGTAGAACAATCTACTCCACACGACTGTATTTCTGGATGCCCTGGTGTTGCACTACCTATAGTACGATAAGCTTTTAAATCATCAATTGTAATATCATAACCGCATAAATGCAATATGCTATATATAAGTGGCGTGCAATGGCCTGCAGAAAATACTACTCTATCTCTATTTATAAAATCAGGATTTTTGGGAAATATATTAAGCTCTGTTTTATACAACGCATATACTAAGGAACTTGCACCTAAAGACATTCCTATATGTCCGCTTTGTGCGTTTGCTACAATATCTCTAGATAGCGCCCTTAAACAATCTACTGGTTTAAACATTCGTTTTACTCCTCATCATTTTTTTGATTATCTTTTGTCTTTGCTTGTATTCTTTTTGTAACTCAATCATTATTCGTTCATCTCTAGTGAACTTATGTTGATTAAATATAAGAATATACACTATAATTGACAAAGGTATAAGCACATAATACAATTTTACATAAATATATTTTAGCACAAATGCAAAACTTCCATACGACACACTTATGCCTACATTGCCTTTATCACTTACGCCAAAGATTATATTTCCATTATAATCTGTCCTATAAATTTCCGCATTTGTTTCATTCTCTATCCTTTCTATTGCATCGCTTGATGGCACATTTTGAAAAACGCCCACTCTTGTTGATATAATGCAATATTTTGGAGAAGTGGCATTTAAAAATAGATTTGAAGAACTTGTATTACTTCCATGATGTCCAACTTTTAATACATCTATATTTAAAGCACCCAAATCATATAAAAAATAATCACAAGCTTCTTTTTCTACTTCCTTTTCACCATCACCCATAAATAAAAAGCTTTTATCTTTGTATCTTAGATATATACTAGGAGAATAATTATTCCAACTATCACCATAGCTTATCTTTTGAGGAGTAATAAACTTTAATGTGTAACAATCATTAGATAAATCTAGTCCTGCTTTACACCATAACATATTTTTAGTATCATCTTTTTGTATATCCTTTTTTATATAGGAAATGGTTTGATTATAACTATCAACATTTTTTACTTCCATATTGTCAAATGTATTAGAAACGCCATCATTACTAAAAAACTCTTTTTCTTCCTTAGATAAAACAATAGGCCTAATAAAATTTCTTACATCATAAGTTTTTATTATACTTATGGCACCCATATAGTGGTCTCTATCGGGGTGAGTTATTACAAGATAATCAAGTATATTATTTTCTTTGTATCTATATACATTTGTTTCAAGATACAACATAAGCGCATCTATACTTTTTTGAGTGTACGCATTCTCTCCCGCTGTATCTATAAGCATTGTTTTATTATCTGGTAACTCTATAAATGTTGCATCCGCACAACCGACATCTATAAAATGTACTTTTAAATCCTCAGTTTCACCATTAGGAAAAGACTGAATAGTTGTTGCTTCGTTGCCTGAATAATATCTATAATTAAGCACTTTTTCTATTTCATATTGCCAAGTATATGTAAGAGCAAAAAGCATAAGTATAATTATATAAGCTAGTATTTTCCATTCAATGTACTTAAACGAAGGCCTTCTTCTAGGATGAAGTTTCTTTTTCTTTGGTGCTTCTTCTATCATTCTTCCACTCTTATGTTAAATGCTTTAATAAGATTTGGATTTATACCATTTTCAACTATTTTATTTTGTGGTGTTGCAAAAATATTTGAAAATTTTAATCTTTTCTTTAAAGGTTTTCTTGTAAAGACCTCTAAAATTTTGTCCATATTTGCTTTCGCTGCTTTGTAGCCTTCATTTATCATTTCTTGCATTCCATCGACACTTGTAGCTTTAAATCTTTTAAGGTCTGGTGTGATAATAACATCACTATACACATATCCCTTAATAGGAGTAGATTTCATAAGTATACGAATACTTGCTAATAATACATCAACTAATTTTGTACTATCAGTACCATATGTTCTCGTGCTATTTACATCTACTGCAATAACATAGTCACAACCAAACATTTTTGGTATATCTGCCGGAATAGCATTTTGCAATCCGCCATCTGACAATAATTTATCTTCAAACTCTACAGGCACAAATACACCTGGTACAGCACAACTTCCGGCTACCGCCTTTGCAAGGTTTCCCCTTCGTAGTGCAATTTCTTCAGTAGTCTTTATATCAACTACAACAGGCGAAAAAGGTATAGACAAATCTTCTATATTTATATTCCCTAGATTTTCAATTACAAGATTTTCTATCCCAGTAGTTTTAGATGGCATAAAAACTATTTTGTTTGTTCTAATATCTTTTTCTTTTATATTTTTCGCAATTTCTGCAATTTCACTTGAAGTTTTGCCTGCACAATAACAAGCTCCAACTAAGCTACCTGCACTTGTACCTGCTACAAAATCAAAAGTTATGCCATATTCCTCAAAAGCTTTTAAAACGCCTATATGCGCAAACCCTCTAGTCGCACCCCCACCTAAAGCTAGTCCAATTTTAACATTTGGATATTTTTTTAATCCTTCACTATTCTTTTTTTTACTAAAAAACTTAAACATACTACTCCTTTTATACGAATTGTTCAAATTTTTCCAAGATTTTTTCTTTTCCTATTTGTTCTTCTGAAGAGCAAAGAAACACATTTTCTACTCCTATGCCAATTTGATTTGCTATACTATTTGCCATACACTTTTGTTTTGATTTTGCAATTTTATCTGCTTTTGTTATTATTACTATAAATGGAATGTTATAACTATGCAAATAAGATATCATCTTCATATCCAATTCACTTACTTCTCGTCTTATATCCAAAAGAACGCAAACTAAAACTAATTTTTTAGATTTTTGCAAATAATTTTCCATTAGTTTTTTCCAAGCTAATTGTTCTGTCTTATTACCTTGTGCAAACCCATATCCAGGTAAGTCAACAAAATAAAAACTTTTATTAATTAGAAAATAATTAATTAATCTTGTTCTACCAGGCGTTCTACTTGTTCTAGCAAGGTTCTTTCTATTAGTTAAATAATTTATTAAACTACTTTTACCAACATTACTTCTTCCAACAAATGCAATTTCATTTAATTCTTTATTAGACACATTACTAGATTGACCCAAACTAATAATAAAATAGGAACTTATTATATTCATAAATTTTTATCCTTTTTAATTTATATCTAGTTTAACATATAAAAAAAAGAAAAGCAATTTTAAAATTGCTTTTTTACATATCAAACAAAAATCGCTTATTTAAGAATTAACTATAATATTATCTCTAAATTTTCGTTTATATTTTTCTTTTTCAGACACAACTATAACGCCTTCTCCATTTTTCTTGCCATTTACCCATTTACCCATGTAGGAATAGCCATTTTCATAATAATATATTCCCATTCCGTCTAGTTTACCATTCATACTTTCGCCTTCATAAATGAGATTATTATCGGCATCAATATATCTTCCTACACCTTGTATTACTCCGTTTTCCCATTCGCCTTCATACTTACACCCATTAGGGAAAACATATGTGCCACGACCTGTAATAGTATTTTCGTAAAAACTTCCTCTATACTTTGTACCATCTACTAAAATTAATATACCATTTTCACCATGTGGGACATCATTAACCCATCCGCCTTCATACTTTTGTCCGCTAGCAAAATACATAGTACCTCGGCCTGCCCTAATTCCATTTTCAAATGAGCCGACATAAGTGTCTCCATTATTATACTCTAATGTACCATTTCCATTGAATTTGCCCCTAGAAAAAGCGCCTTTATATCTTGTACCATCTTCAAATGTCAAGACCCCTTCGCCATCAAATAGATTATCTACAAAAGCGCCTTCATATACATTTTTGTTTGCATCAATTAGTTTGCCCTTGCCATTTCTTTTACCATCTATCCATTCGCCTGTATAAGAGCTACCATCACTATAATTCATTACACCATTACCGAAAGGTACATCATTAACCCATTCCCCTTCATAGCAATCTTGATTAAAATTTGTGAACTTACCCTTACCTACTCTTTTTCCATTATGATATTCACCTACATAATTAGAGCCATCTTTATACACAAAAGAGCCTTTCCCATTAGGAAGGTTCTCTGCGTTTACTTCGCCCAAATATACGCCATTTTCAAATGTAATCTTTTTTGTTTCCATTTACTACACCTCTAACGCTTATATATGGTTAAGTATAATTTATATTTTATTAATAGTCAAATAATTTAAATCTTTATTAGAAAAATACAATTTTTTTACAAATTATGCAAACTTATTTTTGATAAACACTTTGCATTCTTTTTCTACTCACTTGCATTTGTCTATTTCTAACAACTTCTGCAAATGAAGAAAATTTAACTTGATTTTTCATAATTCCAAAAAACTTTCCTAAATCATCTATAGGTGCGCTTTCTGTTTCAGAAATAAAATATTCATCTTTAATATCTTCTGGACGCATTAGTGCGACAGCACATATATATTCGCTTTCAGTAAGCAATTCTTTAAAACTTGAAAGCATTAGATTAAAAATAGTTCTTGCATTCACTGTCATTTCTTTATCAGTCAAATAAGAAGCTGGATAAACGAAAGCTTGCATACTTGGAAACATTTCTAAAAGTCTTTTATATGCATACGAATAATAGTCACCACCAATTTCAAATAGTTCTACTAAATTCGCTTCTTTTGGATATTCATTACTATACATAATTTACTCCTTTGCAACTAATTATTCTTACCGCTACCCATGCTTGTTTCGGATTTTGTACCTTGACCAAAGTATTGACCTAAATGATTATTTAGAGCATTTCTTATTATTCCATCACCTTTATATTTTTTAATAACTTCAGTCGTTCTATTTACACCTATTTTTGAAATATCTTCTTTCATCTTTCCAAATATAGAACAAATTAATCTAGCAAGTTGTTCTTTAACATCATTTCCATCTGTATCTATATTTTTAGAGATTGCTTCCATTGCCTTAAATGATTTTATTGTGCATAATTCTTGTAATGTAGAAAGACATAGTTCATAGTTTGGTTGATTGATTATTTCCTTATTTTTTTGTCTTTTCACATCTTTAAATATATCTCTTATATCTTTAAGTTCTTCCATAATTGAATTAAAAGCTTGACTATTAGCAGTTCTTATTTTCTTACTTAAAATATTTGCAAATTTTGTATCAAACTTTTTATTGTCTATAAAATAAATTAGTCTTTCTATTTTATCAGAAAATATTTGTAACTTTTCATTTGCAACTACTCTAGGAATAAGGTCTTTATCTTTAAATGTTTCTTTTGTATCCTTAATAAAATCTACAATGTAAGAGGCAACTTGACTATATATAGGTAAAGTTTTCACATCAACTTTTTGCAAGTCTTCAACAACTTTATCAACATCTTCATTAGACAAAATCTTTGATAAAGTATCTAATTCTGGTTGCATTTCTTGAGCAATCTTAATATTTGCATCAGCGTGAGCAAAATCATCCTTATTTACAGACTCTAATTCTATCGCTAAAGGCAATCCTTCTTTTAATTCATCGCACATATCTTTTGATACTTTTCTAATATCGTTAAGTAATGTAGATTTTAAGATAGGCACAACACTTATGCCATATGGACCATAACTAGCTTTATTTGTTTCTTCTACAACTTTTCCTTTATCATCATTATCCTTTTCGGCTATAGTTGCAGTAGTTTTTTCTTGTTCATTTGCGTTAGGTGTTTTAGGATTTGGAGTTGCTGAAGTTTTATTGTTTTCTATATCTTTTTCTTGTAAATATGTATCCAACCAATTATTAAAATCAATAATTACATCAGAAACTTTTTCTGAAATATCAAATTCTCTTACTTTGTTTTTATGTACTTCTGTGTTTAATCTTTTATTTACTTCAGCTTCAGAATATCTTTTAAAATATTTGTTAAATATTTCTTCTCTAGTCAAATTTGTTTTACTATCATTATCTTTTTCCGTTTCTTCACTTAGTGATTTATCATCTTGATTTTGAGTAGAAGAACTTTCAGTTAGCAAATTATCTTCATTTTGCAATTCTTGTTCTTCATCTTCTCTACTAGTATTCTCTTTCTCAGTTAATTGCTTATTATCATCTTCTTCACCAGAAGGCAAATATGAATTATCATCATTCGTAGTATACTCTTCAGAAACATTTCTACCTGTATCATTGTTCACACTTTGACTAACTTGTGCTTGAAATGCTTTTTCTTTGTTTAAAATCATATCCCTGTTAATGTCCAAAACTACACCACACATTGCATGATTATAAGTTACAGTTTCATCCTTTTCCAAATGTAAACTAGTAAAGATATTTGCAACATTAGAAGCCTTTTCTTTTGATGCATTTAGATAATCTTCCGCAATTTTTTTAGCAACTTCATGTGCGCTTGCATAAACCCATTTTTTATTACCTATTTTAGTAGCAACTCTAGCTATAGTTTTGTCTAATTGACCTATTGCCGCTTTAGATGTACCAGCTGTAGCATAGTCATCCATATTTAAACTACCGATTATGTATTTAGTAGCAAGTAACGCAGAAACTAATCTAACATTTTCTCTGTCTTTTACTTCTACAACATCTCCGAAACTTTTAGCGAAAAGCATATTAGAGTGCATTATAAATGATTTATTTTGTTTTACAAGTTCTAAAACATTATCATAGATTAAACTGCAAATTCTTTCAATATCAGATTCCATCTTATAATATACATCGTTTTTTTCATCATCTTTAATGAAATCAGAAATTAGTCCACTTTTATTACCTATTATCCTCTTAAGTCTTGTTTCTTGCATATCGTTATTTTTTATAGGATTTTCAAATACATTATATATTGCATTAAGTTCTGATACTTTAGCATTCCTTAATTTCAAATTTAGTTCAGAAAGCAAAGATTTTTTTCTCATAAATTTAGAACTTTGTTCGCTCTCATTTTTAAACAATATATGACCAGGTTTATTAGTACCTATGTAAATATTTTTTATACGGAATCCACTCTTCATTTTTTCTAAAGCAGTTGTATCAAACTCTTCAGAACTTGGTCCATTCAATTCATACAAAAACTTCCCATTAGCATTCTTTTTCGCAAGATTTCTAAAAGGATACATTATACTTATAGATTTATCGGCTGGATTATCTTTAAAAAGTTGTTCATCTTTGCTAAAATCTATTACATCCATAAATTTCTCGTGATTTAAACTAGAAATTAATTTTTCTTTGAAATTTGGAGTCATAATCTTATTGTAAAATTCTTTGTCATTTACGAGCTTATAGTAAAAGTCTTTTATGGAACATTTTTCTAAACCATTAGCATATAAAAACTTATCCAAAGACTCTTGATTAACTATTAAAGTAGATAATATAGCTAGAGCTTTTTGATCTTGAGTAAATTCATTAGATTTCATAATGCTAATTATAGTATTCATCTCTAAGATATCAGTTTTAGTTAAAACCATTTTCCTTCTCATTTTAGCACCTCCAAGCAAATGCTTATTCAAATATATAGAATTATATCACATTTTCACAAAAAAATCAATACCTAATTTTGTAAAAAATTTTATTTCTTTATTTTCTTACCTTTTTGCTCACTATCTATTTCTTCCTCAGGCTCATCTGTAGCTATATTTGTATAATTTTCTTTTATTTTTTTAAAAATATCTCCAATCTTATTTCTCTTACTTTTACCTTGCTCTTTACTCTTATCATCAGACTTTTTAGACTCTACAACATTATCTTCTAAACTATCATTTTTTTCTTCCTTAATTTTTACAGCTTTTACTTCTTTTCTTTTGACTTTAGTTTTCTTTGCACTATCATCTTTTTCTTTTAAGTCTAATTCATTACTCGCAGTACTAGGCAAATTCATATTCCTCATCATTTCTTCTTTATATTGTACTTTTTCAATGACAAACTCACTTATTATGGCACCTATTGGCACACCTATCATCATACCCATTATACCAAAAAGTCCCCCACCTATAATCATTGACAAGAACATAACTATCATATTCATTCTTATTCTCTTTCCTATAATGAATGGAGTAACAAATGATGTTAAGAAAATATAAGCAATAGATACAAAGATTAAAGCTTGCAGAGCAAGTGAAACAGAACCATAAATCATAGTAATCAAAACTGTAGGCAATAATGAAATAATGAAACCAATGTAAGGAATAACATTCAATACACCCATAATAAAGGCAAGTTCAAAAGCAAAATTAACCCCAACTATTGCCAATACTAACCCTAGACAAACTGTAAGAACTATACATTCAATAACTTTAGCAATGACAAAATCAATTAATATTTTATCAGACTTTTTAAGAAACCTATCCATTTGAGCAACTGTTTCAGGTTTCATTTGCACTTTTGCCATTCTGCCAATGTAAGCATTTACTCTTTCCTTATCTAAAAGATATATTACAGCAAGTGTAAATCCTAAAATTACTTGACCAACTATAGAAATAGTGCTCGTACTTATTTGAATAAGTTGTGGTAAAAAATTGTTAAATGTAGTTTCAATGTACGCATATAAAGAAGCAGTTAAATTAGCAACCATATCTTCAGCATTTGTACCAAATATAGCACTTAAAAGTTCTGAAACTTCATTTTGAAGTTGATATATATATTTTTCCTTGTTATTTACAAGTTCTGTAATTATACTTACTGTTCTTGGTACAAACATATATACAATTAAACCCACAAAACCAAGTATAACTAAAAGAGATATAATTAATGAAAATATCCTTATAAATTTTTGAGGCATCTTCTTAAAAACTTTATTCAATATTCTAGTTTCTAAAAAGAACATAATGTGTTTTGCTAAAAATATAACAACTAATGCAGTAATTATAGGCGTTAAAGCCGACAACAGACCAATTAAAAGCTGTTGAATAAACCCACCAGCAACATTTGCTACTATTATACCTAAAAAGACAGCAATGCATATGCCGACAACTAAAGAAACTTTATGTTGCTTATTATTATTTGGTTGCATACTATTCTCCTATTTTCCTAAACAAAATTTTTCAAATATTTGAGTTATAACTTCTTCCGTAATATTTTTACCTGTTATTTCACCTAAACTATTCCATGCGTTTTTTATATCTAAGCTTATACAATCTAAACTAATGTTGTATACCTGCGAAATAGCTTGTTGTAAGTATTTTATTGCTTTGTTTACGCATTCTAAATGTCTGGAATTAGTAATGTACAATGCATCTAAATTGATACTATTGCCTAGTACTATATTGTAGATTTCTTCTTTAATTTTAAGAACATTATCATTCTCTTTCGCACTTATTTCTACGATTTTACTATTTTCAAAACCTTCACTAATCATATCTTTTAATTTTAAACTATATGATTGCAAATCTTTTTTATTAGAAACTAAAATAATAGGTTTATCTTTAAAATCTTTTAGTAAAGTAAAAATTTTTTCATCTTCTTTATCTAAATTTCTAGAGCCATCTGTTAAAAATAATATAACATCACAAGTTCTTAGAAGTTCTATAGATTTACCTATACCTATTTTTTCTACCTCATTATCACTTTCTCTTATTCCTGCAGTATCCCATAAGCAAACTTTAATATCTTTATATTCATAAGAACCCTCAACTGTATCTCTAGTTGTACCTGCTATATCTGTAACTATCGCCCTATCACAATTAAGCATCGCATTAAGCAAACTAGACTTTCCTACATTAGGCTTTCCAATAATCGCTACTTGTAAACCATTCTTTATAATGCTTCCTGTCTTACTAGAATATTGCATCTTTATAAGTTTACTTAAAATGTCCTTAAGTTTTGATACTATTTGCTCTTCAACTATATATTCTATGTCTTCCTCAGGATAATCAAGTGAAACCTCTATCTCTGCAAGAATGTTTGTCAATTCGTTTTGAAAAGCTTCTATTTCCTTGTTTAATTTTCCAACCATTAAAGCATATCCTGCATTAAGTTCCGCTTTACTTTCTGCGTTAATAAGGTCTATTACACCCTCCGCTTCTTCTAAAGAAAGTTTACCATTTAAAAAAGCTCTTTTGCTAAACTCACCAGGGCTAGCAAGTGATGCACCTTTACTTATTAAAAAATCTACAACACATTGAGCAAGCCTAAACCCTCCATGTAAATGGAACTCAAATATATCTTCTCCTGTAAAACTTTTTGGCGAAACAAACTTAACTACTAAAGATTTATCTTTTACACCACCAAAATCTAAAGTTGTAAGATACATTTTTCTATCTTCCATATCAGCAATCTTTATTTTCATACAATGCTGACATATTTCAAAAGCTCTTTTACCACTAACTCTAACTATAGAAATACCAGAATTAATATTCCCTGTAGCAATCGCAACTATCGTTTTCATTTGCAATCCTTTTATATAATATTATTTTTATTCATAAATCATTTATTATGTAAAATTATAACACTTTCTTAAAATAAAATCAATACTAAACCATGTTGTTTATAAAATTATTTTCCAATTTGATTTTTATTTATTGGCTAGTTTTTATTTTAATTTTGATATTGTATTTAAAATTAAATCAAAATACATATATCAAAATACTTAATAATTAAATAATAAATAAGTCTTGTAAATACAAATTAAAAATATTTTATAATTAATGATTATATTATTATCATAATATCAACAAATAAATTATATACAACCACTTAAAATAATAAATAGTTAATATTATTTTTTACTTAAAATTAAATCTTAGCAATAGTTATATTTAACAAAACAATAATCTCTTTCTTATTTGTAAATATAACTATTTTACATCAATAAAAAGCTTCACTAAAAATTTAATCACTATTTAGTATAATAAAAAAGGAAAGACTTTCGTCTTCCCTTTGAACCTTCTTAGTGTAAAATTTCTTTTTTTATTTCCAGAGATTTCTCTCTTCGTCGACAGGTTGTACCTTGCGGTACTCCTTAAAAGGAGGTGATCCAGCCGCACCTTCCGA
>CASFBJ010000004.1 GCA_949292875.1 uncultured Christensenella sp.
CTTGTTTTAGTTCTGGTGAGTAAGAATTAAATTTTTGTCCTTTACTAGCCATAAAAATACCTCCTATGATAATTGTATCATAAGAGGCACTTTTATTAAAGTGGTTTTTATTTTTGCAGAGCAAAAATTGGGTTCACTTCAACACTGCACATTCTTTTATTGTTCTGGTAAACCATTAATATTTATCTTGCCACTACTATTTATGTATTTGTGTTCACCATTAAAATAACTATTTAGATTATTTGCTACATCTGTTTCTGTTGGTCTTTCATTAGGATTAATGTTTTGTCTTGTTAAAGTATTTACATCATAAACTCCTACTATATCATTAGCACTAGTTCCAGAGCCAACAAAGTAAACATTTTGTAATAATGCTTGTTCAACACCAGATGTAACTGCTATAGCCCAACCAGAAGTCTTTTCGTTATTTATATTTACTGTGCCTCTATAAACATTTACAGTGCCTGCAATAAAGGCATTTGTGATTTGAACACTTCCAAAAGCTTCATCTACTTGCCCTATAATTCCACCAGCATACGCTTTTGTTCCTGTTCCCCAAGTCTTACTTGAAACATTACCTCTATTGTATGAGTTTAATATGTATAATGAACTTGCGCCATCTCCGCCTGCTGTTCCAACCAGTCCTCCAGCATATGGAGTAGTACTATTGCTTCTATAAGCGTACACATTTCCAACATTTGCACTTGATTGTATACCTCTTATTGTTTTAGCTACTATTCCTCCCGCAATAGTTCCTGCAATTACACCTTTATTCATACAATTATTAAATGCATAATCACTTCCAGCGCCAGAATGTTGAGCAACAATACCGCCAACATATGCTGTTATTGTTGTTTTAGTACCAACATTTGCATAGTTATTGAATGCGACATTTGCTTCATTAACAACTTGTTCAAAATGCGTTACACCTCTTGCCGTTCCTACTACGCCTCCAATGTACATAGTGTAACTAGATGTTACATTGCTTGTAGGTATGTTTATAGCACCTTTTACTATAACATTGCTTAGTCTTACATTGTTTGCTCTACCTATAAACAATCCTAATTCTAGATTGTTTACACCAGGTACAGAAACTGTATTTCTAATACTTAGTGTTAAGTTAGAGATATTTGCATCTTCACAATAAGCAAATAATCCTTGAACTGTTTGTCTACCTGTTACATTTAAAGTATTTATGTATATAACTTTTCCATTACCATTAAGATTTGCTTTAAATGGATTACCTTCGCTACCTAGTTTATTTTGTGAACCAGTTAGTAAATCACTTGAACTTACAGGGTTAGAATTTGAACCTATATCATTCATTAACTTAAAGTAGAAATTTGATGCAGAGTAATATCTCATGTTACTAAACTCTGTATAATTCTTTATTTGATAAGGATTGCTTTCTGTTCCATCACCGCCACTAAATAATCCATTATTTGTTCCTGAAACACCATATTCATTAATAAATTCGCCTAAAGTCATATCTTTTACAGATGAATATGCTTTATTATTTGCACCTATGTAATCGCTCTTCAAACTGCCTTCAATAGATGCTCTTATAATAATCTTGTAGTATCCTAGTACTGCAGGATAATAGTAGTTTACATTATTTACAGATACAGTTTGCACATTATCAGGAGTGAATACATTTCCTTTTGCATTAAACAAATATGCTATTTCAAATGTTACTTGAGAAGCATCTATACCTTCTGGCATTTCCCAAGTGAAACATTTCTTATCATTTGAGAATGTTAAGTTCTTTGGAGGTGCAGGTTTCGTTACTGAAATAGTATCGCTATATGAAGAATTTACAGTATCGCCATTTGGAGAATTTGCTTTTATTGCAACAGTGTATGAACCTGTAGGATACTTTTCATCGTTAAATACATACGCTATAGGACTTGTTGCACTTACATCTCCATCAACTTTAAAGTTTTCATATGTAACCTTGTTTCCAAGAGACCTATTTGTAATCTTAATTGTGTAATCTTTTATAACTAGTGTTTCGCCTTTATATGCATAACTTATAGGCAAGAATGATAGTTCTACTTTACCTTCTTCATTTATGCTTGTAGTAATATTTGCAGGTTTGCTTAATTTGTATATGTCTTCAATTTTTGCAAGATTACTATTTACATAATACAAAACTTCTTCAGTCTTACTTCCACCTATTGACCTAATTGTTATACTATCATATGAACCTTCTTCTAAAGCTTCTTCATCCATAGCATATGCTATATAGTCTGTACTTGAAGCTTCAACATTACCAGAAGTTCTTATAGGACCTACTACTTTCTTATTTGAATGATTAAACGTAATTTCATATATAAACGCATTAGGAACTTTCTTCCATTCTAATATACCATTTTGTACATGAACTTGTTGTGCAACATTTAGTTTGTTTACAAGTAGTGGTTCAGAGTAAGAAGATAAATAATGTTTACCACTTAATTCTTGACCCACATTTTTAATTCTTATTTGATAATCACCAGCATTTAAAGGTGTTTCAGTCAAATCATCTTCAACTAGCACTTGAGGGAAATCCATATATTTTGCAGTAGTCATTTCTTTATGCTCTAAAGCAGAGTTTCCTTCTGCATTTTCTACAACAAGTTTAAAACCTTTAGTACCTGCACTATCACAAGTCCATATAATATTTCCCGATGTATTTACACTAAGTTCAGTTGCAGGTATTAACTTAGTTGCTTCCAAAATACCTGAATATGAACCATTTAAGAACTCGTTATCACCTTTTGCTTTTATCTTAACTTCTACATCGCCATATACTAAAACTTCTTTAGGTATATCTGCTACGAAGTTTCCGCCAGACTTGTCGCTGTCTGTTACATCAAGAGTAAAATATTCAGGATTTTCTGCATCTTTAGATTTTATGTAAACTTTATAACCCTTAACATCATTTACAGGACTCCATACAAGTTTTCCTTCCGCAGATGATATATAATCTACTTGAGGCAACTTCGTTACAGGGAAATCTAATGAATATTCGCCATCTATAGTAGTTTGTCCATCTCCTGTTGCTTTTACCTTTATTACATAATCTCCAGAAGGCAAATTAATTGTACTTCCTGTAGAAGTAATAATTTCATCTGGCAACTCATATAAAATATTAGTAGATGTATCATCTTCATTTAAAACTATTTCATGACTAAATTGCATACCTGTTTGTACATACTCACCTGAGATTGTATATTTTTTAGCCTCAGTATCTTGCTTTCCAAACATTATTTGTCCTTCAAATACTGATAAATCTTGTATTTGCTTAAATACTTTAATAGTTTTTTCTTCACTATTTGACGAAATAAGTATAGAATTGTCTCCTAAAGCTCTTATGCTTATAGTGTATGTTCCACTTAAGAAATCTCTATTATTTAACAAATCTAAAACACATGTTGAACCATCATTAGACTTATCTATTTGAATGATATTTGGTACTTTAGTTTCTCCATCTTTGTCTAAAGAATTTGTAACTGATATAATATATCCGTTATTACCTTCTACATGGTCCCAAGTTAGTTTATTGCTATTGATTTGCACATTTTGTACAGTACCTAATTTTTGCAATTTAAATTCTTGTGAATAGTTTCCATTTAAGAATAATTCAGTTCCACCTTCAGGTGTTGTCCCGCCAGAAACTCTTACTTTTATAGTATTTAAACCTGCTTTTAAATCATCTAAGAAACCATCTACATAATCTTTTCCAAATTTTGTTTGGCTATAAAGACTTGCTTTACTTACATAACTTTGTCCATCTGGAGATAATGATGTTACAAACTTGTCAAATGTATATACATTTTCGCCTAGTTTAATAGATATAGACTTGTAAGCACCATTATTTTGAATAGTGGCTAAGTCTCCTTCATAGAATGATTTAGGACTTTCAAATACTATGAATCCTTCTTGAATGTATACACTTGTTATAGTACTTATCTTATAATAAATTGCATAATCAGACCAACCACTATCAAAAGTCGTTGTTTGATTACCCACAACCTTAATTCTCACTGTATATTCGCCTTCATTAGGGAAACAAGTTTCATACCATTCATCTTGTGTATATGTAGAATCTTTTGTCCATCTATATACTTTTTCATCAATTTCAACATCCAAAATCTCGTTTTTATTTATGTAATTTATTTGTCCAAACTCACTTGTAAGATTTGTTGGTGTTATAAACCTTGTTACTGCATATGACTTTCCAATAGAACTTAAGTATGTCATACCATTTTCAACTATACTTGCAGAGCCTATTGCTTGTACAACAAACTTAACATTTAAGTTTACTGTCTTAATTATATTATCTTTTTGAGTACTATTTTCTACTAAATAATCTAATAATGAATTGATATTATAACTAGTTTGATTTGCAGGAACTTTTATCACAGCATGCGGATTACTAATTATTGCATCATCTATTAAATCATTTACCGCTACAACTTTGTCTTTTTCCTTATAGTCATGACACATATAGATATAATATCCACTAGCATTTGATACAGCATCCCACTTAAGTTCGCTATCTACTGCATAAACACTTGTAGGTGCTTTAAGTTGAGTTGCTTCTAAGTCTATAAGTATATTTGAATAATTAGATGAAAGATTTTTACTATCTCCTATTACCCTATACTTAACCTTTAACGCAACACCGCTTGACATAGACTTAGGATAACCCATCTTTATAGGAGTTCCTATATTTTCTTCATTATAACTTACATCTATAACTTCTCTAGACTCTCCAAACATCACCTCTACTTTTGCTCTAACCCTGTTGCCTTCTTCGTCTATATAACTTGCATCAGGTCCCTCAGGATTTGCATCTGGAGCGACACCAAACTTCACTAGATTTACATATATCTCGCCATCAATTATTTGTATGCCTAGAGCATCTGGTAATCTATATACACTTAAAACTTCATTATAGTATGAATTTACATTATATACGCCTTCTTCTTCTGTGGTTATAGAATCAGGTAAAATTTTTGCCTTAATGTCAAATGTATCGTTGCCTGCAAACCTTGAATCTAAATCATAAGATAAAGCGTTAGGTCTTACGCATTGCCCTTCAATATTTAAAATGACATTATCAATTAGAGTTTCATCAAATGTTTCGCCACTTATATCGCCTATGATTATTGAACCATTTGCTATACTTAATTTTACATTATTAGTTGCAACTTTTAATGTAATTTCATTGCTTGCGTTTGACTTTAGATATCCCTCTTCACCTAAGCAATATACTTTTGCCTTATATTCATTCTTATTAATGCCTTGAAGTTCTGTATCTATTTCAAAATATGTTTTATCTTCTACAATGTAAGATGTATCATCAATCCACACTTCGTATCTTGTAGCACCATCTACAGCGTCCCATTTAATACTAATATTTCCGCTTTGAGAACCTGCTTCCGTTTCTTCAACAGTAATGTTTGTAGAACTAAGTTTGTTAAACTCTATTAAGTCGCTTTGATTTGAAGGTATAAGGTTAGATTTATTTCCCATAACTCTTACGCCAATATAATATGTACCTACGCCTCTATCCTTCATTACATCTGTTACAACTACTTGTCCTGTTCCACCATAATTCACTTCATATGAACCTAATATATTTAATTCGTTATCATATATATCTACAATCATTTGTTTGATATCGGCACTATGTGTTTCTTCTGCATTAATATTGAAGTATACTCTGTCGTTTTGTACCACTACATTTTCTACTTTCTTATAGACATAGACAACTATTTCTTGCCAATCGCTACCAACATATTCTTGATTGTCTAAAGGAACATATACTCTACCTTTAACTGTATTATTTCCTTCTTGTAAAAGTGTATTTAGCATATATTTTGCAGAGTGGCTTACCTTATCTCCACTTTCATTAGATACATATATAGAAGTTGCATCTACATTTACAAAGTGTTGAAGTTCTATGTCAAACTTATTTGCATTTGCTTGTGTATGTGCTCCCCATAAAATAGTGTAGTTTATATCACCTTTAGCACTATCTAAAGAATATTTATAAGTCATGTTTTGCAATTTATCAAGTTTAGTTAATGTCAATGTTTGCTTATTGCTATTTATATTTGAAATATAATCTCCTTTTGCATAAACATCAAAAGTATATACTCCAGCAGTTGTAAACTCGTATTCATATGGTGCACTCTCATCATAAGTATATGAAATTGTTTGCTTAGAATTGTCGGGTTTAGTTATAACTATTTCATAGTCTTGAATACCAGAAATTTGTTCAAAATATATGCTTGCTTTTGAACTATGGTCTTGCTCTGCAGTTTGCTTTTTAATTACACTAGTTACTTGTGGTAACTTTTCTATGCTAATAACATTAGATTGTTTACTAGGCAATACATTTGCGTTATCACCTTTCACTTGTACATATACATTATATGAACCAGAAGCAACACTTTCAGGTACTACAAAATAGTTTTCAAGTGCGTTGAAAATCTCAATCTGTCCTATGTCATTTACTATAGAAACCATATAACCATAAGCGTTATCAACATTTTCCCATTCAAAGCGTTTTGACACAGCATTTAAAGAAAGTGTCAATGCCTTATCATATGCTACATTTAGATTAATATTTCCATTTGTTTTATTGCCATTAATTACATTTAAAGCATCATTTCCTAATGCTTGAATAGTGAAAGTATAAGTTCCGCTTTCAAACTGAATAGTATCTAGATCAAAAACATTATTTAAAACATTAAAATTAAACTTTTCTTCAGCACCTTGTGAAAATACAATATTATATCCTTGAGCATTCTCCATGCTATCCCAAGTTATAGCATTGTCTTTCACTGCAATATTACTTACATTTCCTAATTTAATAACTTGTATGCTTTCTGTATATGCAGAATGAATAGTGCAACTAAAATCTTCGTTTGTAGCATCAGTATAATTGCCTTTCGTTCTTATTTGAACATTGTATGTTCCTGCAGTCTTAAACTCCTCAGGTAAATAAGAATATATATTTGCTGTATTAGTAATCTTTATCTCTTTTTCTACATCACCAATCTTAACTAAATATCTATCTTGATTTAAAGTAGGCAAGAATGTTAGCATACCATTAACTATTTCCACATTTGAAACGCTTGCAAGTAAAGTAACATACAAAAGATTTGAAACATTTGAATATAATACATTTTCTCCTGTTTGAGTATTTTGTGCAACAACCCATACCTTGTATTGTCCAGCATCTGCCACACTACTTAAATCAAAAACACATTCCGGGCTTGTTACATCTAAAGGTGCAGAAGATACCGCACTTTGATAAGCACCATCTACATATTTGCTTGCCATAAACTTAACATAAACACCTACCTCAGAACTTACGAAAAGTTTTGTCTCTTCATCTATAGATATAGTAGGAGTAGGAGCCTTTTGTATTCCAGTTATTTGAGTATAATTAGAATCTATATATGTTGTTCCGTTTGATACTGCAAATACTTTTATAGTAAAAGTTTTACCTGCAACTATTTGCGTAACAGATGACAAGTCTATCTCTTTTGAAGTAAATGTTCCTACATATACTTCTTGACCATTTTCTTCATCTATAACTACAACTTTGTATTTACAATCTTCTTTGTCGTGATTAAATGTTATAACACCTTGAACTTTCAAATCTGTAACTTCATTCAAAACTTCTATAACTATAGGCGTAGTGAAACTAGATGCTGTAATATTTGCTGAATCTGTAGTAGATATTCCTCTTACTTTAAAACTTGCACTTGTTTCACTTTGCACATCAAAGTTATAAGTGTATGTATTTTCCGCTTGAGTTATCAAAAGTTCGTCATTTTTGTAAATTTCATATTTAACATTTTCTTCTTTATCCCAACTAAATGTGATAGTTGTTCCATCAACTGAAGAAGCAAAGTTCTTTATATCTCCAACTTTTGAGAATGTATCTCTACCACTTCCATAATCTTCTAACCAACTTTCTTTAGAACTATAATATGCATAATTAGATGAAATGATGGTTTGATTATTTAGACTATTTGTGTTTATTACACCGTCGTAGTTTCCACTTCCTACACTAATAACTGCAAAAATATATTTTGCACCTGTAGTCAAATTAGGGAAGTTTGTTAAATTATATGTATTTACACCAGCACTTACTTCTTGCTTGTATGTTTCTTCTGTGTCTACATTCTTTGCTATAACTTCATAACTTTGTGCGTTTGCATCTTCCGCCCATGTTATAAGTCTGTTTCCATTAATTGCTTCATGATATGTAAGTTGCAATGGACTTAATACATTGAAAATATTTTGTATTATATAATCTTGCTTAACTATGTATCTTACATTTTCACTTTGACTTCCTGTATACATACAATTAAACTTTATTGTATAGTATCCCGCCAAATCTATATATGATTTAGGATTAAATACAAAAGCAGAAAGTTTAGAATCTAATTCAGTTATCTCACCAGAGTACAATGCTTGCTCTAAACTATTTTCATGATACATACTTAACATAAGTTTAACATCATAATTAAAGTTTGGAGTTAATATTATTTGACTATTTTGCACCTTAACATTTTCTATGCTTAATGTTCTAACAGTTAAAGCATTACTCATTTTACTGTCAATCAAAAGTTTAGTACTATTTACACCCATAGATGCAACTACAGTAATAGTCTTTTCTTTCTCACCTTGAACAAGATACTGTGTATAATCAATGCTAAGTTTGTCATCTACCGCATCTTCTGCCCTTAAGTCTAGCGCAGGTACTCTTTCGCCATTTATGTATACATGATAGAATAAAGCGTTAGGCACTACATCCCATTCTATAAAGTTATCTTTAAAAGATATAACAGGAGCATGTAACCTTCCTACTTGAAAATATACAACCATAGAATTTGCCCAATATTTTGCCGGATTTATTAATTTTGAACAATTCTGCATTGCAAAATTATATGTCATATCAGGGTTTGTAACTATAGCATTCAAATCAAAGTTCATATTGAAGCCTTGATATATAATATCGCCTATAACTTCATGCTCTACCGACAATAAAACAAAATATTCTTCATTATTTTTTTCTTCAACATTCCAATTTAATGTTGTGTTAGTTATAGTAAAATCTTTTGGAGCATATCCTCTATACAAAATAAATTCATCTTGTGTATCTTTATGAACACCTATAACACCATCACCATGAAGAATGTTTGACTCATTTCCAAGTAAACTAACTCTAAAAATTAATTCTCCACCTTCAGTATTATAAAACTCTTCTAACGCTAAATTGTAACTATCTACACTTACAATTTTTTGAAATATCTGTTCTTCCCCATCCTTTTTATCTCTACGCATTACTTGTACAAGCAAATCATAATATGGTTCGCCTAATTCATCTATTTTTTGCAAACTTTCAATAATTTGTTTACTTTCATTATCTGGATAAGCAATAATGTTTGGATGAGAACATTTAAATTCTATAGTTCCATCACCCAATGCATTAGCATTTGCATCATCAACAGCAAAAAGTTTATTAAATGTTATACTACATTCACTAAGGTCACTCATAAAGTAATTAGAACCACTTGCTCCCACAGCTCTTGCTTTTATAGTGTATTTGTTTTTAGACAAAAGCCCAGAGTCTTTACTAACTTTGTCTTCTACATATATAGTTGCGGTGTAATCACTTTCTGTCTGTCTTACATTTTTTATAATAACTTCTTTAGGAGCATACTCTCCATCACTGTATACATCTTCAAATACATATGAAAATGCATTATCTACTTTTCCTACAGTAAAATCATAACCTTTGTTTGTCATCGTCGTAGGTGCAATAAGTTTTATTGCAGTATACGCCTCTTCTTCTGTATACCAGTTAGATGAAACTATGCTTCCACCATCGCCAATGGCTTTCATATATATCTTGTATTCACCTGGTTCAAAATACTCTGGCAAACAGAAAAAGTTTTCTACTATGCCCATATCTGTATCATCTACTTTTATTTGCACTTTAGTATCTTTAGGCACTCCTTCCCAAATTAAAGAATTGTTTATAATTCCCAAATTGTAAGGTTTTGCAAGTTGTGTAAAATCTACACTACTTTCAGAAATTTCACTATTTAATCCTGTAGAAGATTTTGATATAGTTTCAATCTTTGCATTATATTCACCACCAGCAAGATTCAAATACTTCAAATCGTATGAAATGCTTTCTTGTCCTATAGAAGGATTTTTTACATTTATTTTTTCCATTTTATTTGTTTGTTTATTTAATAGAACAATATTATACTCTTGTGCATTTACAACTTGATTCCAAGTAAGTATATCATTACTTAAGCTTAAACTTTGTATAGTGTCTAACTTTATAACTGATACCTGATTACTTCCTTTAGAAGTATACATATTTTCTGCATCGTCGCTAGGCACGGCCTTTACTTCAAATACATAATTTCCAGCTTCAGTTATCTCTGGAGTGTAAGTATTTGTTTTTATACCATCTACAAATGTAGGTTCTGTCAAAGTCCCGTTTTCATCTTTCTTGTATGTAACAACTATGTATGAGTCTGCATTTTCTACAGTATCCCAAGTTAGAACTCCATTATTTATTGTTAAGTTTTGAGGTGCATTCAAAACATAAAAATTTTCTAATATGCTATAACTACTGTCAACAACACCAGTTTTTTTAGGAGATGTAGTTGCCTGTACTTTTATAGTGTTCCACACACCTGAAGGAAAATCATAAAAAACATTTGATTGTGTTACGCCTTTGTCTTGTCCATTTAGTTCTATATGATAAAATACTTCATCTATATCATGTGTCCCTAGTTTTATGTATTGCTTGTCCCACATAATAGCAGTATTGTACACATTGTCAACTTCTCCACTAACTATGTCATCATATACGCTTATAGTAGGAGCAGTTAATGAATAATTTTTAGGATACACTCTAACACTTATAGAAGCAACTTTTACGCCGTCATAAGATTTAGCGTGTATAGTTGCCACGCCTACATTTTTTGCTATTAAGTTAGGTCTATTGCTATCATCTAAAACATTTACCCTATTACCATTTTTGTCTTTGTCTTGTTCTATGGTAAATACAACTCTTTTATCAGATGCGTTGGTCGGCAAAATTTGCAATCCTAAACTTTCTGGAGTACAATCTAAAGAATCGCCCACAGTAAGTTCTATTGCCCCCTTTTCAAAAAATATCTCACTTACCCTTACATCGCTACAACTACATGCACCAGCGAATACAGATATGGCACACATAATGCTTGCTAAAACTGTACAAGTTAAATATTTTTTCATAACACACCTCAAACTATTTTTTCTTTTCGTGAGATTTATATATATATAAATCTTTACTTAGTATGGGTTTATTTTATCATTTTATATATTTTCTAGCAAATAAAAAGATAAAATTTTACAAATTTCAAAAAAAAGCGAGCATTTTTGCCCGCTAAAAAGAATTATTTGTTGTCATCATCTTTTTTATTTGCTTTTTTACTCTTTTCTTTTTTACTTTCTTTATCCTTACTTTCTTTTTCTTTAGATACATCATTTTCTTCGTTTGTTGTATCTTGAACGCTTTTTTCATTCTTGTCGTCTTTAGGCTCATATCTACCCATAATCATATCTAATAGTTCTTCATCACTATATTTTTTGTCAGTACCTTCTTGTAATATAGTTACGCCTTCTATTTCTTTAGCATCTTTTGTTACAGTTTCAGTAGATATTTCATCTATAGATATTTGACCTTTTGAAATCTCTTGTTTTGCGTTATCTTCCACTTCAGGAAAAGGTATGTCCTTACCTTGTGCTTGAGCTTCTTTATTCGCCGTTCGCATAAACGCTTCGCCTGCTACCTTTTTATGAAAAGCTTCTATATTTACTATCTCTTCATAATCTGTAAGTTCTTTTTCACAATCAAGATTAAGCTCATTATCTTTTATCTTCTTTAGTATTGCATCTCTTTTTTCGTTGTATTCAGCCTTTAAACCGTCAAACAACTTATTGTATTGTTCATCATTTATAACATTTCCTGCACGCATAACTCTTAATGAATTTTTGCTTTTTATTACTCTTTCAAGCAGATTCAAAACTTCAAATTTTATACTACTAGACAATTCTTGTTTTTGCTTTTCGTTTTCTCTCTTTTCTATCTCTTTTATTAAATCTTCCGCTTTTTCACCAGCAAGCAACTTATCTAAGTCCTCTTTATAAATAGTTTCTCTATCTAAAAGAACTTTTGCCATTTCATCTAATATGCTTTTGTTATCTCTTAAAAGTTTTTCTGCTCTAGTATAATTGTACTCTAAAATCTTGTTTACTTCTTCATCTATATTTGATGCAGTTTTTTCAGAAATTGAAGCATTTCTTCTTACTCCACCGCCCATAAACATATCTTCATCATCAGCAAGATTGATAAAGCCTAAAGACTCACTCATACCCCACTCAGTTACCATTTTTCTAGCAAGTTTTGTTGCTTGAACAATGTCATTAGATGCACCAGTAGTTATATCTCCAAATTGTATACTTTCTGCTATTCTTCCACCCATGCACATAGCAATTTCATCATTAAGTCTATTAAATGTAGTGTATACATTGTCTTCTTCTCTGCTTAAAGTATATCCGCCAGCAAATCCTCTTGGAATTATACTTACTTCTTGTACTTCACTACAGTTAGGAAGCATTAAACCTAATATTGCATGTCCAGATTCGTGATAAGCGGTTATTTCTCTATCTTTTTGAACAAGAACTCTACTCTTCTTTTGAACTCCAAGAATAACTTTATTCACGCTTTCAGTTATATCAACCATTGTGATTTCGTGCCTACCATTTTTAGCAGCTCTAAGCGCTGCTTCGTTCATTAAACTTTCAAGGTTTGCACCAGTAAAACCGCTTGTCAACCTTGCTAAAACTTTATAATCTACATCATAGGCCACTTTTTTATTTTTAGCATGTATCTTAAGTATGTCTTCTCTACCTTTTATATCAGGCGGATAAATTACTACTTTTCTATCAAATCTTCCCGGTCTAGTTAAGGCAGGGTCTAAAATGTCTACTCTATTTGTTGCAGCAATGATTATTATGCCCTCATTTCCATCAAAACCGTCCATTTCAACAAGTAATTGATTTAGTGTTTGCTCTCTTTCATCATTACCACCGCCTAAGCCAGCACCTCTTTTTCTTCCTACCGCATCTATTTCATCTATGAAAATGATACAAGGCGCATTTTTCTTCGCTTCTTCAAAAAGGTCTCTTACTCTTGACGCTCCTACACCTACAAACATCTCTACAAAATCAGAACCAGACATACTAAAGAATGGAACACCACTTTCTCCAGCAATAGCTTTTGCAAGTAATGTTTTTCCTGTACCAGGGTCACCAACAAGTAGTACACCCTTAGGTATACGAGCACCTATTTGTGTATACTTTGCAGGCTCTTTTAAGAAGTCTACTATTTCCTCTAATTCTGCTTTTTCTTCTTTAATACCAGCGACATCATCAAACTTGATTTTTGAAAATTGTCCATTTTTAATTTTATTCTTTCCAAAACTTCCGCCCTTTCCTCCTGCACGAGAAACAAGTCTATAGATAAGGAAAAGACTTACTATCAAAATAAGAATATATGCAACAGGTAGAATATAAGACATAATGTCTACAGGAGTAGTAGAGTTTACTATAGTACAATCAGGTTTGCCATCTCCATCGTTGTCCGTGTTTTGAATTGCTTCGTATATTAGTGTAATATTTTGGTTATTTAAAACAACCCAGTACTCATATTTATCTGGAAACTTATTTTTGTCATCATCACTTGCAGAAGACAAAAGTATTCTACCCTTTTCTGAACCATTAGGAATGTATACTGAAATAATTTCTCCACTTTCAATTTTTGAAACTACTGTATTTATATCCATTTCTTCTGTTTTAACATTTGAATTGCTGTAAATAAGCATAAAAGCAACAGCTAAAATCAAAAGAAAAACAAAACCATAGTTTCTAAAATAATAACCAAAACCTTTTTTGTCGTTTTTCCCATTCATATTATTGTTTTTTTCTGCCATTTCACACATCTCCAAAATTATATTAAATCATATCTAAAAATTATAACATATAAAATATTCATGCTATAATTTGATTTTTCAAGTCAAGTAACTCTACATAATCTTAATACAAAAAACATGTAATAATTTATGTAGTAAAACTATTATATCAAATAATAATATAATATACAACTAAAAAGAAAACAAAAAAATATTTTTTTTAAAGTTTTTTACATTCATTTTATGTAGTTTGTATAAATTTGTATATAAGGTTTTATTATTTTACGCAAAAACTCTTAAAGTGGTAAATGCAAAATAACATTCAACATAAACACATATTTTCATTACATAAAATATTCAAAACTTATAACAAAAAAGAAGGCTTAAAAACCTTCTTATATTATTTGCTATCTTCAAGCATATTGTTAGACAAATTTTCCACAAACTCGCCCATTTTGTCATCTACAAAATCTTGTACTATCTGTGAATAAGGGTCATAAGTTCCCTTAAATATCGCAGTTTCATTTTTAATCTCATCTAATTGTGGTTGAATAGGAGTAATCATACAAGTAACTGCAAGAACTGTATAAACAACAACTACAAACACACAACCTTTTAATGCACCAAAAATAAAGCCTAATGCTCTATTCGTTCCGCTTAAAGCTCTAGATTCTTTAGAGTCAAAAAGTTTTGCTAATAAGAATACTATAAACTTAACAAGAATAAATAAAACTACGCCAACAATTATACAACCAAGAATTGTACCAAAACTATCATTTAAAACTTCTCTAAAAGTTAAACCAGCATCAAGATTTGCATTGTTTAGTATAGACATCATAAGCCTTTCAGGGATATTAAGCCCGTCAGCCTCTAACGAATTTTTAATAGTTTGTACATTTGCCTCATTAAGCACCATATCCATGATTTCTGGATCAACACTGCCTGCAAAAGCATTTACACAAACACTTCCTAACTCTGTTCTAAAATGAAATATATTGTCCAAAAAGTTTAATACAGGCTTCGCTCCAAATATAGCCAACAATAAGGCACCTACAGAACCTATCATTTTAAGTAACGAATCAACAAATCCTTTATATAAACCAACAGCGGCATATATTAAAACTATAACAACTATAGCAACATCAATCCAGACACCCAAAGGAATAGACCTCCATATAATTTTTCTATTATTCTACATTTATATACACATCATAACACACGATTTTAAAAATGTAAATATATTTTAGTAAAAAATGTAAACAGTAAAACTTTTAATAAATTCTTTAGGTAAGAAAAAACAATAAAACTAAATTATAGCATTTTTTAGCAGTCAACTATTTTAGAAGTACAAATTTTTAAAATTTTTTACACAATTCAAAAAAGATATACGAATAGAAAAATATAAATTTAGCTTTAATGAAAAGTGGATAGTGTGGATAACTTTAAAAACACTTTTACAAAAGATTAAATTAAAAACAGTTGAAATATTAATATAACTATGCGTAAAATATTTGTAATATTAAATGATTTTTCAAATAACAAGCTGTAATTTTATTTTTTATATATTTTTAAAATTATAATTAGTTTTATTACATTTTTACTTAATATTTTAAAATAACAAACATAAAAATAAATAAAATATACAGGCGCATACAAAATAAAAAGCGCTAAAATAAAAATAAAGTTATGCACATTGTAAAATATATAAATCGTGCTTATGCACAATTTCAATG
This sequence comes from uncultured Christensenella sp., assembly GCA_949292875.1. Classification (GTDB taxonomy): domain Bacteria; phylum Bacillota; class Clostridia; order Christensenellales; family UBA1242; genus CASFBJ01. The sequence goes on from CASFBJ010000004.1 coordinate 15,785, forward strand.
ATTTTTATATGCGTTTAATATTAGATATGCACTAAAACTGAAATTATGAATATACATTTTACTTAAAAACTTTAAACATATTAATATTTTATGAATATTGTTCAAAAATTGAAATGCAAATTTTAAATAAAATTTAAATATACACATCTTTATAAAATATCAATTTTTCAAGTAGAGAAGAAGTTGCAAATTTTCAGGTAGGAAAGAAATTTGATACAAAACATTAAAGTAAATATACAATATATAAATATATTATAAAATAAATTAAAATACATTAAAAAACAAATATATAATTAATGTTTAAGATTTTAGCTAAATACTTTCTACATTTTATTAATAATTATATTAAGAATTCAAGAATTTACTATATAATTGAGTACATTTTATTAATAAGGCATAATTTAATAGATAAATTAATAAAAAATAAACATTTTTTTAATTTTAAATAAGTTTAAGTTATTAAAATTAATTTAAAACACTATAAAATTAATTAAATTATATGAATGAATATTAAAATTTTATTATAATATGATTATGACCCAATTTTTAACTAATAAAATAGCAATTTAAACCTATATCTATATCAAAAAATTACTAAATGCTATTTTTTTATAGATATTTTAATATTAAAACTATATATAGTTAAAAAATCATTAATATATTTTTAAATTTTACATATAATTAAGCATAATATATTATTTTAATTGCTTTTTAACAATATTTTAAGTACATTTATTTGAGATAATATTCATTTCTTATACAAACAATAAGACTAATCTATAGTACTACAATTATATACTATGTTAATTAGTATATTCTTATTTTAGTTTTTATACAATTTTTAACATATAAATATAATAATATTATTTTAGTTTTACAACATATTTTAACATTAAAAGTTTCATATGAAACTGGTTAGATATTTATAGTAGGGTATTATTAAAATCAAATCAAAAATATATTAAAATTAGCAAAAACTATTTAAAATTTAATTAAAACTTGTTTCATGTGAAATGCTTTATTAATATTTTTTTGATTTTGTGTTTAATATTCCTAAATATAATTGTTTTTTAACAAATACATAGTATTATAAAACAAAATTAATTCTATTATCTTTATTTAATTTATTTATTATAAATTAAAATTATATATTACATGGTTAAAAGCGTTTTATTGTTATAAAATTAATTTATATTTTAATGATTATTAATTTTAATTTGTTATGAAAAAGTAAAATCAATTTAATTTTAATTTTTTATACATTTTAAAACAATTTTAAGTCTAATAAGTAGGGTAGTATTGAAATAAAAAATAGTACTTAGTTAGTACTATTTTTTATTTCAATATCTATTACTTCTTGTTTATATTTTGCAAATCTTTTAATGTAAGTTTTTTATCTTGTATAAGTTTTAATAGGTCATGTATTCTATTTAAATCGTCTTTAGTGTAATAATCTATATATATTCTTCCTTTATTGTCGTTTCCTAATACGCTTACTTTAGTGCTAAATACTCTAGACATTTCGGAAACCATTTCTTTTAGCTCTAAACTTTGTTGTGCTTTTTCATTTTTAGGTTTTGGATTAAGATAATCTCTTACCATTTTTTCAAGAACACGCACAGTTATTTTATTGTTTCTTGCCATGTTGGCAAATTTTAATTGAGTTTGAGTATCATCTACAACAACTAAACATTTAGCATGTCCTACACTTAATTCATTATTTTCAACCATTTTCATTACTTCTGGATACAGATTTAACAATCTCATTAAGTTAGCAACTACCGGTCTACTTTTACCAATTTTATCAGCTATTTGCTCTTGTGTAAAATGATATTCTTCCATAAGTTTTTTCATAGCTCTAGCTGCTTCAATAGGATTTAAATCTTCTCTTTGCAAGTTTTCAATTAATGAAACTTCTGCTATTTGCTTTTCTGTATAATCTTTAACTATTGCAGGTATTGTATTTTTTTGTGCAAGTATACTTGCTCTCCATCTTCTTTCACCTGCTATAATCATGTATCTGCCGTCACCTTGTTTACTAACAATTATAGGTTGAATAACGCCGTGTGTTTTAATTGAATTTGCTAACTCTAGTAGTGGTGTTTCGTCAAACTTTTTTCTTGGTTGATTTTCATTTGGGAATATACAATTCAAATCTAGTTCTAAAACGCTTTCACCGTTTTCATTTAATCTTTCTACTACTTTTTCTTTTTGTGTAGTTGTAGTAGTTTGCTTTTCTACTGTTTGATTAGATGTTTCTATATCATTATCATCATCAAAGGAGAAAAGACTTTCTAAACCTCTACCTAAACCTTTTTTCATTTTAATATTTACTCCTTAATTAAAATTATATAATTTTAGTTTTGTTAGTTATTTTTATATATGTATCTTTATTTCTTGTTAAAAACTCTTCTGTTAATTCTTGATATGATATAGCTCCTTTACTTGTCCTATCGTATAGTATAATAGGTTCTCCATGACTTGGAGCTTCTGCAAGTTTTATATTTCTTGGTATAGTTGTTTGAAATACTTTTTTGCCAAAGAACTTGTGTATCTCCGCACTAACTTCATTTACTAAGTTACTTCTATTGTCCTTCATTGTAAGTACAACACCTTCAATAGATATACTATTATTTAGATGTTTTTTTATTAGCTTTATTGTATTCATTAGTTGTGCTAAACCTTCTAAAGCATAGAACTCACATTGAATAGGTATAACAACAGAATTACAAGCAGTTAAAGCATTGATAGTAAGTAAAGCTAATGATGGTGGACAATCTATACAAATATAATCATAATTATCGCTTAGTTTATCTAATGATTTTTTAACGATTATCTCTCTATCATTTTTCTTTGCTAAAAGCATTTCTCCTCCGGCTAAATCTACAGTTGCAGGTATAATGTCTAAACCTGGTATCTTTGTTTTAAGTATTGCTTCTTCAACATTTATACTTTGGTCTATCACATCATATAGGGTATATATATCTTCTGTTTTATCTATACCTAATCCACTTGAAGCATTTCCTTGTGGGTCCATATCTACAAGTAGAACCTTCTTGCCCATGTATGCTAAGTAAGCAGACATATTTACACAAGTAGTAGTTTTACCTACACCGCCTTTTTGATTAGCAAATGCTACTATCTTTCCCATATAAGCTTTCTCCTTTATAAATTTTGGCATTATTTAGTTACTTTGTTTCACTAATTGTTCCATACAACTATATTATATTACTATATCTAAAAAGTCAAGAAATAATTATACTATAATTAAAATTAGAAAACTTTTTATTTATTATATAAATAAATATAGGTTTTTATTTATTAATCAGTTATTTTAGAATGTGGTAAATATATTTTATTATTTTATTTAGATTTAGTTTTAATTTTAGTTTTATGGTTTAAAATATTATTAGTTATTTTAATTTGGAGTAAATATTGTTTAAATGTATCTTTGCTCTTAAAGATACATTGTAAATGTAGCATATTTTTTTATAATATATTCATTACCTATGACAAAAACTTTATTTTTATATTAAGAAATAAAATTAGATTACCACTAAAAGTAAAATTGTTAAATAAAACACTTTTTAAAAAGTTTTTTAAATTTGCTTAATGTATATTTATACAAAAAAATGCATAAAACTTTTATACGGTTTTATACATTTTATATTTTGTATTTTTTACTTATACACATATTGGATATAATTGTGTAAAACTTTAATTATATCTATTTTAAAAAATTATATTATTTATTAATTTTATTGAAAATATTTAGTAAGTAAGTTTATTAATAGATAAAGTAACATAGAGTAGAATGGTATTAAAATCAATATAAAGTAGATTTTTGATTATATATTAAATTTTATATGTTTTTGCTTAAAATAAAAAAAGGAACTTTTAGTTCCATTTTTTAATAATTTGCAATACGAACAGGTAATATTAAATAAATATATTCATCACCTTCTATTGGTTTAACTACGCAAGGAGAAAATGAAGTATTTAATTCTATTTGTACAAATTCTTCTTGAGTTACTTTTAATATATCTGCAAAGTATCTTGAGTTAAATGCTATTACTAAATCGTTGCCTTTTAAATTTGCTGGTAAATTTTCTTTTATATTTCCTATATCTCCATTTGATGTTATTAAAACATTGTTTTCTTTTATATCAAACTTTACAATGTTGTTTTTATCAAATCTTGCTATAAGTGATACTCTTTCAAGAGTTGATTCAAACTGTTCTTTATTAACTACACAGAAAGTACTAAATTCTGTAGGGATAATACTCTTGTAGTCGGCGAACTGACCGTCTAATAATCTGGATACAACTATTACACCATTTATATTTACAGTTAAGAAGTTGTCTGAAACATAAATTTTGATTTTATCTTCACTATCTTGTAATAGGTTAGTTATTTCTTTAAGTGTCTTTTGTGGTACAATTATAGATTTCTCTATATTTGAATTAGATATTTGCTTTTTTACTACTGCCATACGGTAACCATCTAAAGCTACTGCATTTATCGTTGTTTTATTTACTTCTAATAGAACGCCCTTAAGTATTGGTCTGCTATCGTCTGTTGCTACTGCAAATGTTGATTTGTTTATTAATTGCTTAAATAGGTTTTGTTGAATTTCAAAATAGTCTTGATTTTCTATTTGTGGTATCTTTGGAAATTCGTTTACATTGTATATTTGAATAAATCCTTCACTATCGTTATAACTTACTTTTAGTTGATTATCTACAAGTGTTAGTTTTATTTGTTCATTTGTTAAGCGTTTTAAGTAATTACCAAAGAAGTTTCCTGGTACAACTACTTCGCCTTCTTTGTATACTTCTGCTTTAATAGTTGTTATTATACTTAATTCTGCATCAGTTGCTGACAATTCTAATTTGTCTTCCTTTGCTTTTATCTTTATTCCTTCAAGAATAGAATTTGGTGTTTTTGAAGTGGTTGCTTTTGACACTATTAAGATAGCATTTGAAAGGTCTAAACCATCACATAAGATTTCCACTTTTTTGCCCTCCTATATATTTATATATATTTTTTAAATAATAATCTTATATAATAAGCACAGTGAATTGTGTGGATAAGTTGAAAAGTTCCTTATTTTTCTAGTTAAAATTGTACTTTAAAATGTGGAAAACTTTTGCGCTGTTATCCACATTATTCACATGCGCCTATAGTTTTGCACATTACTTGTTTTGAATAAGTGATTTCAAATCGTTTACATCTCGTCTTACTTTATCGCTTGTTTTAAGACTATCTATTATCTTATTTCTTGCGTGCATTATTGATGTATGGTCTCTATTAAAGATTTCTTTTCCTATTGTTGCCATTGGGATATTTAATAAATCACACATTAGATATATACATATGTGTCTTGCTTCTACAAATTCTTTATTTCTTTTATTTCCTAAAAGGTCTTTTCTTTCCATGCGGTAGTATTTGCATACTTGGTCTATTATAAAGTTAGGTGTAACAAACTCTGTTGTTTCTTCTTTTTTAACTTTTAGGGCTTCTTGAGCATCTTCTATAGTTGCTATCCTTTTGTCCTTTAATTGAGCCAAAAAAACTGTTTTAGATAAAGCTCCTTCAAGTTCTCTTATATTTGTTGTAATATTTTCTGCTAAAAATTCTAAAGCATCATTGTCTATGTGATTATTTTCTAACTGTGCTTTCTTTTGCAGAATAACATATCTTGTTTCAAAATCTGGTGATTGTATATCTTGTATTAGTCCCATACTAAAGCGTGATACCATTCTATCATTTAGCGTACTTATTTCACTAGGTGGTCTATCTGATGTAATAATGATTTGTTTATTTACTTGATGTAAGTCATTAAATGTATTGAAGAACTCTAACTGTGTTGCTTCTTTATTTGAAATAAACTGAACATCATCTATCATAAGTACATCTACGCTTCTATACTTTTCTCTAAACTTTGATATGTCTTTATTTTTGTTATGTATACATTCTAGGTAGTCGTTTGTAAAATTTTCACAAGTTTTATAAAGTACTTTGATATTTGGGTTATTTTCAACTAGATAATTTCCTATGGCATGTAGTAGGTGAGTTTTACCTAATCCTACGCCACCGTATATAAATAGCGGATTAAACTTTGTTCCTGGGCTTTCTGCAACCGCTTTACATGCACTATATACAAACTTGTTACTTGTACCAACAACAAAATTGTCAAAAGTAAAACGCGGATTAAGTGTGCTTGCTTCGTGAAATGTACTTGAGTCTGTAATTTCTAAACTTCTAAGCATAAACTCTTCGTATTCTTCTGGATTTAGAATTTCAAACTCATCTGTGCCGAAAGCTTTTTCTATTGCTTGAGAGAGTAGGAAATTGAAAGAATCGTTACAGATTTTTTTTGTCATATTGTTTGGTGCTTTTATGTATAGTTTATCTGCATATACTGTTATAGGTTCTAGTTTTTTTATCCACATATCAAAACTAATTACAGATGTTTGATTTACTAATTCGTGCAATACTTCTTTCCACTTTTCTTGAGTTTGTACAACTTCACTTTCTTCATTAAGTTCTTCCATGGTAGAAACTCTCCTTATTTGTATCTAGTTACTTATATTATATAATATATATGTGGAAAAGTCAATGAAAAACTAAAATTTTATAGCGCATAAGAAATATTTGTTTTAGGTGCAAGAATTTTTTTTGCACTTAAACACTTTTTGCACAATTAAACACAAAATGTGGACAAGTGAATTTGTTAAATATTTAAATAGTTGAAAAAGTATTTTGTGACTAAAAATGAAAAAGAAAATTATTTTATTTGATGATATGAAAACTTTTTTGTGATTGATTAAAATTTTTTCATAAAGACAAACTTTATTTGAAAAATTGTTTTTAAAAGCAAAAAATGAATAAAATATATTTTTTTTAACAAACTATACTAGTTACCAAATTTTAGCAAAGGTGAGTATTATGAGTAGAGTTTTGATATATACATTAAGTACAGGTACAGGACACAATAAGATTGCAAATTACATAAAGAAAAAATATGAAAAACAAGGTCATGAAGTTACTGTTTTAGATTTTTTTAAAGACAACAATAAAAATATAAGGGATACTTTAATATGTAAAGGATATGATTTTATACTAAAATACTTTAGAAATATATACAATTTTTTTTATAAAAGACTTAGCGATAAGTCTGTAAGTTACAAAGATAAAGAGCAGTCGTTATTTCTTGAATTTTTGCTTGCCTATATGAAAAAAAGCGTTATAAAAAATATATCTACTTTTGAGCCAGACTTAGTTGTTTGCACTCATGTATTTCCTGCATATGTCCTTAGTGAACTAAACAAAAATTATGATTTTAAGATAAGGACTTATGCTTTTATAACAGACTTGTATCCGCATCCATTTTGGCAATATGTGAAATATGTAGATAGGTATTTTATTTTAACGCATACATCAAATAGGTTATTAGAGAATTTGGGCATAGATGCGAGTAAGATAAATAGGTACAGATTGTATGAAGATATGCAAAATAATGCAAAATTTGTGCCTAAAAACACTTGTGATGACTTATTGCTTGTTATTATGGCAAAAAACGCAAATAGGCGAGAATTTGAACGAAATTTGGCTTCACTTGCTTTTGTGGACAAAAAAGTAAATGCTATCGTGCTATGCGGTGGAGATATGAAGATAAAAAAAATATGTGATAGGGTAGTAAAAGGCATACAAAATACTAAAGTAAATATTCATTCATTTTTATATATGGATAATGAACAAGTAAAAAATGTATTAGCAAAAGCTAATGTTGTTATAAGTAAAGTAGGGATAAATGCTTTTTATGAAATCTTAAAAAATAGTTGTGTTCTTATTCCTTTTAATAAAATCGCTTATAACGAGAAACAAAATAGAGAGTATTTGAAACTATATAACATGAGTCCAACGCTTAGCAAAAAAGACCTTATAGCAGGGTATATAAACAACAACTTTTTTGATAAGGACAATATGGAAATGTATAGGAAAAACATAGAAAAATTTTTGTATAATAATTTTGAAAAAGAAAAAAAGAGTATGTAAAATTTACATACTTTTTGTTAAAATGATAAAAAGAAAAAGTTATAGGGGTCTATAACTTTTTTAGTTTATAATCTCATATTTTTTGTAAAGATAAATGCAAGAAAAATTAGTAAATAGATTATAGTATTTTATAAAACTTTTAAAACATTTCCATTAGCATTTTATCTGCAACTAACGCTATAAATTCGCCATTTGTTGGCTTTTCATTACTACTGTATACTGTTACACCAAAAAGTGTATTTATGTTTTCTATCTTGCCTCTATTCCATGCAACTTCAATAGCATGTCTTATTGCTCTCTCAACTTTACTTGCACTTGTTTCGTACTTTGTTGCTATACTAGGATAAAGTTTTTTAGTTATGCTATTTATTATGTTAGGTTCTGTTATGCTCATCTTTATTGCTTCTCTTAAAAACTTGTATCCTTTAATGTGAGCAGGTATGCCTACAGTCATGAATATATAACTAATTTTTTCATCTATTTGTTTAAGTTTTGAATTTGTTGGCTTTATAACAATTTCTTCATTTAAGGCTTCATTTATTCGCTTTTCTATAATTTCGCTATTTGTTGGTTTGATAAGATAATAGCAAACTCCTAAAGACATAGCCTTTTGAACAAATTTGTCTTGATTAATATTTGATAGTACTAAAACTTTTACAGTATTATTTAGATATTTATTAACCTTTTCTATAAGTTCAAAACCGTCCATTTTACTAAGTAGTATATCACATATAAGTACTTCAGGCGGATTTTTTATTATATCTTCTAGTGCGTCTATACTATCGCAAAAATATCTTGTATTTTCGCCTAACTTTTCAGATAGTTCCTTGCATAATTCTTCATTTTCATCTACAATTACAATTTTGTTTTGCATTTTTTTAACTCCTAATTTTATTTTGCTAAAATCTAGCACGCATAGGCATATTATCACAAAAATATTTTGCTAGTAAAATGTTTCTCATGTGTTATTTTAGCACTAAAAAAAACATTTTGTTTACTTGTGTAATATTTTGTCCTTTTATAAAAAAACGACTAAATCAAAAAGATAAATTTGTTTTTTTTAAGATATAAAATGAAAAAAAGTAAAAAATTAAGAGTAAGTATACTTACTCTTAAAAATTTTCTTTTATATATATAAGGAAATAATATGAAATTTTTTATAAAAAAATGCATTTCATATAAAAAGACATTTTTTAGATAAAAAACACATAAATTTTTGATTTTTTATTTATTCAAAAATATTGATTAATAATGTTATTTTTTTGATTTCAAATAAACAAGTAACACTGCTATATCTGCCGGGTTTACACCGCTTATTCTGCTTGCTTGTGCAATATTAAGTGGTTTTATTTCATTTAATTTTTGTATTGCTTCAAGTCTTAGTCCCTTTATCTTATTGTAGTCAAAATCTGTGCTTAGTGCAATGTCTTCTTTTTCTTGCATTTGCTTTCTTAGCATTTGTTCTTTCTCTATGTAACCCTCGTACTTTATCTCAGTAGTAATGTAGTCAAGAACTTTTTTGTCTATACCTACAAAACAACCTAATTCTTGTTGGCAATCGTACGCAGTTATATTATTTCTCTTTATTATTTGTTTCAAATTCATACCACTCTTTGGCTCGTTTTCGCCTTTTTCTAAAAACAGACTTTTTATTTTTGCAGGACTAAAACCTTTGTCTAGTTCACTTTTTGCTTGTGCTATTTGTTTCATTTTTTTGTTGTACAATCTCTTTCTTTTACTATCTGCAAGTCCTATATCTATTGCTTTTTGAGTAAGTCTTATATCTGCATTGTCTTGTCTAAGATTAAGTCTGTATTCAGCACGGCTTGTCATCATTCTATAAGGTTCATTTGTTCCTTTTGTAACTAAGTCGTCTATAAGTACGCCTATATAACTTTCGCTTCTATTTAGTATTAGTGGTTTTTCGCCTTTTAGTTTTAAGCCAGCATTTATTCCAGCAATTAAACCTTGCGCTCCTGCCTCTTCATAACCGCTTGAGCCATTTATTTGACCTGCACAATATAATCCGCTGATTAGTTTAGTTTCTAAAGTAGGGTAAAGTTGTGTACTATCTATGCAATCGTATTCTATAGCATAGGCATCTCGCATTATCTTACAATTTTCTAGCCCTATTATACTATGATACATTTGCTTCTGTACTTTTGTTCCCATGCTTGTACTCATGCCTTGAACATACACTTCTTTAGAATTTAGTGTTTCAGGTTCTAAGAAAACTTGATGCCTTTCTTTATCTGCAAAGCGCACTATTTTAGATTCTATACTTGGGCAATATCTAGGGCCTATTCCTTTTATTTCTCCGCTTATCATAGGGCAATCGTCTAGATTATCTAATATTATCTGTTTTGTTTCGCTTGTTGTGTATGTAAGGTAGCAACACACCTTGTTTTTAAGTTTTTTTGTTGTGGTGAAGCTAAATGTTTGAATGTCTTCATCTCCGTATTGTATTTCTGTTTTGCTAAAGTCTATACTATCTCTATGTACTCTCGCTGGAGTTCCTGTTTTAAATCTTCTTATAGTGAGTCCTAAGTTTGCAAGAGAAGAAGTAAGATATGTAGCATTTGAAAAACCATTTGGACCACAATTTTTAATCCAATCACCAACTATAATTCTACTATTTAGATAAACGCCTGTACAAACAACTACTGCATCACATTCAAAATATTCGCCTTGAGCGGTTTTAACGCCTACAACCTTATTGTCCTTTACAACTATCTCGCTTGCTTCTGCTTGTTTGATATCTAGATTTTTTTGATTTTCAAGCACAAGTTTCATATGTTCGTGATAATCTCTTTTATCCGCTTGTGCTCTTAAAGATTGTACAGCGGGACCTTTGCTCCTATTTAACATTCTAATCTGTATAAGTGTTGCATCTGTATTTTTACCCATTTCACCACCTAAGGCATCTATCTCGCATACAAGATGCCCTTTTGCTGTTCCGCCGATAGATGGGTTGCAAGCAAGGTGCGCTATACTATCTAGATTAAGTGTGAGTAAAGTAGTTTGTATTCCTAATCTCGCAAGTGCCAAACACGCCTCACAACCTGCGTGTCCACTGCCTATAACTATTGCTTTTTTCATGAAAAATATTATAGCAAAAATAAGCAAAAAGTGCAAGATGATATTTAAAAATTTTTCTAATTTATCTTTTCTTATGTGCGATAAAGCAATATTTTGTAGAATTATATGTTACTTTGTCAAAGGTACATAATTTTTTTTTAGTAGAATAACCTAAATCTAGAACAGAGAAAATCAAAAAAAAAGAACTTTTTAAACTAACATTTTAAGTCTAAATTCTTTAAAAACATTTGACATAAAATCAAATATAATATACAATATCCCTGTTTAATATTAAAAATTAGGAGACTGTTATGATAAAAGGTAAAAAACTTGGGACTTTGTCAATGTGTGCTTTAGTAAGCGTTTCCGCTTTGGTTTCTAGTCCTTTAGTTGTGGATAATGTTAGAGCAGATGAGATACAAGTAGAAAATTTGCAAACTACTTATAGCATAGATAATAATGGTATGGTTAGCATACCTGTAGGTAATAGCGGTACAACTATGGAAATAGTTCCTGTTGGAAGCAGTGATAAAGTTGAACCAGATACTAATCTTGAAGATGGTTTCTTTGATTTTAAGCCTACAGCAAAACAATACAAGGTAACTTATACAAACAATGGAACTGTTAAAACTTTTATAATCAACATTGATTATAATAATGCAAAAATGAAGTTAGATGAAAAAGAAGTTTGTTTGCCTAAAACATCAGCAAAAGATAGAGATATACTTTTGCCATATCCAAAGATTACAGATAAAGACGGCAATGATATAACTGACCTTAGTGCAGTAACTATATCTGTTTCAAATAAATCTTCTAATGAAATAGTTGTAGTAGATAGTGAAAAGCCATATACAGATAGTGTAATGTATAAGAAGTTTAAACCTGAAACTTATGGTACTTATACAGTAAATTATAAGTTTGAAAAACAAGGTTACGATATAATAAACTTACCTTTCACTATAGAAGTTAAGCCAAATTTCTCAACAGAAGGAGAAATTAGTTTTAGTCTTGATGAAAAGATAGGAACACCTGAGATAGGTAAAGAATTTAAGTTGCCTGAAATTACAGCAAATGACGATGAAAATGAGGTAGAAGACATAAATGTAGTTGTAAACTTAAGTTATTATGTAATAAATGAAAAGGGTGAAAAATCTCAAGAAACTGCAATTACAGATTATAAGTTTACACCAAATCAAGAAGGATATTATGTATTTAAGTACCAAGTAAGCGACGCTTTTGGTAGAGTGGCTCCTACTGCGACATATAAGACTGCAAAAGTAAAAGATACTCAATCAGCGCAAAATATAATAATGGTAGAGAGTTATGCTATTGGTAAAGATGGTAAACCTTACGAAGTAAACGGCGAAGGTGCTATTACAACTACTGAAGCAAAAGATAAGTCTTACAAAATAGCAACTAAGATGCTACAAGGTAAAAATCTTTTCATTCCTGCAATATTTGCTACAGATAATCTTTCTAAGAGTGCAAACCTTACTTACACAAGAACATTACAGAGATATAACGCAGGTATTTTGCAAGAAGAAATAGAATTAGATAAAGATTGCTATAAGTCTACAAGTGTACAATTAAGTGAAACTGGTAGTTATGTTTTAACTTATACTATAAAAGATGAAAAAGGCAATGAGATAAGTAGAGAATACAATATAGAAGTTTGCTCAAGCGATGTATTTAACGATACTACAAAACCAGCAATAACGTTTTCAGCAAATATAGATGAGTCTACAAAATGGGGTTCAAGTTTTACTATTACTAAGCCTAGCATAATAGACTATGATGATGAAAATAGAATATCTGATAGAAATCCAGAAAATCATGCTTATCTATATTATAAAGCAACAAATGGAAGCGATAAGACATATACAACTAACGAAATTGAAATATTTACAAATTCTTCAAACAAATTTGAAATAAATGTATACAAGTCTATACAAGAACTAGAAGAAGAGTTAGAACTTAAGACTGGTGAAGGCGAAATAGATTTAACAGATTTTGACATTACTTTATGCTTCAAGTACACTTCTACAGATGACTTTAATAATAAGGCTGAACAAGTAAAAGAGATTAAAGTAGTAGGAAATACAGAAATACCTACAGTAGTTTATACTAATCCTTCTGGTATAGAGTATAAGCAAGGTCAAGAAATAACTTTAGGCGATTTAACTATTAACTATGCTACAGGAAGCAGATTTAATGATTACTTGAAAGATATATCTGTTACTTATGAAATAAAAAATAGAGAAACAGGCGCTTCTTTAGGATATTATGGAACAAAATACGATTTTAGCGAAACTGGTAAAGTAAAGGTTACTGGAACGAAGTTCTATGCTACTTATTCTGGAAACTATGATATCATTATCACTGTTACAGATATTAATGGAAATACAGTTATACAAGATACTACTATTGAAGGAGTAAAGGTTGTATATAATCCTGAGATTGTACTTGATAAAGATACTATGACTTTAGAGATAGGTTCTACAGATACTAGTGCTAAAATATATACAATGTACAACAATGGGCAAATTGTAGAGCAGACAGACAAAAACTTTAAAGTAGAGATAGTTAGCGGTTCAAGCGTTGCTATAGATTCTAACATGTACTTTAAGGCAGTAAGTGTAGGTACTACAGTAGTTCGTTATACAATGATGAATGAAGATGGTACTGCAGAACTTGCAACGGCAGATTTAACTATAGAAGTAAGTGATACAAAAGACCCTATTATGAGTTTTGATACAGACCAAGTATTTAATAAAGTAAATCATAAAAATGACAAGATTAATCTTCCTATGCCTCATGTAACCGATAATAGCGGTAATGCTACAATAGATATAAAAGTTACTAAGAATGGTAAAGATATTACGGTTATAGAAGAAGAAGGTAAGAAACATTTTGTTGCAAGCGAAGAAGGTACTTATACAGTAGTTTACAAAGCTCAAGATAGTTCAGGTAATTCTACTTCACAAACATTTACAGTAAATGTTGGCGATGTAGATGGACCAATTATAGACATTAAGAATGTTCCTGTAACTAAGGAAGTAGGTAGTTACTATACTATAGACTTAAAAGACCTATTTATATATGATGAATATGAAACTGATTTTGAGTATATATTAAGCGAAAATACAACTATAACTTTAAAAGACCCAGAAGGTAACGAAGTTAAGAGTGAAAAAGCGGGTGAATATACTTACAAGTTAGATAAGGAAGGAACATATACACTAACTATAACAGCAACAGATAGTTCAGAAAAGACAACAACTATAGATAAGACTATAACAGTTTCTAAGGAATCTATAGACCCTGCAGAGCAATCTAGCGCAGGACTTGTTATTGCTATACTTGCATCACTTCTAATACTTGCATTTGTTATATACTATTTCTTTAAACCAGAAAAGGGCACAAATACAAATAGAAGAAAGAAAATAACAAGTAAAGAAGAAGATAAGAAAAATAATAAAAAATAGTTAAAATAAAAGGGTATACCAAATTATTGACAACAATAATTAAAGTATACCTTTTTTATATATGTCTTTTTAAATACCTTATTTATAGAAATAAAAAACTATAACGCTATAGCGTTTATAAATGTAAATATTATATATTACATGGATAAGTAATTAATAGTAATTATATATTTTCTTCCTCTGTTTGCTCTTCACTAATCATTTTGTGGTATTCTTCAAATACGGCATTTATAATATTTTCATCTTTTACATAGTCAAATGCTTGCTCGCAATCTTCTTCAAAATTTAAACGGCAAACTATACCGTCATTTTCTTCAAAATACCCATAAGAAAATATAGGTTGTAATATAATGTATACTTTTTTATCAAGTGGTACAATTGCCATTTGTCTAAAAGTAATATTAAAAGTTAAATCTTTGTTATTTTTATTAGTTATTATATCATATAAAAACCCCATTTTCTTTCTATACGCTCTTCTTTTTTTATTTCCAAACATTTTATACTCCTTTTCTTTTGTTAAATTTATTACATGCCTTTTAGCATACAAAAGTATTCATCATTTTGACAAATGATAAGATGCTCTACAAGTTGTATTTGTAGTATATCTAAAACTTGCTTCAATTCTTTAGTAAAGATTAAATCAGCAGAAGATGGTTTACAACTATTTGTAAGATGATTGTGTCCTATTATTACTTTGTTTGGGTTATGTTTTAGTATCCCTTTTATAGTGGTTTTAGTTGTTACTGTTATTTCATCTTTTAAGCCTTCTGCTATCTTTTCTATAGCGATGATATTATCAAATTTATCTATACAAATAGCATACAATTCTTCATGGTCTAATGGTCTAAGTAACATTTGAAAGACAATGGAAGCTTGTTCTATGTTTTCTATCTTATTGAATTTTACAATTCTGCTTTGAGTATATCTAGATATAATCTTTGGGATAAGTGTAAGTAGGCAAGCCGATACATATCCAAGCCCTTTTTCATGGCAAAGAGTTTCGTAATCACAATCTAGTACATTTGATAATGTGCCGTATTTCTTTATTAGATTATGAGCTATTTCATTTGTATTTTGTCTAACTATGCCAAAGTTTAGTAAAAGTTCTAAAACTTCGTGGTCTGCAAGTGAATGAATATTTTTTAAAGCTTTCGCTCTAAGTCTTTCTTTATGTCCTGCATGAATGTTTGTCATATATAATTCCTATTTTTTTCTTTTGTTTATTCTTTCTTATTATTGCAAAAATTTTTTAGTTTCGCAAGTATTTTTTTAGTAAGTTATTTTTTAAAAAAGGATATAGTCTCATGCTATATCCTTATATATATTTATGCTATATCCTTATATTTATTTATGCTTTATTATAGTGTACTCATAATCATTTCTTGTTTTACTTCTCTTTTTCTTTCTTATAACCAATATTACTATAAGTATAATTACTAGCAAAACAAGCACGCCTATACCTATTAAAGTATACATCATTACATTTTTATCCATTAGTACAAAAACTTCAGTAAATTTGTAGTTTGCACTAAACATATTATTTACATTATTTCTTTCAAAACTTTCTTTCGTTTGGTCTATGTATACTTCTATGAGGTGAGTTCCAGAACCTTCCACATAAAGTGTTGTTTCTGTTTTAAAGTTTGTTTCATCACTAAGTTCAGGAACTTTTTTACTTGTTTTTACAAATACTCCATCTACATACCAGTAGAATGTAGGGTCATCATTTTTTAGTGTATCATCTTTATTTTTGTATACAGTCGCACTAACATATGTTTCACCAGCAGAGAACTGAGAAGATGAACTGCTTATTTTTATCCAACCAAATTGTTGATAGTATATTTCTACAGTTCTAACAAAAGGTTGAGATACATTTCCACTTGCATCTTTTGCTGTATATATAATTTCATAAACACCAGGAATGTAGGTATTTATACTGTAGTCACTAACTTCTGCACTCCAATCTCCTTGAACAGTAGATTGAACTACACCATCTTTCTTTATAACTACTGTTACTATTGTATCTATATCTTTTGATGTATTGTAATCATCATATGCAATTAGGTCTGCATCTATAAATCCTGAGTTATAGTAAGGATAATTCATTCCCTTTGTAATTACATACCTGTCTTGACTATCTTCTTGTGTCATGCGTATTTCTGGTGCGGTAGTGTCTATAATGTATATCTCTTTATAGAATGTTGTATCGGACATATTTGTATGCGTATGATACATGACGTACTGTTGAATGTAATAGTTAGAACTTGTTGTTAATTCGTTAATTTTAAGTTCTACATCAGTTTCAAGCATTGTTCTAAGAGAATCTGTGTAAGTAAAGTCGTTTGCACTACAATTTTCATAAGTAAATATATCTTTAAGCAAAACTTCTTGTTTTGTTTGAGCGTTATCTGTTGAGTCAAATTCGCAATATACTTTGTGGTCATCTATGTTTTCTGCTTCATTTTGATTTATGTAAATTTTTTGATGTTTTATTCTACAAGTGAAATTTATGTTATAAGCGTTTATTTTGCAATTAATATTGTAGTCTTTTGCATCTGTAAGGTAATATATAGTCCACAATGTTTCACCTGTGTCGCCTGTATATGTTTCATATTTTATGCCATCGTAAGTAAAGTCAATAACAAGGTCAATGTTTCCACTTAGTATATAGAATTTTGCCAAAGTATCCTCGCTAGTTTTTATGTCTTTTTTGAAACTAACTAGCGTTTCGTTTGTTGAGTTTAACCCTTGTATACCTAAAATAATGCGCGCTTCATAATTTTTAAATACTGAACTTTTTATAAGCGTTCTATTGTAATTTTCGCCTAAATCTAATTCGTTTGCAAAAAGTATAAGTTCAATGTCTTTATTAAATACATTACTTTGTTCAAATGGCCTTAGGTATGTAATGCTATTGTATGATAAATCTAATCTTTGTAAATTAGTGAAGAGAGTAGGGTTTATAAGCAAATTTCTCATAGGGTCTGAAATAGTTATACTACTTCCATCACCTAATTCTTGATTGTTCTCAATCTTGTTATTAGAAAGATTAAGTACAGCAAGATTATTAAAAATCATTTTGTCAAAACCATTTCCACCATCTGTAGTTTCAAAGTTACTAATATTTGAATTAGAAAGATTTAGTTCTACAGCAGAGTAAAAGTCGTATGCATATATTTTATCACTATCAAAGCCTTTTGCTTTTAGTAGTGCACTTTCTAAGTTTTTGTCTTTAAAACTTATTTCATGGTTCATCTCTATATGACTAAAGATCTTAAATTGGTAACAATCTATAAGTTTCTTTTGACCAACCATTGTTCCTGTATCTCTATCAAAGGCATAGAACTTAATGTTGTACTCAAATGTAATTAGTCCATTAGTTATAGTGCCGTAAGTTACTGAAGCTACTGCTATATACTCATCTTTTACTGTTTGATTAGGGAAAGAAATACTTAAGTCATCATTTGAAGCTCTTAATGGTGCACCATTATCACTTTCCATTTTTTGCCATTCAGTAGAAAGGAAATAATAGTCTGATGTTGTTTGGCCGATTGAATTTTTATCTTTTAATACAGGGTTTGTAGGATAAATATTTTTATATATTATATCCAGTGCAGGTTTAGTAACCTGTGATACAGTATAATACATATTTTGTTCTATGTTTTTAAAAGGTATTCCACTAGATATTGCTCTAGAATTAAGTTCCATTGTAATTACAAAATATCCTGAATTTGGTCTAGAATTTGTATTTGTCCAATTAGTATAAGTGTCCTTACTGCTAAAGTCTACTGTGGAACTATTTATTTTAACTGTATACAACTTTTGAGTAGAACTTAGATTTAAAGCATTTGTATAATAATACTCCCATTTACTTGAGTTAGCATAATGGTCATAATTTTGTAAAAATTGAACAAGTACAATGTATGTATCATATGCGCTTTTAAAATTTACATTGTCTGTAGGTGTAGTTTTATCTATAAGGAAATTATTATTAGCATTTCCGCCTTTGTATGGCGTTGTGCCGTCTTCGTTTTGTCTATCATTTCCTTTAATAGATATTTGGTTAAAAGCAAGGTTTACAAGTTGTAAGGTTTGTTTTGTAAGCCCTCTACCTTTTAGGATATTTTCATCAGTTAAGTCTTTAAGTGGTGTAGGGTCTGTAATTTGATTGTATGATAAATCTACATATTCTAAAGTTATAAGACTTTCTATGTTTTGAATGTTTGAGATTTTGTTTCCGCCAGCATTTAAGACTTTAATATTAGGTAATAAATCTGCATTAAATAGCATAGAAATATTATCTAATCCTAATTTATTTATAGTTAAATTATTTATTCCTTTAAGATTTAAATATTCTATACCGCTTAAAGTAGAAATAATAGCATTTTTGCCAAGTCTAGATAAAGTATATGTTATGTCTAAATCTTTTAGTTGTCCAAGAGAAGAAGAAACAACTGGTACATTTTTCTCAGTAACACCATAGAAATATATGTCTTGAGAATATAGAGTATAGTTTCCTGTGCCTAACTCTCCTTCCGGTATAACTGTACTATAATCAATCTTGCCAGCAAGTATTAATAAAGACTTGTATAAGTTGCTATCTTTTATACAATTAGGATTAATAGGTGATTCGCTATCATCAAAAGGTATAAGGTCATAAGGATACACTATTAGATTTTTGATAATAGTAAGCGTATTAGTTGGGATTTGATAAGTGTCTATCATGTCTTGACTGAAATTGAAGTTGTATATAATCTCATATTCGCCATCATTTTTCAAGTCAATGCTATCACTAGGAAGTTCAGGCTTATCTTTACAAGTAATAACAATATTTGGCTCTCCAACAAAATCACTTGATACATAGTTTAGCATTGGGTTAAGATTATCATATGCGCCTATACTTAAGTCATACGCAAGACTATGATGTTCACCGCCCGCATCTAAAGGAGTTTGACAAACTTCTTCAGTTTTGTACGTGAAGTCCATGTAATAACAATAGAAACTTCTTCCTGTTAGAGTTCTAAGTTCATTAGTAGAAAGTAGTGTGTTGTAAGAAATCTCTGTAACTTCGTATACACCATGTTCAAAATCTTTTAGTTGAATATTTGGTTCATTTATGCTACTAGGCAATATTTCAAGTCCATTTAGTTTGAAGATTTGTGTATAGTCTTCTACAATGTTTGAACCGGATATTTTACCTTTGAAATAATAAGAACCTTTACTTGTTGTAAAAGTTTCTGTAGGTAAGCATTGTAAACCTACATCAACTACACTACTTGCATATATACTTGATGAGCCACTTGCTTCTGCAAGATGACTTGCAGGTGCTTGGTTAAGCATAATGTTTGCATAAGAAAGTAGTGTTAATTGCTTTAGCACTGAAAAGTCCGAAATTTTGTTACTCATTAAGTTTAGTTTAGTTAGATGATTAGAAAGAAAAGAGAGTTCTGCAATGTCTGTAAGATTACAGTTTACAAGTTCAAGGACAGATAATTTTAACAAACTACCTAAATGGTTTAACTGACTTCCATTTTCAGATAAGTTTGTGTTTGATATACTTAACTCAAATAGGTTTTCAAACCATACATTTGAAAAGACACTTAAATCAGTAATAGGGTAGCCTGTTAAATCCATTATAGTTAGTTCTCTAAAACTACTGTCTGTTGAAAAGATTGCATTATAAGTTTGTTCTCTTGTAGGTAGAGAAACAAAAGTATTCCAGTTTTCATCAGGTGTTTTTTCAACTTCATAGTTAAATGGGTCTAAACTATTTTTTGTTGCGTAGACATTGTAAAGATATATGCGCATTGCTTTGTCTTTAAGGTCAAGTTCTTCTAATGTTTGTTTTATAGGAGCATTTTCTTGTGCAAGTATGTCTTCGTTTGCACAATCAATATTAAATGATATAGAAGAAGAATCTTCACTTGTAACATTTATAGTTAAAGTAGTGTTTTCAAAAAGCCCTTCACTATTTTTTAATGATATGAAGTTTGTAAAAATGGAACTAATGCTTTGAGTAGTGTTACTTCCTATACTTTCGCCTTGTTGTAATGATGCAGTAAGTAGTTTGTCATCATTTATTCTATTATTGCCTGTATCTTGTGGAGAAAATATGTATACAGGCGCATAAGTTTCATTTGCTTGAGTATAAGGTAAATCTTCACCAATCTTTTCTAAACTAACTCTACTAACTATGAGTCCACTTTCTGCATTTAACCCTAAATCTTTCATTTCAGGAGTTACTTCTTGATAATATATAACTATTACTTGATTAGGGAAACTTTTTGACTCTATCACATATGTAGTATTAAAAGATTTATCAATAGTATAAGAGCCTGTATGAGTTAAAGTTTGTATATTTTCTGCTGGTAGCCAGCCTAATTTATAAAGTAGATATGGACTAGGTGCTGTAAGATATGAGCCTGCAGACATTATATCCCATGCTCCAGTGTAATTTGTTGCAGAAGTTCCAGTTTTGTTATACTTCACATCACTTATGCCAAACATATTTAAAACTTTTGTTGCATACATAGTTTTTGCAATGTTAGAAAGTGATTGCTCAGAATGTCTTGAAAGAGTGTAGATGTCGCTATGTAATATTATATACTCATCTATAGAGCCACCTATTGAAGCTGTTGTCCCCGTTTTGTATGTGTACGCTTTAGGTGTAGAAACTCCGCCAGATTGTAAAAAGTTGTAACTAGGATTAGTTGTTCCACTATTTGCTTTGAGTCTTGTGTTAAAGGTATTTAATAGTTGACTTAAGTCTGCTTCTCCTTGATTCGTATAATTCATATAGTTTAGGTATACAAAGGTAATTTGGTCGCCACCATTAGAAAGTTCTTTGGCAAGAGTAGCGTTACTTAGTGCTGTAATTAAAGAATTAAATAAATCATCTCGACTAGTAGTAGAAGCAACTTTTAAAAGCAAAGGGCTATCATCACTTGAAAGTACTACTTCTTCATTATAGTTAATAGCACCATTAGAAACTCTATTTATGTATTCGTTTGTAATAAGGTTATAACTATTGTCTTGGTATTCTTGATAAAAACTACTTACATCAGGATTTTCTGAGGTGAAAGAGAAAAATATAATGTCCGCAGTATAATCTTGTGCAGGATTTGCTACAACCTTATCTGTTTCATGCTCATTCTTTTCAAAAGCATTTGTATTTGCCCTAAAAAGTTGCTCAGGAAAAGATATAGGCAACGCACAAACAAATATAGCGATACTTCCTATAAGAACTATAAGCAAACTTGTAAAACTATATACCTTTTTCATACACTCTCCTAAAACCTTTATAATTATTTATAATTATAACATTATTATTTTCAATTTGTAAACAAATATAAGCAATTTTTGACAAAGTTACCTTTTTTATTATAAAAAAAGTATACATACAATTTCAAACAATGCTTTATAGTGAGAAGTAAGTGTATTTTTGCATTTTTTTGTGCTTTTTACCGCGTGTTTTGGAGGTGTTATGCGTACTTTTTTATTTTTATTAAAATACATAGTTAGTGTAGGTATACTTGTTGCGCTTAGTGCATTATGTGGTTTGCAAATGGTTGTTTTTCCATTTGCCATTGCTCTTGCTTGCGCTCTTATTAGCGCCGGACACAAGTTTTACATAATTGCACCGTTATCATTTGCTATTATTATCATTTGTTTTAGTCCAACTATTTACAACATATCTTCTTTACTATTCGCTTTAGCAGTATTTGGAGTTTTGCAAATATTAATAAAGCGTGGAGTGCAAATAAAAGTATGGGTTCAGTGTCTATGCTTTGTTTTATCACAAGCATTATTTATGTATTTCCAAATATTCACTTTCCACACTTATATGCAAGCAGTGCTTTACATAGTTTGCTCTACCGCAAGTTTCTATATATTTAGAAGATTTTTCATTGCATTTGCAAGTCAATCTTTTTTATACAGATTTAAAGCCATTGACTTAGCGTGTTTGTGTTTTTTAATCATTATTCTTGCAGGTGGTGTATCAACTATAAGTGTACCATATGTTTCTATATATCATTTAATTGGTGTTTTTTCAGTTATATTACTTACAAGATTATGTAATGCAGGTGGTGTAGTTATTTTTGGTATTTTGTATGGACTAGGTAATGTAATTACTTTTGCCGATTTAAGTTATGTCGCCGTCTTTGCTTTGCTTGCACTTGTTGCATACTATCTTAAAACAAACTTTGGTGTATATTCTGTGCTGGGTATGATAATTACGGAAAGTATGTTAGGTTTGTATTTTGGTTGTATGTCAAACTTTAGTTATATAACTGTACTTGAAACTTTAGTTGCAGGAATAGTATTTTTCTGTATTCCTAAATCTTATTTGCAATCTTTAAGAGTGTATATTGTTGATGAAAATAAAGAATATGGAATAAGAGATATAGCAAATAGAAATAGGAGTTTGCTAAAAAATAAACTTTTAGACTTGTCAAATGTTTTTTTTGAAATGGATATTGTCTTTAAAAAAATGCTAAAAGGTGTACTTCCTGTAGAAGAAGCAAAAAAACTTCTTGTAGATGAAACTATAGATAAGGTTTGTTCATCTTGTAAAGAGCGTTTGCGTTGTTCTAGGCAAAATAATGGCATACAAAAAGAAGTGGAAAACCTTATGAATATGGCATTTGAGAAAGGAAAAGTAAATCTTTTAGATATTCCTTCTGTAATGGCAAATAATTGTACAAAGACTTCGCAAATGCTTATTATGATTAATAAACTCATTAGTCAGTACAAGCAGTATACGGGAATGATTAAAAACTTAGATAATAGTAGATTACTTATAGCGGAGCAACTACATGGCGTTGCAAAAATCATGAAAAATTTGTCATTAGATTTTGATGACAAAATGAGTTTTGATAATGAAATGGAAGCAAAAATTTTAGATGAATTAGAAAGAGAAGATGTTTCTTGTTGTGAAGCAATAGTATATAGCAAAGATAAAACAATCACATCGGTTGTTGTGGTTGCTAAAACTAATTCTATAGATAAAAAAACTATTGAAGATGCAGTTAGTAATGTGCTCAATATTAAAATGGATATAGCAGAAGTGAAGCCTAGTGAAACTAGTGGCTGGAGTATGGTTAGATTGCAAGCAACACCTGTGTATAAAGTTATGTATGGGTTTGCAAGTGCTTGTAAAAACGGAAATGAAATAAGTGGCGATTGTCATAGTATGTTACAATTAAATGATGAAAAATTCTTGCTTGCTATAAGTGATGGTATGGGACACGGGGAGAAGGCAAGAAAAAATAGCGAACTTACAATAAGCGTGATAGAAAACTTTTATAAGGCGGGTTTTGATAACGATATTGTATTAAGTAGTGTAAATAAACTAATAAATATTAATCAAATGGAAGATTTTGCAACATTAGATGTGTGTGTTATAGACTTAAAATCATGCTTTGTAGATTTTATAAAACTAGGTGCGAGTGAAACATATCTTCGCCACGAATATAGTACAGATGTAATAGAAGGAAAATCTTTGCCTCTTGGAGTAGTAGATGAAATAAATACAAGTGTGCAAAAAAGTGCATTAGAAGATGGTGATATTATAATTATGTGCTCAGATGGTGTGAGCGAAGCATTTGGTGGCTCTCAAGAACTATATAATTTCATTAATCATATGGAGATATCAAGTCCACAAGAAATGGCAAATACTATAAGCAAATGTGCGCAAAATGTGGCAAAAGGTTTGCTTAATGATGATGTTACCATAGTTGTTGCTAGAGTTTATAGGGCGTTTAGGTAATAGTAACCATTTTTAATAATTTGTTACACGTTATATATTTGAAATTAAAAGCAAAAAACATTTGCGCTTTTTGTAATTTTCTTTTATAATTGTATATATTTACACAATAAAATTTTGTTTACGAATTAGGAGAAATAAATGGGACTTTTTAAGTATTTGATAGAAAGAGATAATAAAAAAGCTTTAAAGAAAATAGATAAAATTGTTCAACAAATAGAAGCTTTAGAAGATAAGTATAAGTCTATGACCGATGATGAACTAAGAAATACTACTAGCGTGCTTAAGGAAAGATTACAAAATGGCGAAACATTAGACGATATTTTACCAGACGCTTATGCTTTAGTTAGAGAAGCAAGCGATAGAGTGCTTCATATGCGTCATTTTAGAGTACAACTTATAGGCGGGGTTGCTCTTCATCAAGGAAGAATAGCAGAAATGAAAACAGGTGAAGGTAAAACATTAGTTGCAACACTACCTGCTTATCTAAATGCGCTAACAGGACAAGGAGTGCATATAGTAACTGTAAACGATTATCTTGCTAAAACACAAGCAGAGATAATGAGTAAATTGTACACTTTCTTAGGACTAACTGTAGGTATACTTTTAAGTCAAATGCATCCAGATGCTAGAAAAAAAGTATATAATTGCGATATTGTTTATGGTGTAAATCATGAATTTGGTTTTGACTATCTTAGAGATAATATGGTTAAAAGCAAACTTCATAGAGTTCAGCGTGAACATAATTTTGTTATAGTAGACGAGATAGATAGCGTACTTATAGATGAAGCGAGAATGCCTCTTATCATTTCAGGTAAAGGTATAAAAAGTAGTGAAACCTATGTTACTGCAGATAAATTTGCAAAAAGTCTTAAAGAAGAAGATTTCGTTTTAAATGAAAAAGAAAAAACCATAATTCTAACTGAAACGGGTATAGCAAAAGCGGAAAGATTTTTTAAGATAGATGATATATCAGACATTAAGTATATAGAACTAAACCACCATATTAACAATGCTTTAAGAGCAAACTATATAATGAAAAAAGATAGAGTATATATGGTAGAGAATGGCGAAATACTTATTGTAGATGAGTTTACTGGTAGAGCAATGCCAGGAAGAAGATTTTCAGAAGGCTTGCATCAGGCAATTGAAGCCAAAGAAGGCTTAGAGATAAAAAATGAAAGTAAAACGCAAGCAATTACAACGCAACAAAATTATTTTAAAATTTACAAAAAGATGTCAGGTATGACAGGTACTGCAAAAACAGAAGAAGAAGAATTTATAAAGATTTATGGACTAGATGTTGTTTGTGTGCCTACAAATAAGCCAGTGATTAGAAAAGATAGGCCCGATATATTATACAAACTTAAAGATGCAAAACTAGAAGCAATAGCAGAAGAAGTAGAAAAACAACATGAAAAAGGTAGACCTATACTTATAGGTACTATTACCATAGAAAAGAGTGAAGAACTTTCAAATCTTTTGAAAAAGAAAAAAATAAAACATA
The DNA here is from genome assembly GCA_949292875.1 of uncultured Christensenella sp. Lineage (GTDB taxonomy): Bacteria > Bacillota > Clostridia > Christensenellales > UBA1242 > CASFBJ01. The sequence goes on from CASFBJ010000004.1 coordinate 41,682, forward strand.
CTGTGCTAAATGCGAAAAATCACGCACTAGAAGCAGATATCATTGCACAGGCTGGAAGATTAGGCGCAGTAACTATTGCGACAAACATGGCTGGTCGTGGTACAGATATTATGCTTGGTGGAAACCCAGACTACTTGGCAACTCAAATACTTAAACAAAGAGGTTATACATTTGAAGAGATAAACCTTGCAAATACTTATAATGTAGAAAAAGATGAAAGAATACAAAATCTAGAAAAAGAATATAAGAAATTGTATGAAACAAATAAGGTTACTTGCGAACTTGAAAAAGAAAAAGTAGTATCTTTAGGCGGACTACTAATTATAGGTACAGAAAGACATGAAAGCAGAAGAATAGATAATCAGTTAAGAGGCCGTGCAGGAAGACAAGGAGACCCAGGCGAATCTGTATTCTATATTAGTTTTGAAGATGATTTGCTTAAACATATAGGGAAAGAAGATGATACTCTTGGAAGTAGATTGATGAGAATGTCTAATTTTATAGGAATGCCTAACGATTTACCTATTCAAAATAAAGCAATTTCAAACTTGGTAGAAAGGGCACAAAAAAGTGTAGAAGCAGATCACTTTGGTGAAAGAAGATATCTTCTTCAATATGACAATGTTATGAGTGCGCAAAGAACAAATATATATAGTCAAAGAAATGAAGTTTTAGAGGGAACAGATATACACGAACAAGTAATAGAAATGGTTGCAGGAACTACCGAGTCTGTAGTCTACTCACATATTAGCGATGATGAACCATACTTTAAGTGGGACTTAGAAGAACTTAATACCGCTTTAGAAGATTTTATATTGCCTAAAGGAACAAATCTTGTTACAAGTGAATATGTAGACGACTTGAATGCAGAAGAACTAAAAGACAAGATTGTAGAATATGTACTTCAAAACTTAGAGCAAAGAAAACAAGAAGCAACAGAGATTGGAGTAAAATACGAAGAATTTGAAAGAATGGTAATGCTTATAGTTGTAGATAAGATGTGGATGGACCATATAGATGCTATGGATATATTAAAGCGTGAAGTAGGCATAAAGAGATATAGTCAGCAAGACCCTATACAATTTTATAAAAAGCAAGGAAGTTTTATGTTTGACTTAATGATAGAAAATATATGGAACGATGTTACAAAGTATATCTTAAATACAAAGATAGAAGTTGCTAAGCCAAAACAAATGGAAGCAAAACATATACCAGTATCTAATCCTAAAGAAGTTTCAAGAAATGCACTTTGTCCTTGCGGAAGTGGCAAAAAGTATAAAAATTGTTGTGGCAGAGTTTGCTAAAATAAAATTAGTGTCTAAAAGTTAGACACTTTTTTATTTTAAAAAATAAACAAAAATTAAAATTAAATATAAAACACTACCACAAAACAATAAATTTAACAAAAATAAACATAAACAATTTTTTTATAAATTTGACTAAAAAAAATATAGATAAAGTTTTACACAAATTAAAATTTTTTGTGGATAAATTGTCTATTTATTTTTTAAACTTTACAATAGTTATATAATTTATAAAAAATGCAAGACTTGCAATTTTTAAAATTTTAAAGGATTGCGTTTTACTATTATATAGTTTAGAAAGTTTGATTTAATTTAACAAATAAAAAAACTAGTACGCTAAAGTATTTGTACTAGTTTATTTTGTACTTGGTCGCAACTTGTCAAGTAATATTTTATTCCGTTTCTTTCTTCATATAGTGTAGCACGAATATTTTTGCCGTGCAAATGTCCGTATACTACTATATCTACATTGTATCTTTCTAGTAAATCAAGAAAGGCATTTTGTTGCCTTGTAGAGTTAAAAGGCGGATAATGTATCATATATATAACTTTGTCATTTTCTTTTCTTATTTTTTGCATACTACTTAGTGATAGTTCCATTCTTGAAAGTTCTCTAGAAAGCATTTTTTCTGTTTGCTTATCTATTTCCTCATTTCTTTCAGGAATGTCCCAGCCTCTTGTGCCACATATTATTACATCATCAAATCTAATGCAATCATTTTGTATAGCGTACATATTTTTAGGTAAAGCATTTCTTATTTGCGTTATACTACTCCACCAATAGTCGTGGTTACCTCTATTTAAAACTATATTACCTTTTAGTTTGTAAAAAAATTCTAAATCTTTTTTAAAGTCCTGCATATCCATGGCCCAACTTATATCGCCAGAAATAAGCACTATGTCATCTTCTTTCACTTTACTATTCCAATCTTGCACTATTTCATCTATATAGTTGTCCCATGAAGAACCAAATATATCCATAGGTTTACTTCCTGTTAAGTCAAGATGCAAGTCTGATATACTATATATATTCATATATTGTCCTTTTTATTTTTATAATATTGCACTAAATAAACGGAAAATGTTTATTTGAAACTTTTTCATAAGAGATAGATTTTTAAACCATATTTTATCTACATATACACTATTTTCTATATCTTTGTTACATATGTCTAAAACTTGTTTTCCTATCTTTTCATCATATATAAAACTATTTATTTCAAAATTTAGTTTAAATGAACGGTTGTCGGCATTGCAAGAACCAATGCTTACAGTTTTTCCATCTATGAGTAGGCATTTACTATGAATGAAACCTTCACGCAAATATACTTTTGCGCCAAACTTTGTTGCTTCTTGTGCATATGATAGAGTCGTATAATAAACAATCTTTCTATCTGGTATAGAAGGCAAAACTATGCTTATATCTACACCACTATTACTTGCTATTTTCAAGGCTTCTAGGAAACTATCGTCAGGCACAAAGTATGGAGATTGCAAAATTATGGAAGATTTTGCGGACATTATCATTTTTATTAGTCCTTGCTTTATTTGATGTTCGTCATCATCTGGACCAGAGCATACTATTTGCATACCTGAAGTTCCTACTACTTCAGGTTTTTCAAAAAATCTATTTAGATAATTGTCATTAAAATCTGTTCCTTTGTATGAAAAGCGCCAATCTCTTAAAAATGTTTTTTGCAAATCTATAACTGCACTTCCTTGTACCTTTATGTGCATATCTATCCATGGGGAAATGTGTTTGTCTAGACTCATATGGTCATCTCTAATATTCATACCGCCTGTGTAACCTATTTGATTATCTATGACAACTATTTTTCTATGGTTTCTGTAATTTATTTTCAGATTAAAAAGCCTAAAACCAAAAGCAGGGGGGAAGAATTCTGCGTATCTACCGCCAGCTCGTACAAGGTTTAAAAATTGTTTTCTTTTTGAGTGCAAACTTCCTACTGCATCAATAAGAAGATTAACTTCTACGCCTTCACTTGCTTTTTGTATTAGTTTCTTTATGAGTAGACTTCCTGTCTTATCGGTAGCTAGTATATAATAGCACATATTTATGCTTTTTTTAGCGTTTTCTATATCTTTTATTAGCGACTTAAACATATCTTGTCCACGAGTAAATATTTCTATTTTATTGTTTTGTGAAAGTACTGCATTATCAACAAGTAAATTGTGTCTTATTAGTTGTTTGTTTTCTTGTTCTATATCTCTTAAACTAATATTTCCCGTATCTATTAGTAGTTTTTGTTTTGTTATAATGTCTTGAAATTCACTACTTTGTAGTCTTTTTTGCTTAAGCATTTTTCTTGTCTTAAAAGATAAGCTTCCGCCTAATACGGCATAAAACAAGAAGCCGACAAGTGGAAAAATAGTAAGAATGAGTACCCAACTAAGTATACTTTGTGGAGATTTTCTTTCTAAGAAAACCATAGTGATAACTAAAAGTACATTTAAAAAAAGTATTACGCCTATAGCTATCCAGTACATAAAATTTTACCCCCTTAGTTGTTTACCGTACATTTGTTTATTACCTACATTGCAAAGTGTTAAAACATATACTTTATTTGCTCTATAATCAAGTAAAGTTTTTGCAATTGCGTTACTCGTTGCACCTGTAGTAAAAATATCGTCAATAATAAGTATGTTCTTTTTCAAAATAACTTTTTTATCTACTACTTGTAGACTATTTTGAACATTTTTAAATCTATCGCTTCTACTTAGTTTAGTTTGTGTTTCTGTCTCAGTTCTTATCATACAAGAACTTATGTTCTCTAGTTTTGTGTATTTGCAAAACTCATTTGCAAGTAGTGCTGAATGATTATGTATTTGCTTCTTTAGTTTTTCTTTACTCATTGGTACGCTTAATACACAATCTATTTTCCAATTTAGACTTACCCACCTTAAGTACATATAGTACGCAAAAGTTTGAGCAAGATAAAACTCTTGTTTATATTTCATTCTATATACTAAAGCGTTTACAGGGTAGGTATAATCAAACACAGATACTGCTTTATTAAAATAATGAAAAGTAGATGAGCATAGTATACATTTATTATCTAGGCATTGTTTTCCACACTTTGAACAAGGATTATCTATGAAAGGTAACTTTAACTTACATTTGTCGCATAAGCAAACTCTACTTTCTTTGAATAAATCTTGTCTGCACATTGCACAAGTAATATTTTTAGGAAAAACTAAATCATCTACAAAGTTTGTAAACTTTTTAAAAGCGTATTTTATCTTTTGTAACATATGGCTTAGTTATATGATTTTGCAATAGCGCTAACTTTTGACATATCACACATACCAGCATAGTTTTGTTGAAAATATTTCATAACAGAACCTATTTTTTTATCTTCTAATTTTTCAACTATTGCTCTTATCTCATCATCGCTTAGTTGTTTTGGTAAAAAACTTTCAACTAAAGATTTTTGACATTTTAGGTTTTCTACCTGTTCACTTCTATTTGCTTTTTCAAAAGCTTGTATTTCATCATCTAGTTCTTTTGCAGTTTTTTGCAAAATAGAGCAAATATCTTTGTCTTCAACTGCATCTTTTCCTATTTGCTTTTCTATACTTAAAAGTAGTGCCTTATTTTTTACAATGCTTAGTATGGCTTTAGCGTTATCATCTTTTTCTTTCATTGCTACTATATGTCTTTTATTAATTTCTTGTATCAAACTCATAATATATACTTCCTTTTTGTAATTACATTTATAATGCTTTTATTATTTTATAATAAAATTATAATAATTGCAAGGAAATACTATACATAAAAGATTAAAAGTGTTATAGGATAGGCGTTAAAAAAAATTATAGCAACGCTATAATTGTATTTTGTATTTAATAATCTATCTATTCATTATAATTTGCCTACAATAAAAGTTATATTTTTTAGCCTTAATCTATTTAACAAATTCCATATACTTTTTCGTAAGGTTTACAAAATCTTGTGTGCTTAACTCTTCCGCTCTAATGTTTGGATTAAGCGGACTTATTAGTTCTTGTGCTTGCTCTCTACTTATTTTTAGTGCATTCATTAAGTTGTTTGCAAGTGTTTTTCGTCGCATACTAAATGCACTATGTACAATGAGTGAAAAGGCATTATAATCACAATCATAACCCTTGTTTTTCATTTCTATTTTAATTATTGCGCTATCTACATTTGGCGTAGGTGTAAACATATTTCTATTTACTATTCTAGTTATACTTGCATCACTTACAAAGTCTATCATAACTGAAAGTATTCCATAATTTTTTCCGCTTTTCGCACATATTCTTTCTGCAACTTCTTTTTGTACCATTATAAACATTTTTTTAAGTTCTGTTAACTCTATTGCTTTGAAAATGATAGGAGTAGTTATATAGTAGGGTAAGTTTGCTATAAGTATGAAATTTTGTCCTAATTTTTCTACTATTTCTTCTTTACTAACTTTCATAAAGTCTTTGTAAATAACTTCTACATTTTTGCAATCAAGTAGTGTTTGTTCAAGTACTGATTTAAGGTTTGTATCTATTTCATAGCATAACACTTTTTTTGCTCTTTTACTTATCTCTTGTGTTAGTGTTCCAGCGCCCGGGCCTATTTCAAGCACACAATCTTCTTTAGTTATTTTGCAGTCTTCTACAATAGCAGAAAGTAGATTTTTATCTGTTATAAAGTTTTGACCATATTTTTTCTCAAACTTAAAATTTTTTTCTTTAAGTATCTCTTTTATATTCATAGTTGCTCCATATTTAATTTTAAAAAATTAATTAAAAATAAAATTAATAATTAATTTGCTTTACAATTTGTATATTTTGCACGCATTGTCTTGTGTTATCTTTAAAACTTCTTCTACTTCCATATCTAGCAAATCTGCAACTTTTTCAGCGACATATTTTACATACATTGGCTTATTTGTTTTGCCTCTGTAAGGCTTAGGTGTGAGATACGGACTGTCTGTTTCAAGTACAATATTTTCTATGCCTACTTCTTTTACGCTTTCCACTAACTTTACATTATTTTTAAAAGTAATAATACCGCCTACGCCTATCATGTAACCCATAGAAACGAGTTCTCTAGCACTTTCTTTACTTCCGCCATAACAATGCATTACACCGTGGACATTAGGATATTTTTTCAGTATGTCTATAGTTTTTTGTATTGCATCTCTACAATGTATACATACAGGTTTTTTGTATTTATTTGCAATCTCCATTTGCTTTTCAAATATTTCTAACTGCTCTTTTTCATCGTTTTTTGTATAATAGAAGTCTAAGCCTATTTCGCCTATTGCGACTGCATCTTTTGCTAATTCTTCTATTGTTTGCAAATCTTGCAATGTAGAAGATAGTGCATACTGTGGGTGTATACCTACTATGCTATATACATTAGGAAATTTTTTTGCTATTTCACTATTTTGTACGCTATCTTCGGCGTGTGTACCTACAATAAAAAGCATGCCACCATTATTTTCTTTCCACTCTTTTACAAGTTCTTCTGGAGATTGAGTATATTTTTCACTATCATCTATTATGTGGCAGTGAGTATCTGTTAGTTTCATATTTTCACCTTCTTTTTTTATTATAACAAATAAAATAATAAAGTGCAATGCAAATACTTTATATTTTTCATGTTATATAGAATATGAAAGTTTATTTTAGAACATAAAAAGCCCCCACTTTATGCGGGGGAAAATAAGTAAGGCAAAGATACCATATAAGTTTAAAAATTTGCCTTACATTTTATATTATGTTCATTTTTTGTAAAAAGTGTATTTTTTTTGATTATTTACTAAAAATATGTAGTGAAATAATTTTAGTAGGTGATGTATGACAAAAGGACTTCCAACGACTAAAAAAATATTAGACAAATTACACAATAGTGCAGATGTTGTGTGTAGAGAGATTAAAATAGTAGATATAAATGCAAATGTTGTATTTGTTCAAGATATTACAGATTTTGCAATAATAAATGAATTTATTTTAGAACCACTTTTAAAAGTACGAAAGGTAGAAAAAGGTGTTTTTTTACCTGAGTTTTTAATGAAAGAAGTTTTATTAGGTAGAGAAGTAAAGATGGCAGAAGACATTACTGATGCTATAGATGAACTTTTAAAAGGAAAGGTAATGCTTATAATTGAAAATGTACCACAAATAATACTCATAGATGCTGCAAAATTTGTAGTTAGAGCGATAACTGAACCGCCTACAAGTACAGTTTTACAAGGACCTAGAGAAGGTTTTAATGAATCTATTAAAAATAATATAAGTCTTATTAGAAGAAGATTAAGTACGCCCGATTTAGTGATTAAGAATAAGAAACTAGGTAGAAGAACAAAAACGCTAGTTAGCATAGTGTATCTTGAAAGTATAGTTAAAAAAGATACTATAAAGGCAATAGAAAAGAAATTAGATAGTATAGACATTGATGGAGTACTAGATAGTAATTACATAGCACAGTTTTTGCAATTAAATCCTAATTCTATATTTAAGCAAGTGGGCACAACAGAAAAGCCTGATGTTGCAGTTGCTAAAATGCTTGAAGGGAGAGTTGCTATACTTGTAGATGGCTCACCGCTTGTACTCACGCTACCATTTTTAGTATTTGAAAATTTTCAAAGCAGTGAAGATTATTATACTAATCATCATCATGGTACATTTGTTAGATGGATAAGGCTTATAGGTGTCGCTTTTGCTATATTTTTACCCGGCACATTTGTAGCTTTACAACTTTTCCATTATGGAATAGTGCCTATAAAATTTTTGGTAACTATAGCAAATACTACGCAAGGTTTGCCTTTTACACCGCTTATAGAAATGCTTTTCATTATTTTGCTATTTGAACTTTTAAATGAAGCAAGTTTGCGTATGCCTAAGTACTTAGGTATGGCGATGAGTATAGTAGGCGCATTGATATTAGGCGATACCGCCGTTAGTGCAGGGCTTATAAGTCCACCAGCGGTTATGATAGTTGCACTATCTAGTATGACATCTTTTACAGTTGCGGACTTATCTAATCAAATATCTCTTTTAAGGCTTGCAAATATTGTGCTAGGTGCTGTTTTTGGACTTTTTGGTATACTCTTAGGAATAGTTTGGCTTATAAGTTATATGGCAAGTTTAGACAGTTATGGTACTCCATTTTTAGCACCTATGGTACCTTATATAAAATCAGATATGCAAGATTTTCTTAATGTTCGTCCACGAGTAGAAATGGTTCATAATCCTATAAGTATACCGAACAAAAATAAAATAAGAAATGCAGGTAGTGAAAGCGTAAACAATGGAAAACTAGACGAAAATGAAAATGAAAAAATTGGGCAAAGAGTAAAAGGTAAAAAAGTGAAAAGTGAAAAAGTAAATTATGTAAAAAATAAAAAAGAAAATGAAAAAGGAGGTAAATAATGAAAAGTATAAATACAAATCAAATTTGTGCCATAATTTTTATTTTACTAATAAGCAATAAACTATTAGTTTTGCCTAGCATACTTTATGATAGCACTAGAAATGATTCTATACTTTTTATTATAGGTATACTCCTTATAGACCTTGCTATAATTATGCTTTTTGCTTATACAAATAAAAAGTTTGGCAATACAACATTTGTTCAAAAATCTTATCAGGTTTTTGGTAAAATAATTACTAAAATTTTGCTAGCAATAATTCTAATCTATTTTTTACTAAAGATATACATAACATTAAAAGAAACGGAAAATTTTTTAAATACAACTATATATATAGACTTAAGTTCAGTTATATTTATTTTGCCTTGTATAGTGGTGCTATTTTATGTAGTTAGTAAAGGATTAAACAATGTCGCTAGAGTAACTGAAATCTTTTCCATTCTTATACTAATAGGGATAGTGGCTTCTCTTATTCTTGCTGTTCCAAATGTGCAACTAGATGGAGTTCTTCCTCTTTTTACTTCAAGTGCAGGTGATGTGTGGGAGTCTTTAACAAAGGCTAGTATGTGGTTTGGTAACTACATCATACTTTTTATGTTTGTGGGTCATGTGAAAGTAGAGAAGCACTACTATAAAAAAATGCTTGTATCTTTCTTTGTTGGATTTGCAATAATTGTACTTTTGTTTACTTTCTTTTACTGCATTTTTGGTAGCAGTTCGGTAATACATCATTTTGCTATATCTGATATAACATCATTCACGCCTTCGCTTTCCAGCCATACAAAAATAGATTGGTTTACAGTACTTTTTTATAGTTTTGCAGACATCATTCAACTAATATTGCAGTTATTTGTAATAGTGTATATTTGTAAAGAAATTTTTCAAAAGTCTTTCGGTTTTTGGTTCTACGCTATATGTTCAATAGTAAGTATATTGTTTTACACTTATGCTCCTTTCGGATTTGATTTTATTGTTCAACTTGGTTCTGTAACATTAGGGTTTGCTAGTTTAATAATAAATGTAAGTACCGTGCTATGGTTTTATATTGTTTTTACTATAAAGAAAAAGAAAGCTCAACTTGATGATAGTAAAAAGTCGCAACTTCTAAAAAATAAAAATCTATTTGTAAAAAAAGTGGATAGGAGGGTTGTATGATAAAACTTTGGCAAAAAAACAAAATATTTTTGATTTTTCTTCTTATTGTCATCTTTATACTTCCTACTGCACTTGCAAATGATTCATTGTCTTCTAGTCATCTTATTTGTATAGGGATAGCAGTAGATAAAAACGAAGATGGATATGAGCTTAGTACACAGGTCGTGATACCCGAACAAACTACTACTTTTAAACAAAAACTACAAGTTTTTTCTTCTACCGGTCAATCTTTGAAATTGTGTGTAGATAACCTAAATATGCACTTAGGGAAAGTAACGGCGTTAGTGCATTGTTCATATATGGTAGTAAATGAAGCATTATTAGAAGAAGATTTAATGAGCGTTTTAGATTATCTTGTTAGAGAGTTTAATATAGACTTTAATTGTGTTGTTGTAGCAACGGATAAAAAAGCAAAAGATATTTTAGTGCTAAGTGGAGAACTTAATAATACGCAAGGTATGGATTTGCCTACTATCCTAGACTATAACAATACATATCTATTTTCTAGAAGTCCAAATATAGATATGGTTTATAGTTCGTTTTTAGGCGGTTCACCAAATTATATACTAAGCGTTTTCACTACAGCAAAAGAACCGAATGAAGGGATAGACACTAAAGGTCAAGTGCAAAGCGCAAGTAGTGGCGGAGGTTCGCAAGGTTCAGGTGGGGGTTCATCTGGTTCGGAGGAAGAAAAAGATACTGTGCTTGTAAATAATGGCGATATTATTCTTATGGAAAAGGGAAAGAAGATTGGAAAACTAAATATAAATGAAGCATATGGTTTAAGATACATTAATCCAGATAACAAAAAGTTTAAAATAAGTGTAGAAGATTTTACCGATGACTTTTATACAAATGCAGATATAGAACTATCATCAAATGATAAATTGCAATACAATAGATATTATATAAAAGATGGCGTGCCTGTTTTAGAGTTAAATATATTGCAATATATGGAGATATGCGGGATAAAACAAGAAGAAATTAAACCCGATTTATATACAGCAAATAAAGAACGATTTACAAAAGATTTGGCAAACAAAGTGCAAGAACAAATAACTAATGAAATAATATCTAGCGTAGCAATGCTACAAAATGCTAATTGTGATGCTATATACGCATATGATGGCTTTGAAAAATATGCTTATAGAGATTTTCATAAATTTTTAGATTCATTAGAAAACAAAAAAGAATATTTCAAATATGTGCAAATAAAAGTAAATATAAAAGTAGAGCATTATAAGGAATAGTAGAAATATAAAAAAAATAGAACATGACAAGACTTTCAAAATAATTAAAATAGGCTAATATGAGAAGCACTAGAGTTTGAAAAATATTACTTAAAAAATATTATTGAAATGCAGTTATTTAAAATCATATATATTGTATTATAAATTTGAAACGATAACCTTTAAATGAATATGTTCTTCTATAGTACTAAAAAAACATTATTTAAGAAGATTTACAACGAATATAAAAAGGAACTTTACTATATTATAAAGTTCCTTTTGTTGTTTATTATATTTAATCTACATCTAAATTTTCTCTTTTAAATATATCGTCATTGAAAAAGTCTTGAATAGTTATGTTAAAACCATCACATATTAAAATTATAGTATCAAGTTTTACCGTTTTATATCTTTCATTAATTATAGAACGGAGTGTTTCTTCTGGCATCGCAATTTTTTGGCATAAAGCGTATTGTGTCAAATTATTTTTTGCAAGTAAATTTGAAATTCTTAAAGCAACTGCTTTTTGTGTTGTCATATTGTACTCCTTCGCCTAATTTTATCAAAAAAATTTTTTAAAATTAGCGTGCGTACACACGGTAAATGTTTGATTTTTATGTTTGTTTTTGATAATATATACTTAGTAATTATTGACATTTTATTTATAGTTATAATGTGTGCAAACACTCCGTAAATTCTTCGTATAGATTTATAATATTTAATCCTTTTTTTAAAGCATACTTCATTGCGATTTTTGCTCCACTTACATGTCTGTTAGTATCAACATAGCATATTAGTGTATCGCAAGTGTCTATCATTTGTTGGTTGCTTACTATAATTTGTTTTTTAAAATGTACTTCTTCAATTTCATACATAATAGTTTGCACATCATTATATGGTATAAATTTTTCGTCTCCAAAAATTTCGTCATGTTCTATTATTGGCTCTATTGTTTTAAAACTTGTAATTACAACTTCTATTTCAATATCTTTATAAATGTTTCTTAATTGTCTACAAACACTTAAAGCTAATTTGTCAAATTCTCCATGTGTTCCCATTGTAAAACATTTATAGCCGTTTTTAATTTTTTCTTCAATAAGATTATAAAGTTTTTTTTCTATTTCATTATATTTGTAAACATTTTTATGTCCTATAAAACAAAGTTTTTTATTCATATTTTCTCCAGTATAAAAATTAAATATTTTCAAAATATATTTATGTAACATTATTTACTAGGCATATCTGTTACATAACAATATTGTAACACATTTTCCTATAAAATGTTTAAAGAAAAAGCATATTTATTTGCTTTTAATAAACATTGGAGAATAAATGGAAATTTTTATAGACAATTTAAAAGAATTAATTTTCGAAACAAATAAATCGTTAAGGCAATTAGCAGAAGAAAGTGGCGTATCTGCTATGCAATTTAGTAGATACTTAAAAGGTTCTATACCGACAATTGATGTAACATTAAAAATTGCAAAATATTTTAATTGTTCATTAGATTATTTATTTGGGTTAAGTGAAGATAAAAAGACAAAGAAATACAAAACATTTGATTATGATATAAGTAAATTTATTGAAAAATACAATAAGTTATTAGAAGATAATAATATTACTCATTTTAAATTTATAAAAAATAGTGAATATGATGAAAGTATTATTAGACATTGGAAGTCAGGTTCAATTCCTAGACTAGATATTGTTTATTACATAGCAAAAAATTTAAATGGTTCAATAGATGATTTAATAGGTCGTTATTAATGTAATAATTAAAATAAAAATAGCCGAGTTTTTCTCGGCTTAATTTATAATAAAAAATGTTTTTGCAAATAAAAGATGTTATTAATTTAAATTCACATTTTTAAATATAAAAAAAAGAAGTTCTACTATTTTGTAGAACTCCGCGTGTTTTAAAATTTCTAAAAAAGACATCGTAAATGTCTTTTTTATTTGTTAATCTTGTTTGTTGTCATTTGTTTTATTTTCTACTTGTGCAGTTGTTTCGGTTTTTTTCTTTCTAGGTTTTCTAGGTTTGTTCGTTTTTTCTTCTTCTTCTGCCTTTTCTTGTTCTTTAGTTTGCTTTTTTACTTTTTTAGTAGTTGCTTCTTTTTTTGTGTCTGTATTATCTTCTACTACTATTTCAGTCACTTGAGTATTTTTTTATCTTTTTCATGTCTTGCTATAACTTCATCTAAGGCAACTTTTGTGTATTCATCACTTTTTAGATATTCTATTTGTTGTTTTAAATCTTGTTCTTTTATCGCATGACGCTTTCTATTTCTAACAAATTTCTTATATTCTGCTTCAATATTTGCACCTTCTTTAGAACTATCTTCTTTGTATTTGTCTTCTAAAGATTGTAATTTTTCTTGTACTTGAGTAAGCTCAGTTTGAACAGCATTTATTTTTTCTTGTCTTAAATCTTCTACTTCTTTATCAAGTATTTCTTTGTGTATAGTTGTTTCTCTATCATATATATTGGTATATTTTTTGCCTTTTCTGTATAATTTTTTCTTAACTTTCTTTAATATCATACCTATAACGGCAAGCACAAGCGCAAGGCAAGTAATAAGAGTAGGGATAATCCATGTTAAAGCGCTAGGGTCAAGTGGAGTAGTGCTTCCTGTATTGTCATCTGAACTATCGTCAGCCTTTACTTCTCCTATGAGAATAATATTAGGAAATTCGTCTTCTTTATCCTTTATCTCATTTTGTTTTACTGTAAATTCTGCTTCAGTTAGTTTGTCTATAGCAAAATTTGTAAGTTCTACAAATTGTTGAGTGCCATTATTATTTTCATATTTTATTCCAATATATGGTGTAATCTCTTTAAAGTCTGCACCTTTGATATAATATTCGTATACAGTTTCTTCATCTTTACTAATTACATTTGCAAATAACATTTCCTCATCGGTATTTTGATTAAAGCCAAAATATGCACCGCTATTTGCCAAATCTTTAAATTCACTAGTTTTTAAAGTGAATGAAATTTTATAGTAATCTGTTTCACTTAAAGTATAGGTAAACTTAGATTCAATCTTAGTATCCAAATTTTGTTTTTCAGATGCTATAAGTAAACTTTGAGTTTCATCTACAACTCTTATTCCTGCGTTTACTCCATCTTGTTTCTCTATCTTCCAAGAAGTAGAAGCGTATAGACCTTTAGAATCTATGCTAGACTCATCATAGTTGAAATAATTTGTAAGCATATCTACATATCGTATTGTAGGGTCTTCTTCTATAAGTTCATCTAGTTTTTCTGCAGGTTTGTATTCTGTATTGTCTGTTTCTGTTAAATCGGTTAGCATTATATTGTCAAAGAATGCGTAACCATATGCAAGATTTGTACTATTTCCTAAACCTAATTCAATAGTAATAGATGAAGTAGTCATAGGTGTAAGAATGTATAAATCTTGTAAAGCAAATTCGCTACTTACAACAATATCTTTATAGTTTATAAGATTTTCACCAAACATTACTTTGATGTAAGCGCCATCAACAAGAGATTTTGCATCAATAGAAAGCTTGTAAAGAGTTGATGCGCTAAGTTCTACTTCTGTACTAGTATAACTTTGATACCCAGATGTAGAAGTATTTACCATAAGTAAATTTTGATTAGCAATCTTTAACTCTTCTTCATTGTCTTTATCTATAAAACTTTGATTAGATGTTAAGCCTACAGCATCCCATGAAATAGAGCCGTATTCACCATTTGCATTAAAGCCAATGTATCTATTATTTATTATACCGCTTGTAGTATTTTTTTCATTTCCAACTTTCCACTCAGCAGGAGCATAAGGAGCAGATATTCCTGCAGTGTCTGCAACTAAATCAAAGTTGCTATTTGCTATTTTGCTTGAAGATGAACTTTCGCTTGTAAATGCACCTTTTTGACTATTTTTTTCAGTGCTGGCGTTTTTATAATCTTCATAACTTACTTCGTAAACCTTTAAGTCATCAAAAAATACACTTCCGCTTGCGTTAAGTTTTTCTTTTACAGAACCTAAGCCAAGTTCTAAAGTCGCTTTTACATCTTCATAAGCATTTCCTTGAACATAGATACTGCACAAAGACCAGTCGTTATTTATAGGGTTTGTAGAAGATGAAATAGTAGTCAATTTTATAGTAGAGTAGTCTTCATTTGTAGGAATAATGCTAGCATGAACTCCGTCACCTGCAATGTCCTTAGTCTTCACATAAAATTGGAAAAGATAATTTTTATACCTTTCTATAGTAAATTCTTCGCTAGTATATGTTATACTTGCCCCTCTCTTGTCATCTTCGCTAAAAGGTTGATTGTTAATGAATAAAACGCTTGTATCGTTGGCAATATTATTAGTTTCTGGAGAAGTGGGTACTAATGTAATAGATGGATTGTACTCGCTAGAAGAAACATCTACAATTCCGTTTTTGCTTCTAGAAACATCTCCTTGTGTTTTTACTGTCCAATTTGTTAATGTTTCAAATGTACTATTTGCAAAGAAATTAGAAGTAACATCTATTTTAGACTTGTATTCAGGATTTTCTAGGCTTTCATCACAAACATACTTTTCACACCTAAGTGCAGAAGTTTTGGCAACTACATTGTTAAACATTTCTTTAGTATATTTTGTGCAAGTAAGCGTATCAAACATTACTGCACCAGTAGAAGGATACTCTTTAGAACCTAGATATAGTTGTACTTTTGCTTCGCTAGATTTTTTGAAATCTGTTGAAACAAAGAAATAGTAACTAGACCATTGATTAGTCGTACGAATATTTAACTTACTAGACACAATTTCATCGCCTAACTTTAGGTACATACTAGCAAAACTTTCTATTTGATTTTCCTTATCTTTGTCTAGTATCTTTAAATCTGTACGAACATCTACTCTAATAGCATAGTAACTATTTGCATCAAGCGTAAAACTTGGGCTTTCTATACCATAACTACCAGATTTCATTTCTGCATTGATTAAGAAAGCGTTAGGAGAGTCTTCATTATGAGAAAGGGCATCTGTAGAGTAAAATAGGCCATAAGATTCATAATAGTTTTTGAAGTCTTCATCTTTAGTAGATATTACTCCTGCCTTTAAACCGCTATTTTTAGAAAGCACAGTCCAATCTGAAGCCGTTTTAGGGAAAGATGAAGTGCTTGTTGAATCAAAACCTCCATTTGTAACGCTGGTTTCTACAAAGCTACTTGCATAAACATTTACAGGTAGAGCATTTGAAACAATGCCAGCAGAAAGCATAGATAAAGCAAATATGCCTGTAGCGCAAGTAGTTAATATATTTGATTTTGTTGAATTCTTCTTTTTGTCTTTATATTTCATAGTGTCTATATGACTCCTTAATATATATTTCATGGTTAAAATACTTTTCTAGTATACATTACTTATAGCCAAAACGCAAACATTTTATAAATAAAATTTATATATTATACAATATATTTCTTAATTTAATTAGTGAAAGCAAATCAGGTAGTCAAAAGTAGAGTGAGAAAAGAGGATTAGTGAAAGATTAAAAAAAAGAAAGGAAAATGAGTAAACTTAAACTTTTTAAACATGAAAGAAATTTTTAATATTGCAAATACTAAATGTATGAATGATTTTTTTAATAATAAATTTTCCATAAATAATAAAAAAAAGTGGATAAGTAGTAATCAAAAATATTTTGAAAACTTAACTAATTTATTGCCTAAACGAATGTATAGTAAAGTATATATGTCTACATTGCAAACAAAAAATGAAATTGCATTAAAACAAGATTTAGGTAAAGTAGATACAAAAATGAGTGTAGGTAGAAAAATACTGTCAAGCGTTTTAAGTTTTTGCGCTGGTGTAATAAATGGCTTTTTTGGTGGTGGTGCAGGAATGCTTATAGTTCCTATACTTGAAAAAGTGAATAAATTAGAAACTAAAAAGGCTCATGCTACGGCTGTATTTGTTGTCTTGCCACTTTGTATTTTTAGCGTTATTTCATATCTAATTATAGATAAGTTTTCTTTTGAAAATGGCTGGTGGGTAACTCTAGGTGTTGTAATTGGAGGTGTAATAGGTGCTTTTCTTTTAAAAAAATTGAACGCAAAATATATACGATTTATATTTGCACTACTTGTGCTTGGTAGTGGAGTGAAATTATTTATAGATAGCATTGGTTTTATTATTTAATTTTAAAAATCATAACAAAATTAAAATAAAGGTTGTTAATATATGGAAAATGTAATAATTTTTATAGTTTTAGGCATTTTTGCGGGTGTTTTTGCAGGAATGGGAATGGGCGGCGGTACTTTCCTTATCCCGTTACTTATTTTGTTTTGTTCTTTTTCTCAACTTCAGGCACAAAGCATAAATCTCATAGCGTTCATACCTATGTCGCTTATTGCACTTATTATACACATGAAAAACAAATTAGTATGTTACAAGCAGTCGATAGGTGTTATAGTTTTTGCGCTAGCGGGTTGCATCTTAGGTGCTGTGCTTTTAAGTGTAATAGAACTAAAGTTTTTAAGAGTTCTTTATGCAGTATTTTTAGTTTTTGTAGGTATTTGGCTCTTTTATGATGCAATAAAGAAAAAAGATGAAAAGAATTAGATTGTGTAAAGAAAAAGAATTAGTTATGTTCATTATAAAACTTGCTTAAGGGTGGAAGCAAGTTTTTTATGTGTAAAATGTGTAGGTTTTCATAGATTTTTGTGTTTTTATACATTTTTATTTGCTTATTTAGTATTTTATATATTATATTAATATATAATGCACAAACTAATAACGACGTATTACATCAAAAAATGTAAAAGCGAGTGGGGATATATGAGATATATAAGAACATGGAAAATGCAAAATTATAAATTACAAGACATTTTAGAACTTGCAAGTAGAGATAAAAATAAGCTGGTTAAAAGAACGGAGAATAGGTACAAGGACAGTGTAATAAGAGTTGCAAAATATATAGCAAAAAATAATTATAGCATTGTATGTGTATCTGGACCATCAAGTTCTGGTAAAACTACGACTTCAAATATAATCACTAAAAAACTTGAAGAGTTTGGAAAATCTGCCTTAGTTGTTTCTATGGATAATTTTTTTATAAATAGGTTAGATACTCCACTTCTTCCTGATGGTACAAGAGATTATGACAATATAAATGCCGTTAATATTGAACTTTTTAAAAAATGTATGGATGAACTTATAGATACTGGTTCAACAAATATGCCTATCTACGATTTTATTAGCGGGGTAAGACTAGATGATGCCTGTTGCGTAAAGATAAAAAGTAATACGGTAATTATAGTAGAGGGGTTGCACGCTCTTAATCCTATGTGTATAAGTGAAAAGATGAAAACAAGAACTTTAAAAATGTATGTTTGTCCTCAAAGCGGATTTATACAACCTAATGCAAATATAACTCCGGAAACTTTAAGACTTACAAGGCGTATGGTTAGAGATTTTTATCACAGAGGACATAGTGTGAAGGATACTGAAGCTATGTGGAAGAATGTTAGAGAAAAAGAAGATGTATTTGTAGTGCCATATAAAGCAGATGCAGATTTTATTATAGATACTACGCATATGTATGAGCCACTTCTTTACGAACACGAACTTTTAAATATTTCGCAAAAAGATGCTGATGCGTTGAAGTATTTGAACTATTATCTGTTAAATTCTAACTTTTCTAAAAATTACATTTCAAAAGATTCTCTCATATGGGAATTTTTGGGAATATAGTTACCAACTAAAGTAAAAAGCAATTAAAGCACTTTATTAAACGAGGTATAGATATGAGTAAGTATGATTATTATAATAAAAATAAAAAAGAGAAACTATTTTCATGGTCATATTTCGGCAAAATGGTTGCTGTAATATTTGCGTGTTTTATAGGCGTTTTCGGGTTAACTATTTTTGTAATGTGGCTTGCAGGTTCTTTTGATGAAAAGCATATACCGCCTGATGGTATAAAGATAGAACTTGAAAATCAAGAGTTAGAAAAAATAAATGGAAAAGACTATCTCATTCCTAAGATTGAAGTAAATGAGGACGGAGTGAGTACTTTTTCTATTACGGTTAAAGATGCTATGCTTAGTCTAGAAGAAGGGAAAGACCCTTCAACTAGGCCGTCAGTTAATGAACTAGCACTTTCAGTAGATGTAGATAATGAAAGGGTTATAAAACTTTTAAGTAAAGAATGTAAAATAGGCGAACCTATAGTTTTTGAGATTGTAAAAAATAGTGATGGATTTTTCAATGGTGGGTTTGCTGGTATTACTGTAAGAAGTTTTGACGGCGTTTACGGTACAGACAATATAAATGTTTTTGTAGATGTGCCTGTAGATAAAGTGGAAAACAACTTAAAATCTCCAAATACTGCTCAAGAAAGCATAGATGATATAGTTTACAATATTTTGTCTGTTGGGGATATTTTGCAAGTTTTTAAACCTAAGTATACACCTACTCGTTCAAGCAATCCTACAATACTTGCAAATGGTACTGCTCTTAAAGCAGATAAAAAGTACATATACAAAATAGAATATCAAAGAAAGTTACCTAATGGTGATACTATATGGGAAGATATAGATAGTACAGGTACTAGCGAAGTAAATAAGATAGTTAAGTGGAAAGAAAGTGCGAAGAAAGATGCTTTAGTTGCTGTAAAGACAGGTATATTTAGAACTTCATGCATGACATATTCTACATATAAAGAACAAGAAAATGATGATGGAAGTGTAGTACAAGTTCAAAGTGATTATACATATTTTAAGATAAATGAAGTAAATTATGAATCTATACAATCTGAAGTTACAAGACATATTTTTGAATATGTATTACAAGGAGTATCTAGTGAAGCAGATTTGAAACCTTTTAGAATTTATTTAAATTCTGCAAAATCTGCACAAGAACTTTCAAGTCTAAATGCTATCAATTTGGGTTTAAATATTACATTGCCAAGTGGATACAATCAAGATAAAAATGCATTACTTAATGCTCTTAAAGATGTGTATTTGACTTATGAAAATGAAGTTGAAGTTTCAAAGTATTATAAAGTTGTAGGTGAAAAGAATGTAGATAATGGCAACTTGTATCCTATAAAGGATATTACAACAGAATACAACGAGTTTACAGAGTATTACTATGAAGTTTATCTTATTTCTAAGCAAATAGGAGAACTTGCATTCAAGTTTAATATAAAAAATACTGAAAAAAATTCTACACTTACTCACATAGTAAATTTTTCTATGAAAGAAAATCATAGTTCTATATCTTTCATTCCTACACAAGATGGTCAAACTTATGGTAAATACGATAGTTTAGTTGTAAAGCCTAGTGTAGATGAACTAGGAAAAGATATAATGCTTATGGATGTAAGCGTAGATACTTCACTAGATGGTGATAATGCTCATTATGTAGACTTAAATAAGTTAGTAAAAAATACTCCAGAAGAAACTGGTAAAGTGCCTTCATATTGGCTTGTAAGGTATTTTGTATACCTTGGTAGAACGCAAGAAGAAGCTTATAATCAACTAATGTTTGTTCAAAATGGAATAATGGGCCTAGATGATGATATATTTGAGATTAAGACAGGCGAAGTATATGGCGTAGAAATATTAGATGGAATATTTAGTCCAAAAGCGTACGAATCTTATAAGATTTATGCTGTTCTAATGCAAACAGATATTAATGGCGAGCCTGTAATTTATCCTGTTACTGGTACATACACATACAAATCTTGCGAGATGAATGTAAATGTAAAAGTGCAGGTAAATAGTGTTCAAACAACTATTTTAGATGATAAATTTTCAGAATTATATGTAAATGAATTAAAAGAAAATTATAGTTACTATTTGCATATACAAGCACTAATCAATGGTGGAGTTGTTAGTGATGAAGTACTAGCAAATTATGTAAAAGATATGTTTGTAACTGCTATAGATACAAATACAGGAACTGCTCAAAACATACCTGTAAGTATAGGTGATATAACATATCTAAATACAGAAGGAAATGAAGGATATTATGCAAAAATAGATGTAACTACTATGAGTGCGGAGTCTAGTAGGAATATAAAGTTTGTAGTAAATTATCAAGCATCTTCAACTAAAGTAGAAGAGTTTGGTGCTACAGATTCTTACATTGTTAAGGAAACTGCAGTTCGTGGAGTAGAGATTACTAGTCCTAGTATAGATAATATTGTATTAAAAGCAAGTTGGGAAGCAGGTAAAGTTATATGGAGTTATACAGTTGGTGATAATGAAGTAAAACTAGTAAATGGTAATGAACTTATACTAACTGTATTTGTGAATGGTGAAAACAAACTATATACTGTTACTTCTTCAAATAGTACAAGTGTGAAAGTGCAACCTTATGGCTCAGACTACAAACTAGTTATAGGTAGTGTAATAGACGGAAATAGTCAAGTAACTATTAGAGCAGAGTCTATAGAAAACCCTAATTTCTATGATGAAGTTGTCATTTCTTTTGAAGTTCCAAAACTAGAGTTTGGGTTAGGAGCAACTTTTGCTAACGAAAATGGTATATATGTAGATAACGCTTCAGGCGAGATAAAGAAACAGGACGGAAGCGGAATATACAATCATGTAGTATATAAAGGTCAAGAGATAGATTTATTATCATATAATGATGAAGATAGAATAACAGCAACATTAAACATTCCTAATGACTGCAAAGATTTACTACAATTTTCATTTGAAGTCGTTACTGATTATGCGACAATAGAAGGAAGTAAAATAACATTTACGAAAAATCCTGCAACTAGTCAAACTATAACAGTTCTTATACAAGGATTTGCTAGTACGCTTAAGTATGTCTTTAGACTAGATAACAACATAAAGATTAGTTACAAAGATGTACCATCTATGTTTAATACAAGCATAAATGAGAATGGACAAAGCATTCAGAATAGAGTAGTAATGACTCTATACAATGGTGTATATTATCCAACAATTGTTTACACTAGTAGAACTAGTAACCAAAATACCATTAACTTGAATGACATTATAGATGTTTCTTGCTTAGGTGGAGAAGCAGACTTATCTAAAATGGTATACAAGATAATAAGCGGAATGGACATAGTTAGCATTTCACAAACAGGTAGTGAAGCAAAACTTTTGACAATTGGGGGCAGGTATGTAGCAAGGCCTACAATCATAAGCATACAAGTGTATGAAGAAGGTGGGCAAGGTTCATCTATTACATTTAGTTTTTTGGCAGTACCTGATATAATGCTAAATAGTCAAGTTTTGCAAAGTACGCATAAGTTAAAATTGACCGCAGACAACAAAATTATGGACGGCGGAAATGATGGGTTTGAGATTGGCAAGACTGATGCAACTGTATTTATTGCTGAAAGTTATGTAGTTTCAAATGCGGGCGAGCATATATATGACTTAAATAGTGCGGGCGATATAAATGTAAATCTACTTTTGAAAAATGATGGAAATTCAACTACTACGTTCTATCTAAGAGATTTTGCCAAAATAGCAATAATGTCAGAGCAAGAAGATTTTGCATCATTTATAAATGGTATAAGTTCTTCACATGGAATAAGAAATATAGAATTTAGTTGGAAAAAGTATGCAGACACTTCTAATGTTAGTTATGTAGGTCTTACAATCAATAATAATATTTTGCAAATATCAACGGCTTCACTTTTAACAAATAAATATTTGCCTATATATATTAGACTAATATTTATTGAGGGCGTGTATATAGAAGTACAAGCAAATATAACGATAAATCCTTATTATAGCATTGAATTTAATCTAGAAAATCCTGCAGTAAAACAAGCAGTTGATTGGGCAAATCAAAACAAGTACGCAAGTGTAACTGAAGGTAAAAACGCTATAGTTATGTATAATACTCAAACTCTTCAGTTTAAAGATATGCTAAAAGTAAAGAATGATGATACATATAGTTACATAAATAGTTTCAATTATAACTTGCAAGAAAATCCAAACAACATGATTAAATTGCAAAATGCAACAGTTCCGACTTCAGCACAAGTGCTTGCACAAGTTTTCAATGAATTGAAATATGCAAAAGTTGGAGTTTCATACAAGGGTGTTGCTACAGGTTTTGAAATTATAATCATAGTTATAGATAATGTGGATGTGGAAAAAGGTTTAGAAGAAAACAATATTGAAGGCGTAGTAAATAAGGGAAGCGTAGATGCAAAAGATGCGCCAAAAATAAAATCTAATGTTGTATTTAGTCTAAACGATATGTACAAACTTTACAATCTAAGCAGTGGTACAAATATATCATTACAATTTAGTGTAGGAAATGCGGAAGCGGTTAGATATGTAAGCATAAATAACGGAACTATTTCATTCAAAGACACAGCAGAAGATATATTAGTTCAAATAGATATAAGCACAAACTTGAAGTATCTAGATGATGAGGGAAATGTTCAAGAGTTAAAATGGACTAGATACTTTATGCTACAAAAGACGCAACAAGTTACAGTAACATATCCTTTTGAAAACAATGCAAGTATTTTCACAGAGATATATCCAGATAATGAAAAATATGTAAATAATAATCCAGATAATTACAAAACTGGTGTAAATGGATATATAAGAGTTAAAGCAAATGATGTACTTAAGTTAAGTGAAATGATATCTGCAATAGACACAAATACGAATCAAGATATATGGAATAGACTTCTATTTACCGTACAAGAATATGACATTGTTACTCAAAATTGGAAAAATAGTTCATTATACAGTGTTACAGGTAGAGATTTTAGCATTCCTTCTACGTTTAACAAAGAAACATATACTCGTATACATATAACAAGTACGGGCGGTGTAGATGCTTATGTAAATGTATTGCTAAGTACTCAAGATAATGCAATGCCAAACTTAAGCATGGGGTATCCTAGCGATAAAACTCATATAAGCACAGGTGATGGAAAGCAATATGAATATAGAGATAAGGCATTTGCAGGAACAGATGAGATTTCACTTATGTCTTATGATAGCAATGTAAAAGTAACAAGACTAAGTATAGGTAATGAAAGCCTAACAAGAGAAAGATTGTATTTGTCTTGCAAAATTACAGGCATGAATAGTATGCAAGAAATAACCGTTCCAGGAATAACTGCAATAATAGAAAATGGTAAACTTAAAGTTACGAAAGATGAAAACTATACGGGTGTAGATTTTGTTGTTCGTGTATATGTGAGAACAGATTATGGTTTCTATATGGAGCACAATGATTACAGGACATACAATATCTATTATGGAAATAATATAAGCATATTACCTACAAGTGAAATGCAAGATGGCGTGCATATGGAACTACAACTAAATGAGGAAGATACATCAAAAAATATAATTGACTTAGATTCACTTTTTGATGTAATAGTAGTTGACGGCACACCTATAAATGTAACTATAGATAATTATGGAATCAAAGCAGAAGGTGGAACTTTTATATACAATGCGTATGTAGACTCGTTAGGTAAAGTGCTTTTAGACTTAAATAACAATAAGACTGAAATACCTGTAGAAGGTATAAAAATAATTATAACGCTAACTTTACAAGGTGTTTCTTGCGACTTTGTAATAAAGGTGTTACCCAGTAGCGCAACCATAGACAATGCTGACGGAAGCGTAAATAGCGCAGAAAATCCCGCAAGCCTTGCTTGTGATGATGCTGGAAATATTACAAAAACAAATTCAATTAGCACATTTTCATTAGATGGCACTACAAAAGATGGTACAGATTCTATAACAGTTACAAAAGAAGATGTAACTTATAAAGGATTAGATGATGTTGTATTATCTTATGAATGGTTACAAGAAACAGGGTTTACTATCACTCCAGATAATGAGTTAGACCCTACTTCTTGGACTATAACTACAAACATTAAAGTGTATGAGCCAACTTTAAAAACATTGTATCTTGTACTCAAAAATAGCGAAACTATTGTTAGAAAAGTTGCATTTTATGTAATGATTTATCCTACATACAAGATAGAAGTACAAGAAAATGCAAATGTACAAGTTTCTGGTGATGTGCGTTTTGCAGAAGCGTACTCTGGTGCTATATACAATACTAATCATAACTCTAGTCCGTTGCAGTTTAACTTTTTCAAGACTTCTAGCGGAAATAACTATGCATCAACTTTAGAAAATGCTTTTGTATTTTCATTTGACTTACTAGACATAAATGGCAACTTTGTTAGAGCGTTGTATTTAGAAAATGGTGTAGTGTATTTTGACAATACTAAAGCAAAAATATTTGGCGAAATAAAAGGCAATGTTTTTCACTCATATATAAGTGCAGAAGATTACATTTTGCGTATTAATGTAAAAGTAAGTGGTAGCAATTCTACAAAATTAGGTTATAGTTTTCAACAAATTATAGTAAAGTTTGATGCAAATCTAACACCGTCAAATGTAATAGTTAAGAGTGAAAATAATCAAGCAAATACCCCAACTAATCCTATTATGCTAAAAGGTTCTGGTGTAGATATCCTTAACTACATAACATTTAATCTATTTTCATCATCTAGTTTAAGTGATGTTTATTTGCAAAATGGTGCTTTTGTTAGCAAAAATCTTTTTGATTTCTTTACTCATACAAGTAATACTGTGCAAAGTGAAGATATACTTCTTCTTAATGAAGTGGATAATAAATGGATACTTACAAAAAATACAAAATATGTTACTTCTGAAAATGTAGTTCAAGAAATGACACTTTATCTATTTGGCGCAAAAATGACAGTTATATATGTATCTATTCCAAGAGATTTTGCATACACTTTTGATAGTACATTTACCACTATGTATGCAAGCGACAGCCTAGATTTAAAAAATCTTGCAAATTCATTTGTAGGTGAAAGCGGAAGTGAATTGCATGGTGGTACTATATCATATAGCGTTATAGCAAGGTCCGTAGGTGAAGTTAGCGGTATAAGCATAGCAAATAACATACTTACAATAAGCGACAATAAAGACAAGAGCCAAGAATTAGTTTTACTTGCTAAATATGTATTAGAAAATAAAGTGCATACAGCAAAAACAGTTATAAATGTTTTGCCTGAGTACACGCTTACATCAAATCAAGATATTTATTATATGGAAAAAGATGCACTAGATGCCGATTTTGTAAAAGAAAATTTTACATTCACTTATGGCGGACAATCTTTAAACTTAGCAAACTATAATATAGAGATAATAAAATCTGGAAAAGATTTATCTATAGAAAGTGGAGTAGCGTTTGCAAACTATGCAACTATAAATGTGAAAGACAAAACTGCAAATAATGTACTCGCTTCTAGCAGTGTATTTGTGGTGTTTAATGAAAATAATGTGGAATATAAGGAAAAAATTATTCAAGATAACCTAACTGCTGGAACAGGCTTCACTTTACAAAGTTACATAGGCGAGTTCTTTATAGGTGAAGAAAAGTTAAACTTTACTTCTTTTGAAACTTATTCAATAAGTCTTGGTAAAGCAGACCCAGAACTAATTCCTTGCGAAGGAAACATACTTAAGACTGAAAAATCTTATGAAGAAGTTATGCAATATGTAGTTGTAAAAGCAGAATTAAATGTAAATGGCGAAGTTGCACCATATTATGGCATTATTTCTATAAGACTTTATCCTACTGTAAACCTAAATGCTATGTACACATACAATGCACAACAAGTTTCAGTATTTAAGGCATATCAGTCTTATAACCTAAATTCGTATATTATTCCTACATCAAATAGTACATCTACAAACGAAGATGTAGTGAGTGGTAAGACTGACTATACTTTCCACCTTTACGATTTGAATGGTAACCCTGTAACAGAAAATATGAATTCATACTTTACAACCGAGAGAAAAGTAAGTATTGCAGGACAGGAAAAATATGTATTGTTTGACAATAGCAAATGGTATGTAAGTGATAATAAGACTATAGATGAAAACGACAAAGAAGTTACCGATTACAATGGAGAAAATAGACTATGGTTTGATGGTCAATATTATGACATTATATACAATATTGCATTTGACATATCTGCTTTAGGCTACTCTATGCTTATAGATGCAAAGTATTCGTTTAAAGGCGACACAGAAAATCATATAAGCACATACTATTTCCTTAAAGTAGATAATATGGACTTAAATATTACGCCAACTAGTGAAAAACAAGTTTTAAGCGAAGGCGATACTTTAAACTGGAAAAACTTTATTAGCGATTCAGACGGCACTATTCAAAGCCTTTTAAGTTCAGGTAAAATAACAAGTGTTACTTATGAGGCAATAGGTTCTTATTATGATATAAATGAAGAAAATAATACAATCATAAATACTTGCAACCTTTACTCTGCAAATGTTAGCGTTATTATTAGTTTCCTTTTTGCAAATGGTAGTACATTCTTATACGCTGCAGACTTTGAACTCTCTAGCGTCTTGCAAGTATCTGCTATCAAAAATAGCGTTACTAACGAATACATTACAGAGTACACATTTTCATCTACAAATATAGACAATATTTTAGATTATATCAATTATCAAGTGCCTACAAATAATGTATTTAAAGACTTTGCATTGCTAGATAGTTTGTCTATATCCGTAGGCAATGGTACAAGCATAGAACAAACTTTTGAGTATAAGATTGCATTAAATGAAGAAAATAATTATACATTTGTTACATATAACAATGATGAACCTGTATATGGCACTGAAAGTGACAATGATTATTATACGGTGACTATTTCTGGAAATAAGGATAGCGGAATTTCAAGAATAAGCATATCTACTAAAGAAAGAGTGGTAGTTGGTACATTCTTTAATCTTACTTACTCATTTAAGGGTGGTAATCAAGAAAAAAATGTTCAAATAAAAACTACTAAGGTTACCACAACGGACAACTTTAGCGCAGAGATTATAAATGGCGATGCTTATCTTAAAAAAGGCGAGAAATTAAATCTACTAAAAGATATTTCTTACAACAATGGTTCAATAAATGCAGAAAGTGAAAAAGACAACTTTACTTTCTATGTTGCAGATGATACGCTATTTTCTATAGATGAAGATTATAATTTAATAGCAAATGTAGATAGCATTGACGACATTAAATCATATCTTTTCATAAACTATCACAATACATCTGCAGGCACTTATCATACGGCAACTATTGCTATCACTCTACAAAAAACTATAGATTTAGGAAAGGTTCAATCATCTAATGAAACAGGTTTCCCTACTTTAAATGATGATAGAGTAGAACCTGTAGATGGTGGACTTACAGGCTATAACCTTATTGTTAAGTCTGGAAGTGGAGATACGCAAAAAGAAAGTAAAAGAGGCGGTAAAGTTTTTGGTACACTATTTGATAAATATGCTTCTTACGATAGTGACACAAAAAAGATAACATTAAAACAAAATTTTACTACAAGTGTATACTTACAAGTTTATCAAGAGTTTATATTTACAAGTAGCGGACAAAAGTTTGTTTTAGCAAATAATTTCTCATCAAGTTCTACCAGTGCGCCTACACTAACTTGCGATAAGTCTCTAACTTCTGAAAATGGCATATATGTCCTTGCACTAAGCGCTGGTGAAAGTGCTACATTTAGCGTTACTGGTGCTACAAGTATAAGTACTGCATATCATAGTGCATATGATAGTGAGGATAATGGAGAAACTTTAACTTTTAGTGGTGCTAAAGTTGCTGTAAAAAGTGGTGTGCAAAATGTAGATATCCCTATCGTAGTTACAGCAACAAGCGAAACAGGCGATGTATACCATTTCTTAGTGTATGTGTATGTTGCTCCTACTATAAGTTATGGACAAGCAAATGTAGATAATATTGCTGGCGTTTTACAAGCAGGTGGTAATTTTGCTAGTGGTTATGATTATTGGATAAAGGCAAACGGAGAAACTTTAGTAAAGGAAGAAGCAAGCAAAGTAGATAAAAATGCAAAATTTTATATAGGAGTGAAGTTACAAGGCACAAGCGGAAATGTAGATGTAGACTTTGACCTATATTCTGTATCACATTCTTATGATATAAAAATAGGTGGTGTTATAGGTACAAACGATACATTACAATTCTATAACAATGTATCTATAAACGAGGCAATTACGCTTATACTAGACGGAGAGAATGCAAGCGGTTATACTTTTAGTTTATCATACAACGACTTATCAAGTGACAAAGGAACAATACAAATAGCAGAAAATATATTAACTATTACTCCTAATCAAAAAGCAACAGGAACATACAATTTTACAATTAAAGCGAAAAAAGGTGATGTTACATACGAAAAACCTTACACTATTACTTTCAAAGATGCTTATGCAGTAGAAAATATAACACATACTATAAACATGGAGTACAACAATGGCGTAATATATGAAGGTAACTATACATTGTTAGACTTAAACAATTTCTCATATACAACCGCCGGCGGAGTAGAGTATACATACGATTCTTCAAGAAGCAATGAATTTTCTAATAATGATATTACAAAAATTGTTTCTTTAGATACAATAAATAACTCAGTCAAGACTAATCAATACCCTACAGCAAAATGGACTTACACAAATGGATATATTACCGGCATTAGTTATACACAGCAAGTTTTTACTATAACTATACCAGTTAAGACAGAAAGCGGAGTAACAAATACTATAAAAGTAGAAGTAACCGTGAGTAGAGGTGGTATTAGTTATAGCGATTCAACAGGTATATACACAAATGCACTTGAATATGAAACGAGTACTCCTGATAGTAAAGAAGTGAGTGAAGGGGATATAAAGAAAATTTACAGTTTTCCATTCTGTGAAACTTATAAAGTAAATAACGCTTGGGGAATGTATAATTTTCAAGGTTTTTATATAAATAATTCTAAATTAGATTACAAACCAAGCGCTTGGAACTCAGGAACAACAACATTTGCCATAGACATTGAAAATGCACAAGATTACAATATTACTGTAACAAGTTTAGGCGATAAATCTTTTGAACCAGAATTAGATTTTACAGTTAATTATAATGGAATAAAGATTTCAAACAATCTAGATAAGCCAAGAGAAATTATTATAAAAGTAAAGATAACAAGAATTTGCAAACCTTCAATTGGTGAAACAAATACACAGAATTTTTATTATCTTATACCTATTAAATTTACTAGTGGAACAAAAATCGCATATAAAAATAGTTCTACAACTTGTAAACAAGGTAAAACAGTAACTTTATCTCATGAAGATAAAAATGACTATAACCATATAGAAGTATACATTCCTAGTGGTAAGGATACTGAAACTTATCTTAAAGATATGTTTGATGTTGATACATTAAAAAATACAGAAAGTGGATATGTAGTAACAAAAGAAGTTGATGGTAAGACAATAACATATTATATTACTGTAAAAAATGTAACTATAAGGTCATCTAGTAATAAGCCTACTAGTGGAAGTGAAATTGCATTAGTTAACGAAAATGGAGATTGGGCTATCAAAGATAACTATGTAGGTGTAAGTTACTCTTATAGTAGTGAAAGTGGTTTTACGATAAATGCAATATCATATAGTAAAGATAAAGAAAGAGAAGACTTAAGTGTAACAAATGATAGTTTTGCTGGTAATATATCAAACCCATATACTTTAGAAAATAGTATCATATATGAAGATAAATATAGCGAAAATGTAGAGAACAAGCAAATAGATAATGGAACACAAATAGGTTACAAAAATGTATATGGAAACTACATCTTACACAAAGGTTACATTCTTGTATATGCAAACCAGCAAGTAAACCTAGTATTTACAAGAGAAGAAAAGAAACCTGTCAGTGCAAATCTTGGACTTACTTCAAGTAATGATTACCCAGGACTAATCACTATAAATAGCGATAATACTACATTAAGCATAAGTGGGACTGCAAATGAAAATTTCCCATATGGAATAAAGTTAGGTAAAAATGATATATATGTGATTATGCAAAACATAGCAAATACTAAGTTTGAACATGTGTTACCTACACAAGAGATTGCTATATTTTCAAACGAAAGTAGGATACTAAACTTTAATGAATTAGGAGAGTTTTACATAGTAAATAGTGATGGAAGCAAAACGCAAATAGTAGAATATAGACAATTAGAATTTGCTTCTGGAAATGATAGCGTACTTAAAGTGGTTGGGCAAAATTTAGAAGCAGGCTTTGTACTAGAAGATACAAGCGTTACATTGCAAATAACCATATCAACAGGTGTAGGCGTTTCTTATGTTGCGTACTTAGATGTACTTATTAAATCTTCTATCCAGATAGAAACAGAGAAACTAGTAGATGTTCCGCTTGGAAATACTGTAGACTTAAATGCACTATATACTATAACGCAAGATGGTCAAGAAATAGATTTAAGTGATTTAAGCGAAAATGCAAGTGTATCATTTAGTATAGAAGGCGACGATACTTTCACAGGAGATTTACTAGATGTCGCATACATTATGAGTAATGCAGGTAAACTTCTTAGAGTAAATATTACATTTACAGTTGGAGAAATACAAGTAGAAAAAGCAGTAATGCTTAGTATAGCAAATGAACTTTACGAACTTAACGAGATAGAAGATGTATTTACTCTATATGCAGGTCAAACTGTAGACTTAGAGTATATAAATCTTAAATTGCAAGATGCATTAGGCTATAGTCTAGGAAAAGGTTATATATCTTCTATAACATATGAAAGTGGAGATAGTAAGTCAAATGCTTATGTCATAGATAGTACAAATAAAACTATTACAGCGAAAAATGTTTTTGCAGATGTTTCTACAAGTGTGGTTATATATTATACATTAGGAGAAGGCGAGAGTGCTATAACATATACATGTCCTATAGACCTATATCTTTTACCTAGTTTTACACTAAAAGATACTTTAGGTAAAGACTTAAAGAATATAGTGTATAGTTCTTTAGTAGTAAATACTCCACTAACTATAGGAGATATACAAAACAATTTCCATATTAAAGATAGATTTAATAATGATGTAGACTTATCTTTATTTGGTTTTGAGTTTAGTAAAGAGAATGGGTACACTAGCATTGTAAACGCTGATGGTGGTGAAATACAGCCTACTTATACAGAGTACACTATGAAAGATATTACGGTATATCTAGATGTGTATCATATGCAAAATGGTGAGAAAGATTACAAAGTTGCATCTATACCAGTAGTTATACAAAGAGTGGATAAAGATAGGACACTAGTAAAACTAACAAGCGATATAATATATGCAAATGCAACGAGCATTTCGCTTGAAACTATCTTTGAAAATTATGTAAATTACATTAATGCAAACGGTGATAGAGTTACTACTGTAAGGCGTGAGTGGTTTGATGTAATCATAAACTATGCTGGCGTAGCATTAGATGAACAAAGCGAGCTAGATGCAAGTATAGTAAACAACAATACTGTATCTGGTATACAAAATACCGACTTAGTAGAGGTAACTATAAAGGATAAAGATACTAAAGAAGAAATAACTATAAGCATACTACTACAAAGGCAACCTTAACATAATAAATATTTTAAAATATGGTATTGACAACGAAAAAAAATGTGCTATACTTATTATAGTAAAAGTACACGAGTACTTTTCTACATAAAGGAGAAAATAAAAATGAAAAATAAAGGTATAATTGCTGGTGCTATCGCTAGTATAGGAGCAACTGTTGCTACATATCTAGGACTTGCAGAAGTTCAAAAAGAAGGCTTAAAGCAAGAAGCTATGTTAAATTATATACAAGAGATAAATCCTAATCCAAACTATACAGCACAAGAAAAGTTTGATAGTTTATTAGAATCAGTTGCAAATGGTGGTTCATCTTGGGCAAAAGAAATTTTAGATGATGTTTATCAAGCAGGTGCAGAAGGAGTAAACGCTGCATATACAGCAGCACCTACACTAGTAGGAACTTGCGCAGTTGCTGCAGCTTGTATAGGGGCACTTTTATATTACAGACATAGACAAAAAGCAAAAGAAGCAGTTGCTCAAAACGCAGAAAGTCTTGATATGTAATAAACAAAAAGTATAGATTTTATATAGTAATAAGTAATTATATAAAAGTTTCATTATTTTGAAATATAAAAAAAGAGAGATAGTTTTCTCTCTTTTTTGTATATTAAAGTTTAATGCTACATATAATAAAGGTATTTTAATTAAGATAACAAATGAGTGATATATAAAATGTTTGTTATGTGCTATATTACTTTAAGTAATGTACATAACTTTGTATACGGTAAGCAATGTATATAACATTTTAAAAAGCGTATTTTTATTACGAGTTAGCAGATTTTTATTTTTAAAAAAGAGAGATAGTTATATCTCTCTTTCTTCGTTTATGCCTAACTTAAAACCGCAAGGGGAAGCGCATTTGTAATTAGGGAAAGTGCATCTTGCACCATTTCTGTAAGGTTCTAAGTCTTTTGCAAGTTCGCTATCTCTTGCTTTTAATGAAAAGTAGTATTTGTCTAATGTTTTATTTACTTGTTGTGCGCTTTCTAGTTGTGTATGAGTACATTTTCTTTTTTTGAGTTTGTCTACAAAAGTTTGTAAATTTCCGCTTTCATTTATTTGTACCATGGTTGCTTGTGGAATGCGTGAAGAAACTTGCTCGCAGTCTTGTATCCATTCGTTATATAAGGTTGTATCATTTGCTATGATAGGCGGTACATAAAAAGTATTGTTATCTAGTAAAGTAATGCTATAGTCTATACTTCTATGTCTTTGTATCTGTGCAAACTGTGCATAAGAACCCTTGTAAGTTGTAAAGTATGAGTATCCAAAATGTTCTTCACGGCTTAAGTCCCTATCTTCAAAAAGGCTAAAAGTCCTATTTTCAGGGTTTGTCATAAGCGTTTGGTCTATAAGGTTGCACGCCTTATTTATACTAGAGCAAAAATCTTGCATAGCAGGTTTAAGCATGTCATATATCTTGTTATTTTGCTCATTTTGTATTGCTTTTTGCATAAATCCATATATGTAGTTAAGTTGTCTATAAGATAAAGTATGTACCATAGCGGTAGGAGTGAAAATAGAAGTAAGATACCTTGCATTTTCTTGTGCTAACTTTGCTATCTTATTATCCGTAAAGAAATTAGGGTATTTTTCTTTGTACTTATCACTTATTTTTTTCTCAAAAATCTCTTTCCACTTGTCATATAGTTCTTGCTCGCTGTTTGTTAGTTTCATTTTAGTATAACGAGCAGATTTTTCACTTGTAGAATAATCTTTTTCATTATTTAGTATCATAGCAAGTGCTTTAGGCATATCTTCTATGTAAAAGTTTATTCTAGCATGGTCATATACGCTATGGTGTCCATTTGTTTTAGTAAGATTTATCCTTTTTAGCGTTTTTTCTCTATCTTCGTTTTCTATCTTTTCAT
Source organism: uncultured Christensenella sp. (assembly GCA_949292875.1). Lineage (GTDB taxonomy): Bacteria > Bacillota > Clostridia > Christensenellales > UBA1242 > CASFBJ01. Next base: position 76,170 of record CASFBJ010000004.1, read on the forward strand.
AAGTGGACGGCATATAACATATACCAGCAGATTTTCCGCAAAAAATCTCTATTTCATCTTTATTTGGCGTATAATTGTTATTTGTACAACCTATAACTTTTATTTTCATAAATCACCTTTTGCATTAGTATATTAATACTAAAATTTTATCATAAAATGCTTAAAAAGTCAATATAACTATGAAAATAGGGTGCGCAAAAACTTTACTTATAATATAAAAAAATTTGTAATGTTTTTAGTCTAAATTTTCCTATAATAAGGCATATATGTGTGACAAAATACAAGAAAAGGAATGTATATAATGAAATAGATAGATATATAGTTATAAATATTTTAATTAACTAAAATCATTATTTATATTTCTTACATTGTACTATGTATGTATATGTAGATAAAAGTTTTTAGAAAAAATAATTATTGTAAATAGTTGACTAATGCAAAATATTTGTAGTATTATAAAGTTGAGTTTAAGAATAAGGTTTGTATAGCCATAATATTCTTATACTCATATAATCTATGCAATAGACTTCAAAGTAGGTCAAGCGTAGATTGTGGCGGAAAGTCTTTTTTGATATGCTTTGTAAACTATTTTTTTGTGTTTTATATAGTGCATAGTGCACAACAAATAAAGTAAAAAATTTTTTAGATATATGGTGCAGAAATCATAACTAAAAATAAAAAAACTTTTTTAAAAATAAAACACACAAGTAAAAAATATACAAACGATGAAATAAGGTTTTCCGCAAAGTAAGGTGCTTAAAGCATGACTTTAAGTGCCTTTTCTAATCAATGAAATAACATAATATAAAACTTTTTTATGCCAAATATATTTTCTTGATAATACTTTATTGAATTTTCTTAAGTATTAAACGGTAATTATTTAAAAGTTTTAAACTATTTTAGGTAACAAAGAAAATGATAAAATCATATATGTAACTACTTGTATAAGTAATAATTTTTTAAGTATATGCTAAAAGCATATCAAAAGTAGTTAAAATGATGTATTTATGCCGTTAAAATACTAAAAAATTAATTTAATTTTAAAAAAATGATAAAAATTAAAATAAAAAAGGAGTTGCAAAAATGGGAATATTTAAAGAGTTTAAGGTAAAAGATTACATATTTCTTTTCATAATAGTTGCGCTAGTTGTGGGGCAAGTATGGTTAGATTTGAAGATTCCTAATTATATGAGTGAGATTACAGTTCTTGTGCAATCTGGAGTGCAAGATACAACTGACATTTGGATAGCAGGTGGTAAAATGCTTGCGTGTGCATTAGGTTCTGCAATATTTGCTATAATTGTTGGCTACTTTTGTGCAGTTATATCTGGTAGAATAGGAAAGAGAATGAGAGATGAGATATATAGTAAAGTTCAATCTTTTGGAATGAATGAGATACACAAGTTTAGTATACCGAGTTTAATCACAAGAAGTACAAACGATATATCTCAAGTGCAATTTGCAACTGCTGTTGGTATGCAAGTTATAATTAAAGCGCCTATTATGTCTGTTTGGGCAATATGCACAATATTAGGTAAAAGTTGGGCTTGGTCGCTTGCAACCGCTTGTGCTGTTATTATTTTACTTCTTGTTATTGCAATAATAGTGGTATTTGCTTTACCTAAGTTTAAAAAAATACAGACATTGACAGACAATCTAAATCGTGTTACTAGAGAAAACATAACAGGTTTAAGAGTTGTAAGGGCCTATAATGCTGAAGATTTTGAAGCGAACAAATTTGAAAAAGCAAACGAAGAACTAAATCATACGAACTTAGTAGTAAATAGGCTAATGGCACTACTTTCACCTGTAATGATGTTTATGATTAGTGCTTTATCGCTCGCTATATATTGGATAGGTGCTTATCTTATAAATAGTGTAGGTATGGCGGAAAGACTCACTGTATTTGGAGATATGGTTGTATTTATGAGTTATGCAATGCTCATAGTTATGTCATTTGTCATGCTAACAATGGTATTTATCATTTTACCTAGAGCAATGGTTGCTTTTAGAAGAGTAAAAGAAGTATGTAATACAGAACTTAGTATACATGAAATAAGTGAGAGTAAAAAAGCACAAAGTAGTGAGCAAGGTGTAGTAGAATTTAGAAATGTAAGTTTCAAGTATCCTAATGCAGAAAAATACATACTTAGAAATGTAAGTTTTAAAGTAAACAAAGGCGAAACTATAGCGTTTATTGGTTCTACAGGAAGTGGAAAATCTACGCTTATTAATCTTGTACCTAGGTTTTACGATTGTACAGAAGGAGAAGTGCTTGTTGATGGTGTAAATGTAAAAGATTACACGCATTTTGACTTAATGAACAAGATAGCGTATGTTTCTCAAAAAGCGGTACTTTTTTCAGGGACTATAAAATCTAACATTACTTATGGTGAAAATGACAAAGAAGAAGTAAGTGATGAACTTATGGAAAAGGTTTTACGCATTAGTCAAGCAGATGAGTTTGTGTACTCAAAAGAGAAAGGTGTAGATAGTGAGATTAGTCAAGGTGGAGCAAATGTAAGCGGTGGTCAAAAGCAAAGGCTTTCTATTGCAAGGGCTCTTGCAAGAGATGCTGAGATATGTATATTTGATGATAGTTTTTCCGCATTAGATTATAGGACGGATAAAAATCTTAGAAAAGCGCTAAAAGAGCAAATGCCTAATCTTACAAAATTAATAGTTGCGCAAAGAATAGCGACAATACAAGATGCAGATAAAATAGTTGTTTTAGATAGTGGCGATTTGGTGGGTTATGGAACTCATGATGAACTTATGCAAAGTTGTGATGTATATAAAGAGATAGCGTTGTCACAATTTTCTCAAAGCGAGTTAGGGTTAGATGATAAAAAAGCGAAGAAGGAGGCAAAAGGCAATGAGTAACAAGGTAAAAGAGCAGGCGCGTTCTAATCATATGGCTGGTGGGAAAAGAATGAAAGTCATAGAAAAGCCAAAAAGTATGAAAAGTGCATTAAGGAAGTTGTTAGGATTTTGCAAACCTTATTCATTTTGGATAATAGTAGCAATAGTATTTGCTGTTGGTGGTTCCATTTGTTCGCTAATAGGACCAAACAAGTTAAAAGAGATAACAGACATAATATCTAATGGTATATTTTTACCAAGTGGGGTAGATATACCGGCAGTTACACACATTGCGATAATACTTGTAGCAATATATGGCATAGGTTTATTAGTTAATTATGTGCAAGGTTATGTCATGGCAACAGTAACGCAAAAAATTACCAAAAATATGCGTACAAAGATGAGTGATAAAATCAATAAAATTCCGCTTAGTTATTTTGATAAGACTACATACGGAGATGTGCTTAGTCGTGTAACGAATGATGTGGACTTAATAGGGCAGACATTAAATAATAGTATATCTTCATTAGTTGGTGCGGTTGCATTGTTTTTAGGTTCGCTTATAATGATGTTTGTTACAAACTGGATAATGGCGCTTGCTGGTATATGTGCGACGCTATTAGGATTTATATTAATGAGTGTGATTATTGCTCGTTCACAAAAGTATTTTGTAATGCAACAAGAAAGTCTAGGTGAACTCAACGGGCATGTGGAAGAAGTGTATACAGGTCATGTAGTAGTGAAAGCATACAACGCAGAAAAGCAAGAAAAAAGGGTTTTTGACAACATAAATAATAAACTATACACAAGTGCTTGGAAATCTCAATTTCTGTCAGGGCTTATGATGCCACTTATGTCATTTGTAGGAAACTTAGGTTATGTAGTTGTAAGTGTTGTAGGTGCGGTGCTTGCAATAAATGGATATATATCTTTTGGTGTAATAGTTGCTTTCATGATATACATTAGACTCTTTACGCAACCGCTTAATCAAATAGCGCAAGGTGTAACTAACTTGCAATCTACTGCTGCTGCGACTGAAAGAGTAGTAGAGTTTTTAGCGGAGAATGAGTTGCAAGACGAGAGTGAAAAGACTGTAGTTTTAAAAAATGTTAAAGGCGATGTAGACTTTGAAAATGTTAGTTTTGGATACAATCCAAATAAAAAGATTATAAACAACTTTAGCACGAAAGTAAAAGCAGGGCAAAAAGTCGCTATTGTTGGTCCTACAGGTGCGGGAAAAACCACGCTTGTAAATTTGCTTATGAGATATTATGAAATTGATGGCGGTAGCATTAAGATAGATGGTGTGGACATAAAAAACATTACAAGAGAAAATGTACACAGTCTTTTTAGTATGGTGCTTCAAGATACTTGGCTATTTTATGGTACGATAAAGGAAAATGTAAGGTATATGCTAGATAATGTTACAGATGAGCAAATAGTTGAAGCGTGCAAGTCTGTGGGAATAGACCATTACATAAGAAGTTTGCCAAATGGATATGACACACTACTTGATGATAGCACGACTATAAGTGCTGGGCAAAAGCAACTTTTAACTATTGCAAGGGCGATAGTACAAGATAGGCCTATGCTTATACTTGATGAGGCAACAAGTTCGGTAGATACGAGAACTGAAATACTTATACAAAGAGCAATGGATAAACTTACGCAAGACAGGACATCTTTTGTTATTGCGCACAGGTTATCTACTATTAAAAATGCCGATTTGATTTTAGTTTTGAAAGACGGAGATATTGTAGAGCAAGGCAATCATGAACAGTTACTTGCAAAAGGCGGATTTTATGCAACGCTTTACAATAGTCAATTTGATGAAGAATAGTTTTAAACTGTAATTATATAGTTTTGTAATGTAAATACTATTTGTATACAAAATTTGGGACTTTACTACTTTGTAAAGTCCTTTTTCTGTGCTTTTTAGCGTGTAAAATTATGTATAATGCTCATTTTGGATAAGGAATGTTGTTATAGATATTATGTAAAAATAAGCAAGTATATTGAGTGAAAAATAATCAATTAGACTTTTGGCAATATAAGATATTGACTTTATTATGCTTTTTGGGTATAATATCTAAGTACAATATATTAGTAATAATTATTTTTGATATAATACATAAAAAAAGAAATATTTATTTTATGGTTTTATTGGTTTAAAATTTCGTTTAATATCATTAAGTAAATAATTGATTGCTTATGCAGTTTTTAATAATGTGGGGGTACATATGGAAAATATGGATAAAGTAGGGACTGAAATAGGTAAAGTAAATAGTGAAAATATTAAAAGTGTTAGAGTAGAAAACTTAGGGGACTATACATATCGTGAGTATAGCAACGGACTAAAAATTTGCTATAAAAAATCTAATCAAACTAAACTTAGTTATACTTTTAGTGGAGGCGCTAAAACGCAAAAAATAAGTGGACTTGCACATTTTGTAGAACATCTTATGTTTATAGATGATGTTTTAAAGAAAGAATTTTCTGAGTTTACTGGCGCAACAGCTTATGAATATATGTATTTTGAATGTGAAGTTGAACATAAAAATTTGATTAGATTGAAAGATTTGCAGGAATATAGTAATGAGAAAAAGAAGATAAAAAATGCAATAAGTAGAAATATAGAATTATTTTTTTATGAATTGAACAGCAAGGGCTGGAAAGATAGTAATAGTAATTATAAGTTTAATGAGGAAAGATTTGAAATTGAAAAATCTGTAATAGATGAAGAATATACAAGAGATATGGATATTACTAAATATGATAGACATGGCCTTGAAGCCTCAATTTTAAGTTACCTAGGGCAAACAGATATAGAAAAAAGATGTGGCAATAGTAAGACATTGAAAAATGTAACAATAGATGATGTTATAGAATACAAAGAGCAAAACTTTACAATAGAAAATTTTCTATTGTTTGTAGAAACACCTTTAGAATATGAAAAAATAGAAAACTTGTTAGTTCAAGACATAAGTAAAAAAATAAAAAGTAATCCACAATACAAAAACGAATATAACAAAAAGTATGTAGATATGAATAAAAATGCTTATTATATTGATAGGGTTAAAAACGATTTGTTTTATTCTCAAGCGTATCTCATATTCAATGATAAAATAAACTTTACTACCGCATTTTTACTAGAGTTCTTTATGAGTTGTGTGAATATAAATAAGATAATATATAATTCAGCAAGAAAAGGGCAGGGTTTATTATATAATAATATTCAAACTCATTTTGTAAATGAAAATGGCTTTAAAGCAATGGAATTAGATGCAAGTATGAGTAAAGAAAATTTGTCAAAGTATCACATACTTTTAGCAAATAATCTTAGAGTGCTCTTGGATAAAAATATGCAAATGGAAAATTTTTATAAGTTTAAAAAGTATCTAGAAAATATCAAGATAAATACAAATGAAGATGAAATACAGGATATGGCATTCAATAATGCGCCAAATTATTATAGATTAATGGAAAATGCGTTGCAGTCTTTAAAAAATATGACACTTAAAGATTTTGGAGATATGTTAGACACATTAAAAGAAAACATACATTTTAGCATTGCTCTTTTAGGAGATATACAAGCGAGTGATTTGCCTAGTATAGATATGCTTGCAGATATAGTAAAAGGCAAAAATGTAGATAGAAAAAATTATCCACAAGACATGTCACAAGATAAAGACAGGCATAGTAAGATAATCTCATTAGATACTAGAATGACAAAAGCATTAGTTCCAGTGCAAGAAAGAGAAATGTAGAAATATTAAAGTTTTAAATATTTTTATTTCTTAAAAAATAGCGATAATAAATTTAAATTAGTTAGTTATATTATAACAAATGGAGAAAATAGAAAAATGTTAGAAAAGAAGAAAATAAAAAATGGTAATGGTTTTTTGTACGAATACAGTAATGGACTAAAGGTTTTTTATAAAAAAAAAGACAAAACACAAATTGCCTATATGTTTTTAACTGGCTGTAAAATGCAAAAGATTGGTGGACTGGCTCATTTTGTGGAACATTCTTTATTTTTAGATGAAAAATTGAGTTCTATATACGGAAGTGATGTAAATGCTAGTGTTGGAAATAATATAACATCTATTGTATTTTACAATATGGATAAAGATGTAGAAATTATTAAAAATGGTGAAAGTGAAGAAAAAGATAAGGAAAGCATAAAGTCTATAATTGAAACAAATATAGGCTTGGCTTTTAGTGAGATTAATGGTACAGGTTGGAGTGGAGATTATAAGCAAAATAACTTTACTTTTGAAAAGTTTGAAAATGAAAAAAAAGTTATAGATAAAGAATGGGCAATGAAGTCTTTAAAATTGAAAGATTCTTTGTCATTAAGACCATTATTTTCAGATTACATAACAAACAAAGATAAGTTATTTTCTTGTGGCAATTATAATACTTTAAAAAATGTAACTTTAGACGATGTTATTGAATATAAAAAGAAAAATTTTATATTACAAAATTTTATATTTGAAATTGAGACACCATTAAATTATGAAGATATAGAAGATATAGTTGTTAGTAATATAATGTCAAATATACGAAGTGATGAAAAAAGTAAAAATGAATTTATTGAGCATAAAAACGATATAATGAAAAATGCGTATTATGTTAAAAATTATGAAAGAGAAGCACAAGAAGTAGATTTTTACATTTTATTTGATAATCAAGTTAGCGATGAAGAAAAAGATATCATGGATTGGTTGTTTTTCGTGAACAACTTAAATGGTGAATTAGAAAAGGTATTTAGAAGAGAACAAAGTCTTGTATATTTTGCTCAAAGTTTTAAAGAAGATCCTGTGGCAGAAAATAAATGCATATCTTTGTATGCTAGCACTACAAAAGAAGATACTAACAAGTATTTGTTAACTGTGGCAAATGTATGTAGAAATATTTTAGATAATAATATGCAAATGGAAAATCTTTATAAAGTTAAAAAATATATACAAAATAATCAAAGAATGGATGTAAGAGATGTTGATGAAATTGCTGAAGAAATATGGAAAGGGAAAAAGGATCCAATAACCATAGAGAATAATGTAAAAGAAAAAATAAACAATATGGATATAAATGATTTTAACAATATGATTGATGAAGTTAAAAAGCATATAAATATAGCAGTGGTGATGCAAGGTCAAATACAAGCGAGCGATTTGCCTAGTATAGATATGCTTGCAGATATAGTAAAAGGCAAAAATGTAGATAGAAAAAATTATCCACAAGATATGTCACAAGATAAAGACAAGCATAGTAAGATAATTCCATTAGATACAAGAATGACACAAGCATTAGTTCCAGTTCAAGAAAGAGAAATGTAGAAGCGATTATATTAGTAAATAAGCAAGTAGTTTGCAAATATTGCATTGATTTTATCTCTTATAATAAAAAACTTTTAAAAAACTTGTATATTTTTTAAAAAGTAGATATAATCATATTATAAGGAGTTGTGCTATGAGTAATTTTGAAATGATACTTGATAAAGATGAAAGTATATTAAAAGAATACAAACCTAATAAATTGAAAATGTATTTTTCTTCATATTTTTCTTGTGGTTTATTGTATCTATTTGTTATATTTGCTGGTGTTATGGGATATCTGTTCCCTGAGCAAGGTCAAGAACAAAATATCTGGTTTATAATCATATCTGTAATTATTGTAGTTGTAGCATTGATTATTCAAACTATAGTTTTAGTACTCGCTTATAAAAAAAGATGTTATTGCATTACAAATAAAAGGATAATTATAAGGGGCGGAGTAATGGGAGTAGATTATAAATCTTTAGATTTGCAATCTATTAGTGCTGTTGCTGTGTATGTGAGTTTTGTAGATAAACTTTTGCGTAAAGATACAGGTAGTTTAAGATTTGGAAGCATGGGTTCACCTATGACAAATAATGGTACGGTATATACTTTTAATCATGTAAATAAGCCTTATGAAATGTACAAAGAGATAAAAGAATACATTAACCAAAGTAAATAAAAATAGTGAGTTAGTTTGCATAGTTGCTAACTCATTTTTTATTATAATGTTTTTAATATTGTCTTTTTGTTGCTTTTATTTTATATATAAAGTATAATGCAAGTAAAGGAGAGATAAAATGTACAAGGCAAATAGACTAAAAAAAGGAGACAAGGTTGCTCTTATTAGTTTATCATCTGGAATTATGGGAGAAAGTTTTTTAGATTTTGAAGTGCAAATAGGGTTAAAAAGATTAAAAGATTTGGGTCTTGAAGTATGTTTTACACAAAATGCTATGAAAGGCATAGAATATATAAGAAATAACCCTGAGAAAAGAGCGGAAGACTTGAAGCAAGCATTTTTGGATAAGAGCATAAAAGCTATAATTTGTGGTATAGGTGGAGATGACTCATATAGAGTGATTCCATATCTAAATTGCGATAAAGAGTTTGAAAAAGCTGTGAAAGAAAATCCTAAAATATTTGTAGGATATTCGGATAGTACGACTATACACAACTATCTAAATAGTTTAGGACTTATTACTTTTTATGGAATGAATTTTTTATCTGATTTTGCAGAACTTGGAAAAGAATGGTTGCCGTACACTAAAAATGCTATAGATTATTTGTTTAATTCCTTTGATTTTTATAATATAGAAAGTAGCAACATTTGGTATGAAGAAAGGAAGTCTTTTGATGTTTCGCAAGTAGGGATAGAGAGAATAGCGCATGAAGAGAAAAATGGATATATATTTGCAAATGGAAAAGGAAAAGTACAAGGTAAAGTTATAGGTGGTTGTATAGAAGTATTGCATAAAAATCTTGAACTAAAAAATATGGGAAAAACATCTTCTTTTCCTTCTTTAATAGAGTTTGAAAATGGTTTATTACTTTTAGAAAGTAGTGAGATGAAGATAGAACCAAAAACATATGAAAGCATGATTAAAGATATAGAAAAAGAAAAGATTTTTGAAAATGTAAATGGCATAATAATGGGTAAACCACAAGACGAAGTATATATGCAAGAGTACATAGACATACTAAAAGCAGTTGCTATAAAATACAATCTTGCACTAATTTGTAATGTAAATGTCGGGCATGCTTTTCCACATACACTTATACCACTTGGTGCAAAAATGGAGATAGACTGCGATAAAAAGTCATTAGCGATAATAGAGAAAACATTGAACTAAAAAGGTGAAATATGATATTAGAAACAAAAAGTTTATGGTTAAAAACGACTGAAATGTCTGATTTGCAAAAGTTGCATGAAAATTTTTGGACAGATGTACAAGCATCAAAAGCAATGCTTTGGAAACCGTCTCAAAGAATAGAAGATAGCGAGAAAAAAATAAAAAATCTTTTAAGTACAAAGCATACAATATTTTTTACTATAATAAAAAAAGATGATAAAGAGCCTATAGGCCTTGCAACTATAACAAAAAACAAACAAGACGAAACAATAATAGATAATATAGGTTTTGGTTTTGGATATAACTATACTCATAAAGGATATGGTATAGAAACGCTACTAATGCTTGTAGAATTTTGTTTTTCAAAACTTGGGACTAAAAAAATAAATGTATCCTACTTAAAGCAGATAGGCGTAAGTAACAATTTGCAAAAAATGTTTGGGTTTGTGCCGAGTGAAATAGGACTTACACAGGTTTCAAGAAAGCACACAGGAGAAGTACTTGAAGTGGAAAACTATACACTTACAAAAGAAATGTGGGATATGAAAAAAATGCAAATGGGAAAATAGATAACATAAAAAAACACAATATGTAAAATATTACATATTGTGTTCTTTTTTATAATTAATTTCTTATTTATCAAAGTATATAATAAATAGTAGTTTGTCGTAAGTATCTGCTCCAATGTAAAATTCTATATATTTACTTCCATTTTGCGCTGTTTTTACTTCACATGAAATATTTTCTTGATTAGGATAAAGAGTATTAAAATCTTTATAAACAAATAAGCCTTCAATTAGGTTTATGCCTACATCAATAGTTGTTTTATCTTGTACTATGCTGAGTGGTAAATTAGATGTGTATGCATGTAAATTGTAGTCATATGTTTCAAAGAAACCTACAAAACTATCACCGTCAGAATTTGCTTCATATTTTTCATCTTCTATAGTTAGGCTTATGATAGGTTCAAAAGTACCATTTAAAGTTAAACTATATTCTACTTCTGTTTTATTTGTTGCAATAATCTTTAAAGTATATTGTTTTGACTCTGTACATTCTAGATACAAGTAACCGACATCGTATTTAACTAAGGTATCATTTTCCCATAATTCTATCATTGCATCAGAATTAATAGTTTTGAAGTTTATAGAATACAATGTTTTTAGATCGTTTACGACTATTGTTTTTCTTTCATGGTCTATACTTACAGGTTGTGTATTATTAGATATACCTAAGTATAGGGTAGATGTAAATAGTGTATTGTTATCTACATTGCCATATGAGTTGTATAGTATATAAAGAGAACCAAATTCTTCGCTATTATAAAGTATATCCATTTGAATGTATTTGTTATCTGTGTTTAAAATTGCTGTTGCTGTATATCCATCATTTAATTCACTTTGAATATTTGCATTTAGCATACTTATAATATCATCTATACTATAAGCGACACTAATGTTAAGTACATTTGCCATATTTTCGCTTAAAGTAATTGTTTGTATTGTTGTCTTTTCACTATTTAGATATATAGTGAGTATATTATCTTTAAAGGCAGATAGTACATTTCCATTTTTTGAAGTGAACACTGTTAAATCGTTTTCATAAGTATAAACTTTGTCATTATGATTGTAAATAAGTTTGTAATTGTACCTATCTATGCCTATATTTGTGTTTATTGTGTTGTTTGTTACTTTTTGTTCATCTTTATACAATTCTAAAACGAAGTTGCTGTTGTATGGGCTAAATTTGATGCTTTGTGCATCTGTAGAGTTTAAGATATAAGAATAGTCTTCAGAGTTTTGATATAGTGGGAAATTTTGCTCATTATTTGCACCTTTTGCTTCTATTTCCAAACTATAGTAAACTGTTATTTCTCTTGTTTCTATAAGTGCTTGTTCTGCATTGTATATTTTTATTATATAGTATTCTACAGGTGAAATTTCAGTTATATTATACTCGCTTTTTAATTTATTTTTAATTTGATAAGTATATGTATCGTTTGATAATTCAAGTGTAATTTTTTCTAAAAATTTAGTAGAGAAATATGAGTCTTCATTACTTGTAAATGCGGAACCTTCTAAATCATGGTAGCGTATGTTTTTAATGTTTGTATATGCTCTTACATTGATTGTAATCTCTAAAATTTGAGTATCATTGTAAAATACAATTATTCTTATGTTTTTTAAACCTTGAGCGCTGATAGAACCATTATATACTCCCGCGTCAAGATATACGGCATTTGAATCGTTTATGTAATACAAAATATTTGTAATGTTATAGTTTTTATTAACAAGTTCAAATTCAAGATTGTCTTGTCCTACTGTTAGATTGTGTGTAATGTATATGCTATTTTGTTCTAAACTATATGATTGACTATCTAAGTGTATATTTGAAAATGGTGATTTGTAGTTTACTGCTATATATAATGTAAATGCGACTTTGCTATCTCTGTAGAAATTTATAGGTACAGAAGATAGTCTAGGCTCTACAATGTAATAATCTGTTTTAGCATTTGCTATAGAATAGTAGTCAATATTCGCATTTTCTTGTATTTCAACAGTTATTTTGTCATTGTAATTTGTTTTGTCTTGACCATTCCATTCTTTACCATTTATGTAAACTATTGCATCTTTTTGAGTTATGGTTAAGTTGAAATGTAATTCTTTTTCAATAGCGCCATGTAAAGTGAAAATAATTTCATAAATGTTGTTATACACTATACTATTTTGGAAAGTATTTGGATAAATAATTATGCCTAATTCATGATTGTACTGAGTATAATCTTTAATAATGTTTCCATTTTCTTTTACGCTATAATAAGCATTGCATAGGGCAGGAATTTCAAAAAATATGTAATGGTGTACTTTTCCAGCAGTAGATTCGTAAGAGAATGAATCTCCTTGGCGAACAACAACTTCTTTTTCTTTTCCTTCTATTTGTATACTTGCACTTGTATTATCTTCTACTGAAATAGTTATCTGTATTTCTAGTGTTATGCTATCATATAAAGTAGACTCTGTAGGCGTAAATATGGCAGTGTGTTTTCCTGATTTAGTTATGGAAAGTTCTGGTGTTTCCCATGCCCAAGTGCCTTCTATTTTTGTTTTAGTTGTAGTAATGTCATTTTCACTATTCGCTATATCTGCATACACATAGCCGTTTGTAGTTTTTATTTCAAAATCTTTTAATAATTTTTCTGTAGATGCACTATCTGTATAAAAATTTCCTTCTATTTTTAAAACTTGTTTTTGAATAGTTATTGCATATATAAGTAATTGCTCATCTAATTCAAAATTTTGACTATTTTCTAGTATATATGATATTGCTATATATCCTGTACCTAAATCTTTTTGAAAACTAGTCAATGCTCTTTCTTTATAGATAATAGGGTAATTTTGTACATAGTGTTCGTTTATACTATAAGCGAAAGAACCAGAAATTTCGTTATTTATATCAAAGTCGGCAGTATCACAAGAGATATAAAATGGCAAATCTTCTTTTGAAAGATTTTCAAACATATCTTTAGCTGTGAATAAGTAATTTCCATTATATTCTTTTATTAAGTTTTCTGGCGAAAATGCTCCGCTTTCTTTTGCAGTTAAAGTTATAGTTGCTTTATCTATCGTCCAAGTTGTGTTTTTATCTTCGGTTGTATTATCTTCCCATATGTATTCGTCTTTGTTTTTTATAGAAAATATTATTTCATAAGAGCCTGCGTTTGTTGCAGACACTTTTCCTGAAATATCTATGATGCTAGAGTCGTAAGTAGATAAAGACACGCTTTGTTCATTGCCACTATATGTATATGTTCCTGTAACTTCAGGTGCTTTTAATGTTTGTAATACATATATAGTTATATCTATATCTCTAACAATGTCGTAATTTTCGTTATCAATAGGAGTGAATATAACTTTAAAAGTTTTTTGACCCTTACTTCCTACACTTGTATTTTCATCATCTTGCCAAGAGAAGTTTGCAGGTAAGTCTATGTCTTTTAGTAATGTATTTTCAACTACTTTTACACTTTCTGGACTTGTATATGTTGGAGTTGCTTTTTGTATAGTGAAATCAAAAGACAAGTCATCACTGTTTCCGTTTGTCCATACAAAGTTTACTTTGTCTTTTAGGCTTACTGTTACTTTTTGAGTGCCTGCATTTGTTCTTTTGTTGTTTGATACTGTATACAAATCTGTGTCCACTATATCAAAAATTTGTTCATTGCCATTATATGTATATGTTGTGGAAGATGTAGGCTCACTAACTTGTTGTGGAGTTAAATTAATAGTTACCTCTACTTCTAAATCGTTGTAATTTTGTCTATCTGGATTATATAGTGCAGTATATGATTTAATGTCGCAAGTAGGTATTATAGTACCTTCTTTCCATCTATAATTTTCACTAAGAGTGTAAAAAGATAAAGATTTTTTACTATCATATACGCCTTCAAAAGGAGTATGCTCACTTTCTAATATGGGTGTAGCTTTTTCTATAACAAAATCTTTTTTTGCTTTTGTTTCAATATATTGAGATGAAGATGTGGAAGTAATTTCTACAAAATAATTTCCAGCATTTACTGGCGCATGTTCTAGTTTAGTAGGAGTTTCACCAGCTAAAAACCATTCAATAGTGGCATGCTCCTTATCTAAGCATTCAAAAGATGGTATTTCAACTGGATTTCCGTCGTATATCTTTGAAATATCACTAATGTTTGTTATTACATTTGCAAAAGGTCTAACATTAATATTTATTTTAAAATCTTTTACATCTTTGTATGATATTTTTGCTTCATATTTTCCTACAGCGAGTTTGTTTGGAAGATTTGTTTCCAATGTATATCCGTCATTATTGTCATTTTTTAATTGTATTGCCTTTTCTTCGCCATTTTCATATATAGCAAAAACTTTCATATCTTTACTCAATTCAAAATTTGAATTTGAATCTATATTAATAGTATCATTTTGTGCAATTTCGCGTCCTTGAATAATAACTTTTAGATTAGTTACTTTACTTTCAGAGCATGAACAAGCATTTAAAACTAAAGCGCAAGGAACTAATAAAATAAAAGTTAAGACAAAATAAAAAATACTTTTTGTTTTTTTCATACACTTTCCCCATGATAAACAATTTTTACTAAATCTATTATTTGCAATATGTAAAAAATAATTATTTTAACGATAGATTTATTAATAATGTTAATCTATCATATTATGTAAAAAAAAGCACTTTTTTTTGTATATTTTTTATAAAGTACTTTATAAAAACATTTAAGAATATAAAATTTACACAAATGTATAAATTTATTAGCATTAACATAAGAATAAAATATGAATAAAAATTTAATTAAAAATATAGTTTTAACATTTGGTAGTGTTATATTAGTCTCAGTTTTAGGTTCTATCTTTGTAAACTTAGGAATGGAGTGGTTTGATTCTTTAGTTAAACCTAGTCAATGGATACCGGACTATGTTATACCTATAGTATGGACCGTTATATATATCACGGCAGGCATAGTTCTTTTTCTTTGGGCCAACAATGAGGGTATACCTAATCAAATAGTAGTTTTATTTGTTATAAATGGCGTACTAAATGTTTTGTGGTGTCTAGTTTTCTTTACGCTTAATCAAACTTTTTTGGGAATTGTAACTATACTTATCAATTTTATTTTTGCTGTTTATCTTATCATGCAGATAGATAAATATAGACCTATATATTCAAGAGCATTACTAATTTATCCTGTATGGCTTTTAGTTGCAACATCGTTAAATCTTGCCGTATGGATTTTAAACTAAAAGATTATAAAAAAAAGCATTTAACCAAAAAGTTAAATGCTTTTTTACTTTTTATAAATTTCTATTTGCTTGCGTTATCTATAAGAGCAATCCATTCATTATATTGTTCTTGAGTTATAAGATTTGCATCTAATTTATTTTTTAAAGAAGTTTTAAGTGCTTCTTGAGTAGCGTTTACTTGAGCTTTATATGCATCTTTTAGTTTAGTTTTTATTTCGTTAATTGTTGCTTTAAATTCTGCAATCATTTCATCTTTAGCTTTAATAAACTCGTTTACAAGTTTATCTATTTCTTTTTCTGCTTCAGTTATTTGTTTGTTTATCTCTGCTTTTTGTTCTTCAGTAAGAATGCTAGAATTTTCTATACTTGCCTTTAAATCAGCTATTGTTTTTCTAGCAGCTTCTATTCCATTTTGAAATGTTTTAGCAAAGAAACTATTAATATTGTTTAATTCTGCATAAGTTAAATCTTTGTAGTTTTCTGATTTAGTCTTAATAAGTTCAAGTATTTGTTCATCAGTCATTTTGCTTAATTCTTCTTCGCTAAGTTCAGGTGCTAAAAACTTCAAAGTTTTTTTAAGTTCTTGTTTTGCTTTATCGCTACCTGTTTCAACTTTTGTAATAACTTTAGTAAATGTTGCGTCTAGGCTTTCTTTTACTTCGTTTATAGCATTATCTATTTTTGTTTCTATTTTGTTTTGTAATTCGCTACTATTGCTCACTATGTTTATGTTAATATTGCCATCTTCTATAGAAAGTTTTCCAGTTATAACGCAATTTTCTATAACAACATTGACAGCACTTTCTATGTCTAATCCTATTATTTGTGCATTTACAAGTAATGTATCTGCATCATCATTTTTCGCATTTACAGCGACTACTTTGTTATTGCTATCTATAACAAATTCTACACTTGGATTGATATCCATTGTTACAACTGCACTGCTGCTATCACTGCATGAACAACCAGTGAATAATGCTAAACTAGGCACAAATAGGCATAACGCAAAAGCCATTGTTAAAAATTTCTTTTTCATTTCTTATAACCTCCTTTTATACTTTAATAATATGTTATTTTTTATAAAAGGTCAAATAAAATAATTCAAATTTTTTTCAATACTTCTTAACTGCTATAATCTATTAATTGATTTAGAATTTTCAAAAATAAAAAAGAGCAAATACTTTAAATTATTGCTCCTTATTTTAAACATATTATTTTTTATTTTTCATAATTGTAGATATGCAAATTTTCATACATTTTTTTAATGCCTTGACGAATTAAGAGAAGTAACTCTAATTGACTATTATACATTTCTTTTAAAATATCATTTTCATGTTGTTTTGTATAAAATTCATTTTTTAAAGATGCTTTTTCTTGATTAATTTTATACTTAATATTTTGAATTATTGCAAATGTTTCTCTATAACTTTTTTCCATTTCATCTAAAATTAGATTTTTATTGTATTTTATATTGCTTTTTTTGAATGAATTTTCATAATTAGTATTTTTGTTTTCTAATTCGCAAAGTTTACTAAATGTACAAATAAGTTTATTTATTCTTTCTGTTTTTATCACACAAAAAATTTCCTATAAATTATTTATTCATCTCTGCAGAATTCTTGTCTTTTTTCTGTTTGGAAATATTTTTTTCTTTTTCTATCTTATCAAAAATCTCTAGTGCTTGCTCTTTTGTAATTTTTTTATTGAAACAATGAATACAAGTTTCTGCAATGTATAGGGCATCTCTTTTTTCCATAACTTCTTTAGTTAATATCTCTTGTTGTTTTTCATAGTAAGGTAAAGCATTTTCCATGGTGTTTTTGTAATTAATATATTTTTCATCATCAAGATTGCCTTTGATAAAAAGTAATTGCTCTTTGTTGGAAGCATATTTTTGTTCTGTAAGATTAGCCTCTTTAACTAGCTTTTTGTATTCATATCTAATTTTTTCTTCCATATATGCACCAAAATTATTTTTAGTACAATTTATTCTTTCGTAAAATGAGTTTTCTTTAACTTCTTTTAAGGTAGTGCATTTTACATATTTTTTAAATTCTGCTATAAAATCAAATGATTTTTTCATAAGTTTTTCCGTCCTTTGTTCTTTCTTATTTAAGTGTACATTGAAAATGGTAAAAAGTCAATATACAAAAATGAAATTTTTGCCTTAATTTTGCATATTATTAAATCTTTTTTATGTGTAGTTGATTTTTTTTAGTTTTTGTGCTAATATATCGTTACTATTTGATATTTCTACATATTTTAAGCTTTTATTTTTGTCTAAAAACTAACTAAATAAGCAAAATAAAATATATAAAACAAATTAAAATTTTAAAATGATTAAGCATACAATATATAGTTTAAAATGGAGAAATATTTGTTTTTGGAGGGAAAATGATACAAGCTGTAAATGTTAGTTTACAATATGGTGGTAGAGTACTTTTTAAAGAAGTGAATGTAAAATTTACTAAAGGAAATTGTTATGGTATTATAGGTGCCAATGGTGCGGGTAAAAGTACTTTTTTAAAGATTTTATCAGGAGAAATAGAACCTAATACAGGAGAGGTGGTTATAGATAAAGGTGAAAGAATGTCTGTTCTTCAACAAAATCAAAATGCTTTTGATGACTACACGGTTTTTGATACTGTAATGATGGGACACAAAAGATTGTATGATGTAATGATAGAAAAAGAAGCACTTTATGCAAAAGAAGATTTTAACGAAGAAGACGGAATGAAAACTGCAGAACTTGAAGCTGAGTTTGCAGAAAAAGGCGGTTGGGACGCGGATATTGAGATACCTACACTGCTTAGAGGATTAGGAATAGGTGATGAATTTTTACAAGTAAAAATGGCTGATATGGAGCCAAAACAAAAAGTAAAAGTATTACTTGCACAAGCACTTTTTGGAAATCCTGATATTTTGCTTTTAGATGAACCAACAAATAACTTAGATATAAAGAGTGTACAATGGCTTGAAAACTTTTTGTTAGATTTTCCTAATACAGTGATAGTAGTGTCTCATAATAGGCACTTTTTAAATAAAGTTTGTACACATATATGTGATGTAGATTATGGTCAAATAAATATATATCTTGGTAACTATGATTTCTGGTATGAAACTAGTCAACTTCTTTTAAGGCAACAAAAAGACCAAAATGCAAAGAAAGAGCAAAGGGCAAAGGAGCTTAAAGACTTTATCGCTCGTTTTGGTGCAAATGCTTCAAAAAGTAGGCAAGCAACAAGTAGGAAAAAAGAATTAGAAAAACTTACAATAGATGATATAAAACCATCAAATAGAAAATATCCTTTTATAGATTTTAAGTTTGAAAGAGAAATAGGAAATGATATACTTAAAGTAGAGAAACTAACAAAGAATGGATTTTTTGAAAATATAAGTTTTACAGTGCAACATGGCGATAAGATTGCTTTCTTATGTGATAATGCACTTGCTATAACTACACTTTTTAATGTAATTATGGGTCTAGAGAAACCGGATAGTGGAGAAGTAAAATGGGGAAAAACTATTACGCCTTCATATATGCCACAAGACAATAGAATGTTTTTTGAGAACTGCGATTTAAGTCTTGTAGATTGGCTAAAACAATACAGTAAGGAACAAGATAATGAGTATGTTCGTGGCTGGCTAGGTAGAATGCTTTTTAGCGGAGAAGAGGCAATGAAAAAAGCAAAGGTTATATCTGGTGGTGAAAAAGTTAGATGTATGCTTTCTAAAACTATGCTTTCTGGAGCAAATGTTATAATAATGGACGAACCTACAAACCATTTAGATTTAGAGAGTATTACTGCGCTAAATAAGGGAATGATAAATTTTAAAGGTTGTTTACTATTTACTTCGCATGACCAAGAAATTATGCAGACTGTTGCAAATAGAATAATAGAGATATGTCAAAAGGGTTGTAAAGACAAGATTACTACTTATGACGAATATATACAAGAAAACTAATAGTTTAATAAAAATGTTTCATTATAGTTGCTTAGACATCTTATTAAAAAAGAAAAAAGGTTGCGCACAACCTTTTTTAATTTATAGTAAGTTTTATAAAATCTTTTTTGAATTTTAAATTTCTATAGTTTTTGTTTTATATGTAAAAGTATTATGTCTATTCTAATTTATATAGAAATGTACACTTTTTAATTTCTTTAAATATATGTAGTCATATTTTAGTAGATTTAAGAAGAAAAAGTCTTGTTTTGTAAGATGTTCATATTTTTTTTAAATTAACACAAAGTATATTTGATGACAAAAAGGAGATTAAAAACATGGTAAAAAGAAATAAAATATGTATAAGTTTAATGATACTGACACTAATTGTTTTAGTTGCAAGTTTTGCAAGTAGCAATTACTTATCTTATAATTCAGTATTAGCAAATGAAGAAAGTATTTCAACTACAGTAATTGGAGAAAGTAGTATGTGGTTTACGCCAGACACGGCAGAAGTATATGTTAGTATAAATAATATAAATTCGTCAGTTAAAGAAGCAAATGATAAAGTACTAAATATGTATAATGATGCAAAAAATGCACTAGTTGCATTAGGTATAAGTGAAGAAGATATAAAAACAAATTCTTTTTCTTCATATGAAAATTGCAATCATATTATGCCTAGAGCGTGTTCAAAAGGACACAATGTTACGCTATATTTCAGTTACAAAGTTAAAGATATAAATCTAGTTCAAAATAGTATAGATTCATTATTAAGCGTTGGTGTAACAGATATAAATTCTATAAACTATTCAATACAAGATACTACAACTGCATATAATCAAGTACTAAAAGAAGCTTTACAAAAAGCATATACAAAAGCACAAGCCTTACTTGGTAAGGAGCAAATAGTTTTAAAAAGTGTGAAGGAAGAAAATGCTTATTGTTACGCAATGACATATAGAGATTATACACAAATAGGTAATGAAGACTTTAATCAAAAAGTACAAGTTACTGCTAGAGTTGAAGCCTGCTTTGAATAAATAAATAATTAAGTGGTTTTCTATTAATAAAAAATAAACTTTATCTTTTTTGATAAAGTTTTTTTAATACAATTATTTTCATTTCATTTCAATGCGTTTTTTTGTTTTTAAAGAATATAACTCATTTTAATTTTAAATTGCATTATAAAAATAAAATTAAATTTGTTATAAAATAATTATAATTTATTAACTTTAAAATTCTATTTTGCATATATTATCAAAAGATTTAACCTTATTTTAAATATGCCCCTTGAAATTTTTGTGCTTATATGGTATACTATTTGTAGCTCTATGGTTATTGCTTAAAGGAGATAATATTATGAATGATTTTGTAAAGAATTTAATTGAAAAAGAAAAAGATAATGTGAAGAAAAGATTTAAAGCACTTATAGAAGAAAGGATGGATAATTGGTCTGTTCAAGATGAAAATGGTAATTATAAAAGAATTATATCTAAAGATGCTTCTCAAAGAAAAAACGAATTAGTATCTAAAGGTATAACTAATAGAGATATTGTAAACCTTTGTGAAAATATGTACCGTGAATGGTATATACATACTTTACCATTACTTGCAACAGAAGTAGAAGATGAAGAAGTGAGAGATTACTTTAAAAAGATTATACTTTTTGCAGATTATGTGCCATCAATGATGTCAGATATAGATTGTTTCAATTTTCTTTTAAGAACGCAAAGAGATGAAAAAATAGGTAAGTATATGCCTGTTATTTCTCTTTCATCAAGTGTAACTAGTGCGAAGTTGACACAGAATGATTTAGACAAAACTTTTAGTGATGCGACAACTATAAAAATTCAACCAAAAGTAAATAGAAGTAAAAAGTATATAATAACATTAAATATAAAACCTGAAGATGCGTTAGTTGTTTTGTCTAAGACAATGAATTTTGCAAATGAAGATAATCTAGATATAGATATTGAGTGGATAACTAGTAAAAATGTGCAAAGAACAGATAGTTTGGCTTTTCATTGTGATGAAGAAAATGTTGAAAGTATTATACAGATTTTGAACGGATTGAGAATGTGGCGTTCTGAACTTTTTGAAGATGCTGAAGAAATTAATCCTTTACTTTGTCATGTAGATGGTTTTATTGGTTTTGGCGATGCAGAAAGTTTTAATAGAAGTGAAGAATTGTTACAACAAATAGATAAAGAGTTAAGGGTAAAAGAGATAAGTAGATTATCTAATATGACATTTAAAAAATATGATTCTCATAATGATTCTCATAAAATGAATTTAAAGAGTTTAATGCAAAATAGAGTGGAAAGAAAGATTAGTGAAGAATTAGAAAAACTTTGTCAAAACAAATGGTTAGATGAAAGTGATAAAAATGCGCTTATAAAAAACAAATTTTATAGAGAATTATTTGCAGAATATAAAGGCAGAAAAAATCTTTCACAAGCAGGCAAAAGTATAATAAAAGATATAGAACAAGATGTAGATAAAAGATTTGAAACTTTAAAACTTAGAGGAGATTATCAAGTTATAAGCGTTCATTTAGATTTAAATAATTATTTTGAATATTTGAACAAAACAAATAACGAATTTTATAACAAAATAATTGAAGCAGGTTTAAAACATGACCTTTTAACTATAAAAACTAATTATCAATTAACTCCAGAGATTTTTGCGCTTGCTAAAAGTGTAGATAATGTTAAAAGTAATATAAGTAGTGCAGATATTGAACAATGGCTACAATCTATAAATGCTTCTTTAAAAGAACTTTCACTTACAAAAGGAACTAAAGATGCTAAGATAAATGAAGACACAACAAATCTTTTAAAGTTTAAAAATGTAAAAGAGCAAGATAATAAATTAAAAAATAGTTTTAAAGAAAATGTAAAAAATAAAGAAACAGGCAAAGACAAAATAAAATAATAGAAAATGTAAAAAAAGATTATAGTTCGCTATAATCTTTTTTTGATATTTAAATATATTTTAATCTCTAACTTTTATGTGTATTTCTCTTAGTTGCTTTTCGCTAACATCGCTAGGAGCGCCCATTAGTAAGTCTTGAGCTTTTGCGTTAAGAGGGAAAGGTATCACTTCTCTTATATTTATTGTATTGCACAAAAGCATAAGCATTGTTTCAAATCCTGGAGCAATACCTGCGTGTGGTGGCGCACCATATGTGAATGCGTGATATAATGCACCAAAGCGTTTTTGAACTTCGTTTCTGTCATATCCTGCTAGTTCAAAAGCTTTAACCATAGTATCTACATCTGTATTTCTAACGGCACCACTTGCAAGTTCTACGCCGTTACATACTAAATCGTATTGATATGCAAGTATATCTAAAGGTTTTTGCTCATTTAGTGCTTTAAGTCCACCTTGTGGCAAACTGAAAGGGTTATGACCAAAGTCTATACAATCATTTTCTTCATTGTATTCGTAGAATGGGAAATCTACTATCCAACAGAAATAGTATTTGCTTGTATCTACTAGATTTAATTTTCTTCCTATTTCTAATCTAAGTAGACCTATAAGTTTTTCACATTTACCTTTTTTATCTGCAATAACAAATATGTCATCACCAACTTTTGCATTTGTTCTTTGTTTTAATGCTTCTTGTTCTTCTAAAGAAATGAATTTTGTAATAGGTCCTTTAAGTGTGCCGTCTGCAAGTACTCTAAGCCAAGCAAGCCCACCAGCACCTTCTTGCATAATATAATCTGTCAAATTTTTGTAAAAACTATTTGATTGATTGTTGCAATTTAATGCAAATCCTCTAACAAGATTATTTTGGAATGCTGAGAAAGTAGTATTTTTAAAAATGTCTGTTAGTTCCTTTATCTCTATAGGGTTTCTTAAATCGGGTTTATCAGAGCCATATTTTAACATGGCGTCATTATATTTAATGTGGATAAAATCTCCGTCATCAAGTTTTAATACGCCAAACTTTTTAAATATTTGTTTAATTAGTTTTTCTGTAATATTTTGCACATCTTCTTGATTAGCGTAACTCATTTCTATATCTACTTGGTAAAATTCACCAGCAGAACGAAAAGCACGAGAGTCTTCATCTCTAAAACAAGGTGCTATTTGATAATATTTTTCCATGCCTCCAATCATAAGTAGTTGTTTGAATTGTTGTGGAGATTGTGGTAAAGCGTAAAATTTTCCATGATGAAGTCTACTAGGTACTAGAAAACATCTTGCACCTTCTGGACTATCCGCTGAAAGGATAGGAGTGTGAATGTCGTGAAAATTATTTTCACGCATAAAATTTCTTATTTCCCATATAACATCTTCTCTTAGTAGCATCTTCTTAGCAACTTCTGGGTTACGCATATCTAGGTAGCGATATTTTAATCTTAAATCTTCACTAACTTTTTCACTATCCATTACTTCAAAAGGTAATACATTGTTACTTTTTGAAAGTATGTCTATACTACTAACTAAAACTTCAACTTTTCCGGAAACTAACTTATTGTTAAAGTTTGCCTCATCTCTCATTTCTACTTTTCCAACAACAGATATTACACTTTCACGATTTAAATCTTGTATCATTGATTGGTCGTGAAATACTAGTTGAACTATACCATACAAATCTCTAAGGTCAACAAACATTATACCGCCGTGGTCACGGATAGAACTTACAAATCCTGCAAGTCTTACTTCTTTATCTAGCATTTTTTCATTTATTTCACTGCTAATGTGTGTTCTATATTCTTTCATTGTATTCTCCTAAAATATTTTATTGTTAAGGTGTTACTCTATTTGGTCCTCTAAATAGGAACATCACTTCCTTGATATTTAAGTCTAATAGTAGCATTGTAAGTCTATCTAGACCTATTCCAAAGCCACCATGTGGCGGACAACCGTATTTAAAGAATTCTAAATAAAATTTTACATCATCTTTCAAGCCTTTTTCTTCTGCTTGCTTGCTTAAAATTTCGTATCTATGTTCTCTTTGTGCGCCTGTTGTTATCTCTACACCTTTCCATATAAGGTCATAGCCTTGAGGCATATCATTTTTTCTCATATGGTAAAATGCTCTATTTTCTTTTGCATAATCTGTAACAAAAAGAAATTCGCTATTAAACATATCTTGTGATAGATTTTTACATAATTTTTCTGCTTCTGTAGTCAAATCGCCTTTATCTTTTTCTTCTACTTTAAAATCGTATCTTTTTTCAAGTTCATCATATACTTGCTTTAGAGTTAAAATAGGGAAGTCTTTATCAGGCACAACAACATCACAACCAAAAAGTTCTTTTATTTCATTACCGTATTTATCTTTTACTTGTTTTAGTGCATAGGTAATAAGTTCTTGTTCAAACTTCATTAAGTCTTTGTATGACTCTATATAACTTATCTCTATGTCAAAACCGGTAAATTCTGTAGCGTGTTTACTAGTAAAAGATTTTTCAGCACGGAATACAGGTCCTATTTCTACAACTTTTTCAAAACCGCTTGCCATTGCCATTTGCTTATAGAATTGTGGACTTTGAGAAAGATATGCTTTTGTATCAAAATATTTTATTTCAAAAACTTCGGAACCACTTTCGCTTGCTGTGCCTATAGTCTTGGGTGAATGTATTTCTATAAAATCTCTGTCTAAAACAAATTTTTTAAGTGCATTAAGCAGGCAAGTTTGAACTTTGAAAAGTAAAGTATTTTTGTCGCTTCTTAAGTCTAACCACCTATAATCCATTTTTAAATCAATGCTTGCATCACTATGTATAGGTAGTGCTTCTGCTTTACTTTCAAGCGTTATTTCTTGTGCTAAAAGTTCTATGCCACCAAGTTTTACAAAATCATTTTTTATGGCTTGACCTTTTACAGATATAACACTTTCAAGCGTAATCTCATCTACAATTTTATCAAGTTCTTCATTTTTTCCTTTTTCTACTGTAACTTGCATTTTACCGCTTATATCTCTAAGAACTATGAATGCCATAGTTTTTTTGTTTCTTATATTTTCAACGAAACCTTGTAAAAAATTTTCTTTATCTAGTTGAATGTCTTTTATCAAAACTCTTTGCATATATCCTGCCTTTTTATTTTAGCAAATAGTATTTTAAAAAACTGCAAATGTGCAGTTAGTTATTGTACCTTGCGCTTATTTATAAAATACATATGTATATAGCATAAATAAGCAAAAAAGTCAAGTGAAAAAGACTTATAAAAATTTTTTCAAAAATAAAATACTAAACATTGTTATAACTAGTAAAAAACATGTTCAAAATGGTAAAAATGTAGCATTATAGTAATTTAATTTTAAAAAACTAATACAAATTAAAATTAAAAATATTCCGTAAAAATAGAGGAAAATAATAGTTTGCATACTAATTAAACAAAAATAGAAATCTTTACTCGTTAAATAATACTTTTAAAAGTGGAATATGTTTTAGATTATTTTTTACTTTTTGTTACTTTTGTTTTTTATGTTATTACATTTTTTATTTATTGCAATTATTTTATAAATTTTCAATCTTATATATTTTCAATTTTTTTCAATTGCTTGACACTACAAGTTATGTATGATAATATAAAAATGTTTAATGTTATTTGGAGGAAATATGTTAGATAAGAAATACAACTTTGCAGAGAAAGAAGAAAAATGGCAACAGTATTGGCAAGATAATGACATTTACAAATATGATGAAAACAACTCTAAAACTATATACAGCATAGACACTCCGCCTCCAACTTGTAATGGTAATATACATATGGGGCATTTGTCATCTTATACACATATAGAGATAATAGCAAGACATCATAGAATGAAAGGTGAAAGAGTCTATTTCCCTTTTGGATTTGATGACAATGGTTTGCCTACTGAAAGATATGTAGAAAAGAGAATAAAGAAAAAAGCACAAGATTTGCCTAGAGAAACATTTATAAATATCTGTTTGCAAGAAACTAAAAAACTAGAAGAAGATTTTTATGACTTATATAGAAAGGCTGGCTTTTCATGTGATTTTAAAGAGCATTATAGTAGTATTTCTCCTAGAACGCAGAAGATTTCACAGCATAGTTTTATAGACTTGTATAAAAAGGGGCTAATTTATCAAGCAGAAGCACCAACACTTTGGTGTACTGAGTGTGGGACTGCTTGTGCACAAGCCGAACTAGAAGATAAGGATATAGAAAGTTCTTTTAATTATCTTAAATTTTTCATATCTGGTACAAAAGAATATGTAGTTGTTGCAACTACTAGACCAGAAATGCTATGCGGTGTTGTTTGCGTATTTATCAATCCTGATGATGAAAAAAATGCACATTTGTTAGGAAAAAAATTAGTCGTACCATATTTTAATTATGAAGTGCCTGTATACACTGATGAACTTGTAGATATGCAAAAAGGTTCTGGTGTAGTTATGTGCTGTACTTTTGGGGATAATGTGGATAAAGATTGGCAAAGAATGCACAATCTTGAAATAAAGAAATGCTTTACATTAGACGGAAAAATGACTGAACTTGCAAAAGATTTTGCAGGACTTGAGATTGTCGAGTGTAGAAAAGCAGTTATAGAGAAGTTAAAGGAACAAGATTTGCTTATAAAACAAGATAGCATTGTACATAGTGTATCTACTCATGAGAGATGCGGAACACCTATAGAGATAATGGTTAAAAAGCAATGGTTTATAGATGTTCTTAACCACAAAAAAGAACTATATGATGCTGGATTAAAGTTAAATTGGAATCCTAAAAACATGAGAGCAAGGTATCTTAACTGGGTTGAAAATCTTTCATGGAATTGGTGTATATCTAGACAAAGATTTTTTGGTGTGCCTTTCCCAGTATGGTACTGTGCAAAATGTGGAAAAGTAAAACTTGCAGAGATAGTAGATTTGCCTGTTGACCCACTAAAAGATAAAAGAGCAACTGCTTGTGAATGTGGTTGCACTGATTTTATAGGTGAGCAAGATGTAATGGATACATGGGCAACATCTTCACTTACTCCGCAAATATGTACAGATTTAATTACGGGTAAGGGATTAGATGATAGTATGGTGCCTATGTCATTAAGACCTAATGCTCATGATAATATAAGAGTTTGGGATTTCTATACTATAGTTAAAAGTTTGTATCATTTTGGTAAGTTGCCATGGAAAGATTTGATGATTTCTGGTTATGTAACTTCTAGTGATGGTTCAAAACTTTCTAAGTCAAAATCAAATAGTTCATTTACTCCACAAGCAATTATAAAACAATATTCTGCAGATGTAACAAGATATTGGGCAGGAAATCTTACACTTGGTAGGGATACAGCATTTTCATTAGTAGAGTTTGAAAATGGTAAAAAACTTGTAAATAAGTTATGGAATGCAAGTAAATTTGTGCTTTCATTTTTGCAGGATTATGAGCCAAAGAAAATAGAACTTCTTCCTATGGATAGATATATATTAGACAAATATAGAGAGTTAAGTGTAAAATTTGTTTCATTTTTAGATAAATATGAATTTGCACTTGCTATAAATGAACTTGAAAAATATTTCTGGAATTTCTGCGATAACTACATTGAAATAGTTAAAAATAGATTGTATAAGCCAGAAATATATGGTGAAAAAGCAAAGGAAAGTGCACAGTATGCTTGTTTCTATGCTTTACTTGGTATGCTAAAAATGTTTGCTCCTATTTTACCTCATGTTACAGAGGAAATATATATGGATTATTTTGCAAAATTTGAAAATGCAAAATCTATACATATATCTAATTATCTAGACTTGGGTCAAGAATATGATAGCGAACTTATAAAGAAAGGTGAAGCTATGGTAGACATAGTATCTAGAATAAGACAATTTAAGAGTGAAAGTAAGATTAGTCTTAAGACTGAAATAGAAAATGTAGATATTTCTACTCCTTATGATGAGTTCTTTAATGAATGTGAACCAGATATTAAAGCGGTTACAGGTGTAAGAGAATTTAATGTAAAGAAAGCAGATGAGTTTGAGATAAAATTTGGTAAAATTATAGAAGATGAAAATATATAAAATTAGGGAAGTGCATAAAAACTTCCCTTTTTATAATATAAAAATTATAAAATCACATACTAAAATTGAAAAAAATGTTAAATTTGAAAAAAATTTGAACTTTTTTGAACTTTTTATAATTGAAATGCAAAGTTGCTTTGTGCTATAATAAATACACTTAGTGAAATAGAATCTAGATAAGTATACGATAGGTGTAAAAATGTTGGTTTATTATTATCTTATTGCACTACTTTTGCCTTTAAGTTTAATAGGTGCATATTTTATATTTAGAAAAAAATTAGCTGGAAAGATTAGTGAAGATACTTTTTTGAAAGTTTTTTCTTTTTCACTAATTATAGTCTTTTTCTTTAGGTACATGAGTGGTAATGAGGCGCTTAATGGAATTATACATTTACAGACAAATCTTTTTGATAGTCCTGTGCTAACTGCTTTAAGTACTTTAAGCGTATGGTTCATGTATGCAACTATTTTGCTACTTGCTCTTTATCCTTTTTTCAAGTTTAGGGCAACTACAAATTTTGTAAAGTTTTTTGCTACAACTGTAGTTTTGTTAAACATAGGACTTTTAAACTATAGCATTATCGGTGTTTGTGGTAACGGTGCTATGGAAACTTTTAGTTTTAGAGCACTCCTTATGTGTCTAGAACTAGGAATAAGCATATTTTATTGTTTTTATGTTTGGTTTAAAAACTATATTACTGAAAAATGGAATTGGAAAGATTATATTAAATTTTTCTTGTGTCTATTTGGTATGCTACTTGCGACTATGCCTGCTTGGGTTCCTCAACTTTTCTTTGGATATTCAACAATTGATGATGAAGTTAAAGACTTATCTCAATGGCATCGTATATTTATCTATTTTGGTATTATTATTCCACTTGTTGTGTACTTTGCTTTTAAAAACAAAGACCAAAAGACAATTAAGTTTACTTTACTTTTTATGTCATTAGGTGCACTTATTACATTTATGTGTAGTGCGAAATTTGAAACATGGTTAAATCCACTTCAATGGCCTATACACTTGTGTCATACTGCGATGTACATAGTGCCTTTGTGTCTAATATTTAAATGGAAAAAACTATTTTATTTTACATTCTTCATAAATGTTTTAGGTGCTTTTCTAGCAATGGTTATGCCTAACACTACTGGTAATATGCTTAGTTATGAAATAATTAGATTTTGGAATAACCATTATATGGCATTCTTTATGCCTTTACTTGTTGTTGGACTTAAAGTTTATGAAAGACCAAAACTTAGAGAGTTTATATATTCTGCCATAGCGTTTACAGTTTATTTTGTCGCTATACTAATAATTAATGCTTGGTTTACAAACTATGGTGATTGTGATTTCTTCTTTACAAACTCTGATTTTATTGCCGACAAACTAGGTAAATGGGCAGAAGATTTGCGTAATTATACACTTACATTCTGGATAGGTAATCTGCAATTTATATTTTATCCTGTTTATCAAGTATTGTTTTATTTGGTTTATATTCTTGCCGCTGCTGGCATGTGGTTTATATACGAACAAGCTTACAATTATGTAGATTTAATGGTTGAAATGAATGCTAGAAAGAAAAAGTACAAAATGGAGGAATTGGCCCTTATGTCAAAATTAGATGGTAGAAGTATGAGTGAACCTTTGCACATGGAAAATGTAGATAAACTCATATTGCATGACTTTACTAAACGATATGGTTCATCAAATGTTTTTGCAGTTAAAGATGCAAATCTTGAAGTTCACGCTGGAGAGATTTTTGGTTTCTTAGGACCTAATGGCGCTGGTAAAAGTACTATAATTAAAAGTATTGTAGGTATACAACCTATTACAGGCGGAAGTATAGAAGTTTGTGGTTATGATGCAGACTTGCAAAGCATAGAAGCGAAAAAGCAAATAGGTTTCGTGCCTGACCATTATGCTCTATACGAAAAGTTGACCGGTAGAGAATACATTAATTATATTGCAGATATCTATGAAGTTAGTGAACAAGATAGAAATGAAAGAATGCAAAAATATGTAAAACTATTTGAACTTGAAGGTGCTTTTGACAATCAAATGAAAACATACAGTCATGGTATGAAGCAAAAGATTGCTATTATGTCTGCGCTTATACATAATCCTAAAGTATGGATACTAGATGAACCACTAACAGGTCTAGACCCTAATAGTATATTTCAAGTAAAAGAATGTATGAAGTTGCATGCTAAAGAAGGTAACATAGTATTTTTCTCTAGTCACATTATAGATGTTGTAGAAAGGATATGTGATAGGATAGGCATAATAAAGAAAGGACAAATACAGTGCGTGAAGACTGTAGATGAAATACTACAAAATGGAACGCTAGAAGAATTTTATCTTAACACTATAGAAAATACAGATGTAGAAGCAATAAAGGTAGACAAAGAAGTATTAAAACAAGAAGCAAAAGATAAAAGAGCAACTACTAAAGAACAAAGGGCAGAGTTAAGAAAGGAAAGACAAGAGAGAAGAAAGGCAAGAAAAGAAGCAAAGCAAAAAGCAAAAGAAGAGAAAAGACTTGCCAAAGAAAAAGGCATACAGCAAAATGAAGATGCTTTAGTAGATAAAGAAGCGACAAATGAATTAGAAGAAAAAGCAATTAATAATGCAGATATAATCATAGATAAAAAAGAAGAAGTAAAAGAAAATATAAAAGAAGAAGTTGCTCCTAAAGAAACAACTTCAAATGCCACAAAAAAGAAAACAACAACTAAAAACAAAACGACGAGTGCAAAAAGTTCAAATACATCTAAAAGTACATCTACTAAGTCAAAAAATAGTAAAACAAATAAAGATGCAGGTAAATAAGCTATGAATGTAAAACTAAATGCACTTGTTATGATGCAATTAAAAGATAAGGTAGACATGAGTTTTCTTTCAAGCACAAAGAAAACTATATCTAAAATTGTTTTAAGTATAGTTGCATTAGCAGTTGTAACTGCTGTTATATATGTACTATTTTTGTTAGCCAAAATGTTAAATGTCTTTTCATTAGTTGGTATCATACCAACATCAGTTGTAGTTGTAATATTTACAGTAATGATGATATTATCCATTCTTACTTGTACTTATTCGCTTATGAAAAATCTGTACTTTGCAAAAGACAATCAAGTATTACTTACTTTACCAGTTTCAACAAATGCACTTTTTGCTTCTAAAATAATAGTATACTATTTATATGAACTTATAAAAAATCTTTACTTCTTATTTCCACTGTTTTTTGCTTACGGATTAATATCTGGAATGCCTATATACTATTATTTGTGGATGCCTGTATGTATAATTATTATTTCTGCTTTGCCTGTATGTATAGGTGCATTACTTTCTATATTTGCTATGTTTATTGCATTGTTTTTAAGAAATTTTTCAGTTATAAAATGGATAATTTTTGCAGGTTTGGTAGCTTTTGGTATATACATAGTTGTTTCACTTATTAACCTAATACCTGAGAACTTAGATATAGTAGGTAGTTGGGGAACTATGTTTTGGGAAATACAAGATTTCTTAAAAAACTTTACACAAATATTTTATCCTTTTACTATGATTGTAACTATGGTAGTGGGATATATGTCTGGGCTTGTTCATGTAATTTTTAGTTTAAATACATTTATTACATTATCAATTCTAATAGGTACTATAGCATTATGTTTAGCGTTATCTTTCATTATATCTAAACCATTATTTTGTAAGATGGCGGCAAAACCTTTTGAATATAAGAAAAAGATTATAGATGAACAAAAGAAAAATAAAGCGAGAAAACCTTTTGCATCTATGGTTCGTATAGACAATATGGTACTAGCAAGAACAGCAGAAGATGCATATAGTATACTTGGCGTTGCTATATGTATGCCTATACTTATATTACTTTTAAATTCGCTTTATGCTGCGATGAGTACAAGACTACTTGGAGATATGATGATAGTTTCAGCAAATCTTTTAGTAATAAGTCTTATTGCACTTGCTAGCAACAATAGAATAGCAAGCATATTTTCAAAAGAAGGCGCAGCAAGTTATTTAATTAAGACAAGACCTGTAAATTATCATAAAAGTTTAATTGCAAAAGTTATTTCTTCTGCAATAGTAATAATTATTGCAATTATTGCTACGGTAGCAATCTTTAAAAATTTTAATGGTCTTTCTGTATTTGATACTATTCTTTTTGGACTTACCATTGTATTTTTGTACATATCTCATATGCTTTGGAGTGCAGAAATGGATGTAATGAATCCGCAATCTGCACAATATGCAACTACAGGTACGCATGTAAGTAACCCTAATGAAACAAAGTCTAGTATAGCTATGTTTGGTATGGCTTTCCTATTCTTTGGTATATCTCTATTTTTGAGTATAGAAAATCCAAGTACTGTTTGGATAAAAGTAAGTTTGGTGGCACTTGCTTTTATGGTATACAGAATATGGTCATTCTATAATAAAGTAAAATATTTCTATAAGGACAAATAAAATGAAAAAGTCGGTTATTATAATTATAGGTGTTATATACATTGCTTCTATTGTTTTGATTGGTTTTTTAGGTATGAAGATAACATCATACGATGAAATATTTTATGTGAATAAAATAGAGTGTATAAATGAAAACGCAGTTGCAAAAGAAGATGGAAGTAAGAGTATAGAATTTATATACGATGAAAATTTGCCACCAGAAGAAAATGTTGTTCAAATATTTTGGAAAGTTTATCCAGAAGATGCGACAAATAGGCGAGTAGAATTTATGTATGATAAAGCAAGTAAAGTAGGTTATGTAGATAACAATGGTAGAGTGTGGTTAAAGAGAGTTGGTACACTTACTGTGCAAATAAAGAGTACAGATGGAAGTAATATTATTCAAATAGTAAAAATTATTTCTAAAGCACTATGATGTACATAATAAATATCTTATCAACAGTGAAAAACTGAGAAAATATTCAAATAATTTAAAGGAGAAAAAAATATGAATAAAACAGCAAAAGCATTTTCATTTGTTTTAATAGCGTGCATTATGTTAGTTGGTTTCGTTGCTTGTGGTAGTGAAATTTCTAAAATCTATCTTAAAGCTGGAAGTATGGATACCACTATTGTTGTAGGTACGCAATTAGATACAAGTAATGCAATAATAGTAGTTGAATATGAAGATGGAAGTAAATCAGAAATAAAAGCAAAAGAAGATAGTGAGGTTAAGTTTAGTCAAGTGGATACTTCTGAAATAGGTATACAAGAATTAACAATCACTTATAAAGAAAAAACTTATAAAGTAGACATTAAAATAGTAAACGAGGGAGAAGAAAAATATACTATTTTAGGTGTAGAAAAACCTTTATTTATAACAAATCATGAGGCTAATAAAGCTGAAAAAATAGATAATCCAAATACTGCAGAAGATGAAAGCGAATATTCATTTTTGGTAAATGATTCTGCATATAAAGTAGGAGATGATAATCCTTTTGTTTTATATCCTAACATAACTGCAGAAAATAGCGAAGGTGAAGATGTGACTTTAACTAGTGGCATCGCTATAGATGTTAAGGTAAGCATGAAAAATAAAGAAGGTATCTTTGAAGATGTAACCAATAATTCTACATATATTGAAGATATTGATTATGACAAATCTAGTGTAGATTTTACTTCTGAAGCGATAGGTAAAACATTTAAAATGGAGGTTTTTCCTTTATCATGGGCTTATCCAGAAGATGCTGTTATATTGGAGTTTGAAGTTGTAGATGGTTGGAATGGTTACAATGTTTATGATTTAAGCAGATTAAACAATATTCCTGACCAATACAATCCAGCGACTGCAGCAATAAAACAAGGTTGGATTGATTATAAAGAAGAACACAATATTGTAAATGGTAAAATAAATGGTTTTATTTTGCATAACAATATTACTATTACAGATGAAGACTTGCCAGAAGCCTTGTTTATGCAAGACGGTTCATTATTGAATAGGATATCTATATATGCTTTACATACTAATGAGGGAGAAACATTTAGTTTTTATGGAAATTATTTCAATATAGATGCTAGTCAAATAACAAAAACTGTAGTTAGTGGTACAGAAGGTGAAACTTCTCATTCAGCATTATTAGGCTTTGGTGGAGACAATCATAACTCAAGTAGTGTTAAACAAGGTAATACATACATAGAAAATATTAGTTTTAGAGGAAATTCTAAAAAATCTGAAGATGCAGATATGGCAGGTGGAATGTTTTTAACAAATCAAAGTCAACAAAATTTGACTATAAACAATATCATTTCTACTGCTTTTCAAACTCAGATAGTTGCTACTCACAATAAAGAAAATTATAATAATACTATTCATATAAATAAATCTAAAATGTACGATTGCTATAGTACTATGTTATATCTATGGGCTGTAAAAAATACTTATATAAATGACTGTATCTTAAAAAGAGCAGGCGGACCTCTTATTATGTCTGTTCATGTAAACCCTGAACACGCAGGAAATGAAGAACATTATTCAAATGTTACAGTTCAAAATAGTGTTGTGGAAAACTGGGTTGCAGGAACTGAAGCTTGGTTTGCAAATTATGAAGGAACAACTGCTTTGGTTGCAAGCATAAAGTCGATGAGTGCATTGTTTGAAGGAACTTCAAATGCTCTAATAGGTGCTGGTTTAATAACAAAAGGTAAAACTTTTGTAGATAAAACTAAAGGCGTTGCTGATGGACTTGTAAACTTTATGGGTATAGTAATGGCAGATGACCCATTGCAAACAGTCGCACCAGTAAATGGAACTATTGTATTTAAAAATGCAGAAGGTGAAGTTGTAAATACTTTAAATTGTGCTGAAGAAACTTTAAGAGCAAATGTATCTGTTACTGGAACACTTCTTCCATATTTCCAATCTTCCACTCAATCCAATGCAGATGGAATTAAACAATATGTTACAATATTAACTGATGAAGGTGGTACTGCTAAAGGTTTAGGTAAATTGACAGAAAAAGGAATAGTTGAATTTGTACAAAATTCTACAACAGAGGAAAAGAAGAGTTTCTTTAGTGGAGATTACTTGAATCTTTATGCTAATGGTGCAGGTTTAGGTGTAATGATTCAATACTTAGATTATCCTGCAGAAGCTTAATAAATAATAAATATGAAATTTTAGTTTACAATCATATAAAAAAGTAACCCCCAGCGATAACTGGGGGTTTTGTTATAAGTATACAATATAATTTATTGATTGTTTTCATTAGTTTTATTTGTTGTTACATCTTGTATGATTATATCTGTATTATCTACTATTCGCTTATTATTTAAAGGATATTTTTCTTTTTTAAATATTGCTATTACATTTGGTATGCCAATTATGAGAGGAATAAGAGCAAAGTACGCTTGTGAGAAATTAAATACAAGTATTAGAATAATAATAGTTGTAATTAAAATTAAGTTTAATATTAAAATTATTTGTTTATATTTGAAAGATTTTATAAGAAGTAAAATAGCAAATACAAAAAGTATTATAGCTATAGCATATATAATGTAAATAGTGGGAGCGATAACTACATTATCGCCATTACCACCCATTGCTACTGCAAAAGCTTTTGTAAGTCCTGTAAATAGTAGAACTATGATTGTGAATAATGTACAATAAATACTTACTAGTATAAGTTGTAGTATTCCTATCATGATTTCAAGTTTTCTTTTTTTCATAGTTTTCTCCTTTACCATAATAATAAACTAAATAAAAAATTTTTGCAAATGAAATTCTGTATAATTTTCAATAATGTAATAATAAAAAAGTTTAGAATACTAAACTTTTTTTGATGTAATGTAATAAGAGATAATATTTAATCAATTTAGCGAGATTTGCTAGTAAAAAATACCGCCATAGTTCCCGGGCCAGAATGTCCGCCGATTATTGGTCCAAAGTCTAAAATGTCCACTTTAACAGGTACTATTTTACTTATTTCTTGTTGAACGAATTTGGCATCATCTATACATTTTGCATGCAAAACATATACATGTTGATCACCTATATTTTCGTATTTTTCTTTTACATAATTTACTAAATCTAATAATGATTTTTTCCTATTCATAGTTTTAGAAATAGTTTGAAATTTACCATTTTCCGCTACTTTAAAGATAGGCTTTATATTAAGTATACCGCCAACTATTGCTGTGAGTTTACTTAGTCGTCCACTTGCATACAAATATTTTAGTTCGTTTGCGGTACATATTGTAGACACATGGTCTTTTAATTCGTCTATTTTTTGTATAATTTCATCTGCAGTATTTCCATCATCTGCAAGTTCGCAAGCAATAAGTGTAAGTATGCCTAAAGCCAGAGAGCCGTGTTTTGTATCTATTATATAAACTTTGTTTTTGAGAGATGGGTCTAATTTTTCTAGACTTAATTTGCAATTGTTAAACATTCCACTTAATCCACTTGTGAAACCTATATGTACAACATCTTTACCTTCTTTAAGTAAAGTTTCAAAATGTTCCATATATTCAAATTCATTTACTTGACTTGTGGTGAGTCGTTTACCTTTCTCCATTTCTTCATATAGTTCATCCATGCTGAGACCACTATAAGTCATCTCTTCGCCGTCTAAGTAGTGTCGTACTTGAATTGTACGGATATCATTATCTTTTAAAATATCTAATGGGAGTTCGCAAGCACTTTCCGTACTGATTATAACTTTTCTATCTCTATTCATTTAATTTGTTCTCCTTGCTTAAGATTTATATTTGTATACATATTTGTGTCAGATTGAAAATTATTATTTGTCAACTTTTCTTTTATAGGTAAAGATAAATTAAAAATTTTTTGCATTTCAGTATTTTCATTGTTTGTAGTATTATGTGTTGTAGTTGTAGTGTTTAGCATTAAATCCTGTTTCATATCGTCTATTTCTTTTATATAAAGTTGAGACAAATATTTGTATCCGTTTTCATTAGGATGTATTCCATCTTCGCAAAAATATTTTATATAATCTTTTGTCATCATCATTGGTGTACGAACATCTAAAAGTAAGCAATTATTTTTTAATGCAGTTTTAACTATTTCATTATTGTAACATTCTTGTACTCTGTGTATGTTTGTTAAATCATTTTGTAAAAATTCTTTAACATTTTCGCTATTTGCTATTTTAGATATAACATTATCAAAATAAAGTTGCGAATGTATAGGCATAATAGTAGAAAGAATGACTTTTACATTATGTGATTGTAGTTTGTTAATTG
The DNA here is from genome assembly GCA_949292875.1 of uncultured Christensenella sp. Taxonomy (GTDB): domain Bacteria; phylum Bacillota; class Clostridia; order Christensenellales; family UBA1242; genus CASFBJ01. The sequence goes on from CASFBJ010000004.1 coordinate 114,162, forward strand.
TTTCATTAAGTAGGAAAGAAAACTCTTTTAAGGGTGTACGCATAGTATGTTCTAAGTCAGGAGTATCGCCAACGGCTTTCCAATCAAAATCTGCATCATTACCACCTAAGCAAAAGAATACGAAATTTTGTTTGCTATTATCTAAATTAGAAAGATAATTTTCTATAACATTTTTTTCTAATAATCTTTTTAAAGAGAGTCCGTATTTGGATTGATTATTTATCTTTACATTATAATATTCTTCAATGTATTGAATAGTGTTTTTGTGCGCTAAAAGAATTTTATCGTCTTGTAATACTATCCCTTTTGCTATACTATCTCCAAAAATGGTATAAGTCTTTTCCAATGTGCACCTCCTTATATTTTTGAATACTATATTTTTCATATATTGTTAAAGATTAATTTACGCTTACATTATAACAAGTGATATAACTTAAATCATTATAAAATGAATATTTGTTAGTGGAATATCTTTCAAGTTTATAAAGTTTTATAAATATTGAGATATTTATTCATTTTCTTTTATTTGCAAACTTATCCTTGCTACATTTATCTTATAACAATTTTTATGTAAAAGCACACTACTTATTCATTATTGCATTATACTATTATTTTTTATGTAGTAGAGTGACAATTTTCTTACTCTACTCACAGTAGAATGTACTATTTTTGCTTGATTTTTATTAAAAAAAAAGTATTATATAAATATGGAAGATTTAAAATATATAATTGCTAGAAATTTGACTGCTTATAGAAAAGCAATGAATATAACGCAGTTTGAACTAGCGGAAAAACTTAATTATAGCGATAAGGCGGTATCTAAGTGGGAAAGGGCGGAGAGTTTGCCTGATATTATTGTTTTAAAACAAATTGCCGATTTGTATGGAATAACAGTTGATGACCTTATTAAAGAAAAAGATGTCTCAAAAATAAAAGTAAAAAAACTTGAGAAAGATAAGTCGCTAAGCCATTTGCTTATAACTATATTGTCAGTTGGACTTGTTTGGCTGGTTGCAGTTATACTTTTTGTGTTTTTTACCTTCTTTAATGTAACTATTCCTTATGACACCATTTTCCAAAGTTGGCATTGTTTTATTATTGCTATACCTATCAGTTGTATAGTTTGGGTTGTGCTTAGTTGTGTTTGGTTTTCTTGGATATGGCGCTTTGCAAGTATAAGTACACTTGTATGGACTATTGCTATGACTTGTGATATTTTGTTACTTTCTGCAGATTTTGAAAAAAGTTATCTTTTTTATCTAATATGTGTGCCTATTCAACTTTTAGTTGTTTTCTGGTTTTTGCTAAGATATGTTAGAAAGAAAAAGAATAATATCATCAATGAAGTGGAAGAAAGTTTAGAGGAGAACAAAGGTGAGTAAAGTATTTGCGGTAAAATGCGTTGATTATAATGAGCAAAATGTTCAAGGTGCTATTGACAAGGTTTTTAGTTATTTAGATAGTTTGGAAAATATAATTAAAAAAGGCGATACAGTGGCGCTAAAAGTAAATCTTGTTTGCGGAGCAAGTCCTGATAAAATGTGTACTACGCATCCTATGATTGTGGAGTGCATAGCAAAAAAGATTGTGGCGCTAGGTGCAAAATGTATAATAGTGGATAGTCCTGGCGGGCCATATACTGCTGGACATTTAAAAAGCGTATATGCGAAAACAGGAATGAGTAAAGTTTGTGAAGATGTAGATGGCGTTTCACTAAACACAGATTTTACACATACAATTTTAAAAAGAGAAGAAAATCTTGTAGCAAAAAATTTTGAATTTATTAACGCATTAGACAAAGCTGATGTTATTATAAATATTTCTAAGTTTAAAACTCATACTTATATGGGATATACGGGTTGTGTTAAAAATATGTTTGGAGCAATACCTGGGCTTGTGAAAGTAGAAATGCATAGTAAATATGTAGAACAACATACTTTTGGTGATATGCTTATAGATATAGTAGAGTCAATTAAAGATAAAACAAAATTGCATATTTTAGATGGAGTTGTAGGTATGGAGGGGCAAGGACCAACAAGTGGAACTCCAAAAAACATAGGTTATATTTTAGCAAGTGAAAATCCTTATGAATTAGATTTAGTACAATGTAAAATGATGGCAGATGATGTAATGCAATTTCCGCTTATAGAATGTATGAAAAAAAGAAATCTTATCAATCAAGATTTAAGTGTACAAATTTGCGGAGATGTGCAAAGTGTGGAAAAGTTAGAAGCTTTTGATGTCCCAACTTGTGAAGTTTATAACGCTTTGAAAAAAGGCATACCACCATTTTTACAACCTTTATTCCATAAACTTATGACTCGTAGACCTACAATAAAAAAATCAAAATGCAAAGGTTGTAAAAAGTGTTTTGAACATTGCCCTGTTCATGCTATATGTATGGAAAAAAGAAAAGATAATAAAATGTGTGCAAAAATAGATTATCAAAAATGTATAAGATGTTTTTGTTGTCAAGAACTTTGCCCATTCCATGTTGTAAAAATAAAAACTGGTATTTTGCATAAAGTTATACGCTTTAGGGATAAGAAAAGGGTACAAAGTGATAAAACAAAAGATAAATAACAATGAAATAATAAAATAGTCAAAATCATTCTTTTTTAAGTGTTTAAATTGTTATTGTAAGGCATAATATAGAATGAGAAAAACAAGTGAAGGTGTAGACATGAGAATATATTTACTTGATACGATGAAGACAAGCGATAAAATAATTAGTTTTTTTAAAAATCTTTTAAGTAATGAAGATGAGTACAAATATATTACATCTATAAAATCTCCAAAAAGAATGTGTGATTATGTAATGGGGAGATATGCATTAAAGAAAGCTTGTGAATATGAAGGCATAAGTATAGATGATGAAAAAATAATAAAAGATGAAAAAGGGAAGCCTTATTTTAAAAGTAAAAAAAAGCATTTCAATATTTCTCATTCAAATAATATTTGTGCAGTTGCTCTTAGCGAAGAACCTATAGGAGTAGATGTGCAAAATGTAAGAGATTTTGATGAAAGATTTGTTGAAAAGCATTTTAGTGAGAATGAGAAAAAAATCATAAAAAATACAAAATCTAAGTATTTTAAAAATATGAGATGCACAGAGTTTTGGACTTGTAAAGAAAGTTTGCTAAAATGCGTAGGCGTGGGCTTAAGTGTAGACCTTTCAAAAATTGATGTATCAAAAGTGAATTGTCTATTTCAAAATGTACAATACTTAGTTGAGGCATTTGTTGTCAATGAGCAGTACATTTGCTCAGGCTGTGAAAGAAAAAAAGATAAAGATAAAATTATAGAAGATGTGATAGAATTAGAAGCATAAATAATGATAATGTTATGCTTTATTAAACGATATTTATATGCTTGCATATGTAAAAAAGGTTATAGAAATCTATAACCTTTTATGCTATTAGTATTAAAAAATGCAATCTTAACATTTTTCAAAATCAAATAATTGTGTTTGACCTTTTGGAGTAAAAAGCGTTTCTACATTATTTTTAATTCCCTCGCAGGCATCAAAAATGTTTTGAAGTATGGTTTCAAGGTCTCTAGAGGAATGCTCATTCCAGAAAGCCACAAATGAAGCAAAGCTTTCTTTTTCTTCAGTAATGTATTTTGGCAAACATTTAAAATATTCTTTCTCGTGGTCAAAGACTTTATACAATTTATTAAATGCTCTTGCTTTATCATTTTTATGTATATAATCAGTCTTATAAAATTTCATTCCACCATCAATTTCGTTATATGCTATCTGTAAAGCATTGTTAAAATAAACTAATTGTTCTTTAGTACAAGTCATTAAAAAAACTCGTAAAGTATATGCAAAATTACTATTTCTAAGAGAAAGACCTCTATCTTTTAGTAGTATATCTTTAAAAGACTGATTATATAATACTTCAATTATATCTTTTATCAAATTTGCTGAATCATGCTGTGTTAAACTTGAAAATTGTTTAATTTGATTTATGCTTTCACTTACTAAATTATATTTTACTTCATTACATGAATTTGTGTTATTTTTAATTTTTTGTAAATCTTTTTCAATATCTAGTAAATAATTAGGCGTACTTTTTTCTATATCTTTTTCTTCCATAGTTACCTCTCTAAATATTTTAGTAATTTATTATTTGCTATATATATTTTATCATAAGTTTATTAAATGTCAATACTTAACATTGCTTAAATAAAGTGCATAAGCAGGTAATGTTTTTGATGCAAGTTTTCTATCTTTGTTTTCTAGTATATACTTTAAGTCTTGAATATTTGTTTTTTCTAAACCTACATCAATAAGTGCTCCACATATTATTCTAACCATATTTCTTAAAAAACCTTGACCGCATACTTCAATGTTAATTACATTTGTTTTTGTATCTTTCTTTATTTTTATAAAATATATAGTTCTTGAGCAATCTTTTTCTTCCTTATATGTTTTACAAAAAGATGTAAAATCATGAGTCCCTTTCAAAACTTTAGCACCTTGTCGCATTTTTTTTATATTTAAACATTTTTCTATTTGTAGCGCCCTGTTGTTATAAAAAGGATTAGGGATAGGAGAGTTATACACTTTATACACATATGTTTTGCACTTAGCACTAAACCTTGCATGAAAATGCTCATCTACTTCACATGATTTTGTTATCCTTATATCATCTGGAAGTTTTGCATTTAAAATGTAAGCAAACTTTTCAGCAGGAATAGTGCTTTTTGTTTCAAAATGTGCAACTTGTTTGTATGCGTGTACGCCAGCATCTGTACGCCCACTAGCGTATAATGTTATATCTTCATTAAGTGCATTTTTGTAGCACTTTTCTATTGTTTCTTGTATTGTGTTGTTATTTGGTTGTTTTTGCCAACCATTATAATTAGTACCTATGTATGCTATTTCTAAAACTATTTTTCTCATATTTACTCTTTTTATATAATTTTAAAAAATTGAAATAATTTAAAATTAGATTTTATTTAATAAGTTTTTTTGCTTTTTAATTATTTTCTGTTTTATTATTCACAGAATTTGCAAAGGCTTTTAATAAGGAATAGAAAAACTTGTTTTCATTTAATTCTTCTGTTATGTTTTGTTCATTATTAGGTTTAAATCTTCTTTCGTTTTCTGTAAAAGCCGTTATATCTAGAGTTGCACCACTATCTATTTGTAGCGGATTTACTTCTTCATTTGGATTGTATCTAAAAAGTGTCCAATGTCCGCTTTGTACTGCTTTCTTCATTATGCTATTTGTACTTGACATATCTATGCCATGATTTGTACAAGGGCAATATGCTATAATTAAACTTACGCCATTATATTCTGTTGCCTCCTTAAATGCTTGTATTGTTTGTTTTGGATTTGCTCCTATACATATTTGTGCAACATATACATCTTTATATGCGAGCGCAAGTAAACTTAAAGGCTTTTTGAATCTACTTTTTCCATTTGTACAAAACTTTCCTTTTGCGCTTATAGGTGTTGCTTTACTGCATTGTCCGCCAGTATTGCTGTAAAGTTCGCTATCAAGGACTAATATATTTATATTTTTTCCGCTTGTTAATATATGGTCTAAACCGCCGTATCCTATATCATATGCCCAGCCATCACCACCTATAATAAATAATGTTTCGTCTTTATTATTTATTTCTTGACCTATCTTTATTCCTAAACCATATTCTGCATTGTCTTCAAAAAGACTGCTTGCCCATGCGGGGCCTTTACCTTCATCATTTTTTGTAAATGGACAAGTTGGTGCTGAGCCCGAATATATACTGCTACAACCTGTAGCATTTGCTATTACAAGATTATCTCCATATAATTGAGTAAGAAGTTTTATATAGGGGGTTTCACCGCAACCTGCGCACGCTCCGCAAAATTCAAAATAAGGGTCAAAAAAGGCATTATGTTTTAAGTTGTATTTGTCTAATTTGTCTGTAGGGTTTTTTACATTTTTAATAAAATCATTAGCATTTTTGTCTATATCTATTTCTTGCTTATCTTTCATTACTAATGCTTTATTTTTTGCTGGACAAACATTTGCACAAACTCCGCAACCTGTACAGTGTTTTGTATCTATATATAAGCAAAAATTGTAATCATCTAAAACTTTGCTTGTAATTACTTTAATATCTTTAGGTAATTTTTCATTTTTGTGTATTAGTTTTGGTCTTATTACGCTGTGTGGGCAAGCTAAAGCACACAAGTTACATTGTAAACAATTTTCACATATATATTCTGGTGCTATTTCACTAATGTTTCTAGTATCCTGAATGCTTGTGCTAGTTTGCACGACGCCATTTGGACTAAAATGAGATACAGGAATATCATCGCCTTTTCTTGTTAATTGCTTTTGAATATCGTCTAATATTTTTGAGTTTAAATCATTTGTGTTATTTTCAACTTTGTCAAAGCAAACTTTTGTTATATGATTAAATCCATAATCTAAGGCTTGAAGGTTCATATTTACAACTTCTTCGCCTTTATTTTTATAAGTTTGTACAATCTTATTAGCGAGATTTTGTTTCGCAATATTTTTATCTATAATGCTACTAATAGCAAAGAAACTACCTTGCATAATTGTATTTATTCTATTTTGTAAACCTATTTCTCTTGCTATTTTATATGCGTTTATCGCATAAGTGCTAACATTTTTTTCAATAAGTGCATTTATTATATGTGCAGGTAAATGCGCATCTAGTTCTTTAGGTTCAAAAGGAACATTCAAAAGTAGAGTAGAATTGTTTTTTAAGTGAGAGATTACATCAAGCATGGTCATATATTCAAAATTGTGTACGGCAATAAAATCTGCTTTTGAGATTTTATAAGTACTTTTAATTTTATCTTTGTCTATACGAATGTGAGAAACTGTCATGCCTCCACTTTTCTTGCTATCGTATTCAAAATAACCTTGTACTTCATAATCTGTATTTTCGCCTATAAGCTTTATTGTATTTTTACTAGCTCCAACAGTGCCATCGCTTCCTATCCCAAAGAACATGGCGTTGAAATGTTCATTTTCATATTCGTTTGTATATTCTAGACTAGAATAAAGTACATCATCATTAATTCCTATAGTGAAATGTTGTTTTGTTTCTCTATTTTTAAGATTATCTATAATTGACAAAATCATGCTAGGTGTTAAGTCTTTTCCGCCGAGTCCGTATACTCCGTTGCAAACTTCTATATTTTTATATTTTTGAATATTAGATAGGGCGGATACTACTTCTTTATAAAGTGGTTCTCCATTATCACTATTTGTAAGGCATCTATCTAATACACAGATTTTATCTACGCTATTTGGAAGTTTTTCTAAAAAATGAGATGCGGAAAAAGGATATAATAATCTAACTTTTATTAAACCTATATTATTCATTTTAAGTATTGTTTCTTCTATGCTTTCACAAGCACTGCCCATTGCAATGATTATGTATTTTGCATCTTTGTCGCCTACATAGTCAAAAATATTGTACTCTCTGCCTGTTTGATTGTAAAAATCTTGCATGCAACTTTGTAAGATGTTTGGTAAGTTTTTATAAAATTCTTGTCCTCTTTGCCTATTTTGGAAAAAGACATCTGCGTTTTGCGCTGTGCCTTTTTGATAAGGGTTACTACTTGTTAATGCGTTTTGTTTAAATTTTGCTATTTCATCAAAAGGAGTAAGTTTTTTTATTTGTTCTAAAGTTGGCACATTGACTTTTTGTATTTCATGAGATGTACGAAAGCCATCAAAGAAATGTAGTATTGGAACATGGCTTCTATAAGTACACATATGAGAAATAAGCGCTAAATCACAACATTCTTGAGGATTGTTTGCACATATAAAACTAAAACCTGTTTGACTGCAAGCCATTATGTCGCTATGGTCTCCAAAGATATTTAACGCATGAGTGGAAAGAGTTCTAGCAGATACATGTATAACGCAGGGAAGAAACTCTCCTGCTATTTTATACATATTTGGAATCATTAAAAGTAAACCTTGACTGCAAGTAAATGTAGTAGATAATGCGCCTGCCGTTAGTGCTCCGTGCAAGGTTCCTGCAACTCCTGCTTCGCTCTGCATTTGTATACATCTTGGATATGTGCCATATATGTTTTGTTTTTCATGTTTAGCGCAATCTTGTTCATATAGTTCTGCCATTGGTGTAGATGGTGTAATAGGATATATGCTGGCAAATTCAGTCATAAGGTATGCTATTTTTTCAGTTGCAGTGTTTCCATCTAAAAGTTCTATATTGTCTTTCATATGCACTCCTTTATTTTAGAAAATGATTAAAAATTAAAATTAAATAAATTATTGTAACATTAAATTGTGTTTTTACATTATTTCTATGTTTTTAGAAATGTTTTCAACAAGGCAAAGTGAATTTAATTCTTTTTCACTTAAAAGGTATAGATTATGTAATGCTCTAGTGCTCATTATATATAATAACTGCTTTTGTAAAGGGTGCTCAAAATTTTCTTTTTCTATGTTTGGTAGTATTACTATATCAAATTCTAGTCCTTTACTCAAATATACTGTTGTAATAATTTTATCATTGTCTAAAGTACCTTGCTTTACATATTCATCATCAACAAGTGTCCATGAAGGTAACTTGCTTGCAAGAGATATTGCTTCTTTTTTAGTCTTACATATTATTGCTATTTGTTTGCCTAAGTTTTCATCAACTATTTTTTGAATTTGTTCTATATACTTGCATTTTGTATAAAGTTTTGGTTTGTTACCATTTCTAATAAAGTTTCCTAAATAATGAAAATCTATTATGCTATTTGCAAAAGTCATTATTTCTGTAGTTGAACGATAACTTGTGGTTAAGTTATATGTTTTAGAATTAGGTAATAATGTTTTTAAATAATCGGCATTATCACTTGTACTAACTATGTTTTGCTTTATATCTCCTACAATTACAAACCTTGCGTTAGGGAATATTTCTTTAATTATTTTTAATGATAACGCATCATAGTCTTGTATTTCATCTATAAATGCTATCTTATATTTTTCTTTTGGTCTAAATCCTAGTATGCTTAGCATTATAAATGAATATGTTGGTATATCGTCATGTGCGATATTGTTTTTAATAGTTGTTGTTGCAATTTCATATTTTTTCACAAATTTAGCAAAAAGATTTTTTTTCAATAGTTTTTCTACTATTTGATTTTTTAATTCATATCTTATCTCTTCTTGCCTTTTTTCGCTTGCTTTTTTAAAATGCTTTAATATTATTGTATCTAATATGAAATCTATCTTTCTAAATATTTTGTATCTATTTTCATGTGTTAAAGAATATTTTTTCTCTAATTTTGTTAAGTCTATTGTATGAAAATTGTAATATATCTTGCCAACTACTTTTTCTACATCTATGCTTGCTAAAAAATCCATTAACTTTTCAGCATATTCACTAGTGTATTTTTCTTGTATTTGAGTTAGTCTTTCGTTATTATTTGATAATGCGTCCTCTAGCATTTCTGACTTTGTTTCAGTAGTTGCTAAATTTGCAAAATGTTCGGACACTAGAGTTCTAAACGAAAAACTTTCTACATTTTCTTCTCCTAGTTCAGGCAAAAGGTTACCTATAAAATCGCTAAAGAGTTGGTTAGGAGAAATTATAACTATATTATCTGTAGTAATATTTTTTTTGTCTTTGTAAAGTAGGTAAGCTATCCTATGCATTGCTATGCTTGTTTTTCCACTTCCTGCTATACCATTTATTATGATATTAAAAAAACTAGGTTGTCTAATTATTTCATTTTGTTCAGATTGTATAGTTTGAATAATATTTTTCATTTTTGCAGAAGATTTTTGTTGCATTAGAAAATGTATAAGAATTTCATCATTTATTTTGTCATCTGTTTCATATATGTATTCTATCTTGCCGTCCTTAATTCCTATTTGTTTTTTTGAAATAAGTTCTACTTCGTATTCATCTTTTTCTGTTTCGTATTTTGCTTTTCCTAATTCGTTTGTATAGTATAATGAACTTATTGGTGCTCTCCAGTCACTAACTATAGATTGATTATCTAGATTTATTACATCTTTTACGCCTATGTAAACTTTTTGTTTTTCATCATCATCTATAAGAGTTATATTTCCGAAATAGGGGCGTTTTAAACTTATCCTAAAATTTTTTAAGTTTTTTAATCCAAGTTCATAATTCATAAATAAAGAGTTTATTTGACCATGTACTTTAACAATTTCATCACCTGAGGAGATAAGTTTTTTGCTTTCTATTTGATTGTTTATGTGTACTTCCATATATGTTTTAAGTTCTTCTATATTGTTACTGTAAATGTTATTTGTGCTTTCTGTGTGATTTATTAGTTCTTTTATACAATTAATTGTGTACTGTAGATATTCTTCTTCATTTAGATTCATACACTTGCACCTCGTTCGTATATTTGCGCCTTATAATAATATGAATATATTAATATTAATATATATTATATATATAAATATATAGGAGCCATGTAAAAAATTATATCTTATGCTTTATATAAAGTCAAGTAGATTATAAAATTGATATTTTTAAACATTTATGAATTAAATTTAATAAAAAGCAGAAAAAACAAAAAAATTTAATTTTTCTTTATCATATTTTAATCATTTTTAGTAAAATATATAGATAGTACAAATGTTAAACTATTGGCTACATATAAACACACGGTAGAGTGTAACGAAACTGCTTGAAAAAATTAAGAAAAATTGCAATTTTTTTTAAAAAAAGTGTTGACTTTTGTATATCTGCTGTGCTAATATTTAAACGCATATACGGAAGGTATATGGCACTTGAGTATCAAGTGTTGCACATTGACAACTGCATATATTTAGGAAGTATGATTAGATATCTATTAAACAAGCAAAGCTTGTAGGTAAATGTATTAAATC
>CASFBJ010000005.1 GCA_949292875.1 uncultured Christensenella sp.
ATAGAGAGAAGGAACCACCTGTACACATGCCGAACACAGAAGTTAAGCTTCTCATCGCCGAATGTACTGCTTTGGCAACGAAGTGGGAGAATAGGACATCGCCAGATTCAAGTAAGGAGAGAACATAAGTTCTCTCTTTTTATGTTTATTTAAAGCAAAATCTCTGAAAAACCCATATTGACTTTATGCATATTTTTTGTTATATTATATATGAGGTATAAAACAATGGATAGAGATTGGGAAAGATTTAAAAATAAACAATATAACTTATATAAGCTTTTTACAAATGATATTAATTATAAAAAAGAATATTTTGAATATAGAATGATTATTTTATTAGGACTATATGCAAAATATGATATAAATCTAAATGGCGACATAGATATATTAGGTTGTTTTGAAAAGGAAATAAAGATAATAGATAAAAAAGGTTATGATTTAGGTGTATATGATGAACTTATAGAAAAGTTTACTTTAGAGCGAGAAAATATAAGCCAAGCAAAGCAATGTAATGACAATTTATTTGTAAATCCTTTTATTCGTTATATTTTAGAATACCCTAAAATATATCTTAATAATAGAAGAAGTGATATAATAGAAATATACAAAAATGAAAAAGTTGATAGAAATGAAATAGATAATTTGGTTGAAATATATGGCATTGACCATTTATTAGCGTTTGGTACAGATTTAGAAAATGAAAATTGGAAAAGTTCCTTGTGTAAACATCTACAAAAGCATATTAATGGTTATGATGAAACATGTCTTCGTAGAGAAGATATATTTTTAGAACATATATTAAAAGTTGAACATGATGATATAGATGAAACTATTTGGAAAAATTATATCTATTACATTACTAATAGAATTAAGGTTTTAAATTATATTTACAGGAATGAAAAAGTAAATGTGGATAAATATTCAAATATAATTAATATACTAAAATTTGATTTGTGGTTAGGTATAATTGGTGGTCAATGCAATAAAAAATGTGTTGAATTGTTCTATGAAGCAATAGTAGATGTTTTCAATGTAGCAAAAGTTGCCAAAGAAAAAAATCAGCAGTATTCTTATAGTTTGTATAATGGTAAAGATGTTTTTGAAAATAGTATAGAGTATTTAGTTAATAGAAAGAAAAGACTTTGTAATAGTTTTAGTAAATTGTATATACTCGGTAAAGATGATATTGCAAGATTTGAAGAGGCTTTTGCATATGAAATAGATTTAATTCTAGATAATGAAATTGTTGCTCAAATGATAAAAGATGAGTTTAAAAGTGACTTAGATATTGAGATGAAATACAAAATAGAAAGAAAAGATGACATTCAAGAATTTTTATTAGAAAATGAATAGTTTTTATTTTGTAAATAATTAATGGATAATATTTTTAAGAGTATTATCCCTTTTTTATTTTAAAAATTGTATCAAAAATAAAATTATAAAAAAATAATAAAAACTTTAGTAAAGACTTATAATATTTGACAAGTTTTTATATTTGTGATAATTTTTATATTAGAGTGATATTAAGGAGTTTTTTATGGAATATATTAAGTTATGTGATAATACAAAATATTTGATTACAGGTAGAGAAGATATCATTAATGAAAATAGTTTTGATTTTAACGACTCAAAGTTTCTAGAAATAAAAGTTGAAGGTAAAAATATTAATATCAAAATTTTGCAAATAAAAGACAAAAATAAATTATTTAATTTTGTGTTAAAAAATGCAACTATTATGAACTTTGATATGAATAAGTATGAAATTGCTTTTAATGATGTTAAAATTGATAGTATAGATATAGCAAAAGACGGCAATGAAATGTACATTGCTATAAGTTTAATAGAACATAATGATTATAGGTTTACTTGCGACAGTATGGAACTTCAAAGTGTTAAAGATTTTGATATTGCAGATATAGAAGTTATAGATGAAGCTTTGAAAGATGCAGTTAAAAAAGATTAAAGAACAAAGAAAAGGCTCAAGTCTTTTCTTATTTTTTTATATATTTTTTACTTTTTGTCATATTGACAAAAGCAGTGCTGTATGATAAAATTTATTTGTAAGGAGGATAACTTATGAAATTAATTAATGATAAAGTTAAGTCTATGTTAAATGGTGATTTGTATTATGATTTTGAAGAACAAAAGTTTTACAAGGTTATAAATCAAAATATTGAAGTTGTTTATGTTCCTAAAGGTGTAAAAGAGATAAAAGATGGTGCATTTTTTAATCATCAAGCGATAAGAGAAGTTCATATTCCTGCTTCTGTTAAAAAAATAGGAAATAATGTTTTTACTTGTTGTACAAATCTTGAAAAAGTTATTTTTGAAGGCGGATGCGAAAGTTTTGGCGAAAATCTTTTTAAAGCCTGTACAAGCTTAAGGACTGTAGATTTTGGAGTTTCTCCTAAAAATAAAACAGTGGTACATTTAGGTAAAAATGCCTTTTCAGGGTGCAATGAATTAGATACGGTTAAACTACCTGAAGGGTTAATAGAAGTACCTGATAATTGTTTTTATGGTTGTAAAAATTTAACTAATGTAATTTTGCCAAATTCTGTGCTTGCAATAGGAGAAAACGCTTTTAGAATGTGTAATAAAATTCATATAAAAATGTCAAAAGCAATAACACCAATAGATGTGCAGGATAATGCTTTAGATTGTGTCAAAGCTTATTTATATATTCCACAAGAGACAATGCAATATTTTAGTAATGATTACAGATTTAACAATGGAAAGAGTATTGCATTACATTCTGTAGAAGATTTTAGTAAAGAGGAAGAAAGAATAAAACAAGAGAAGTTGGCAAATAGTTCAACACAAAAAACGCTTATATCTTATGTGGAAAAAGAAAAAGGTTGCTAAAGTTTATTAGACAACCTTTTTTATTTAATGACTTTGCAATTTTGTTACTTTATGTGATTTTTTATCAAGAAATATTGTTATTGTATTGCTGACTGCATCATAACAATATTTTAGTTTATTTTTTTTAGCAACATTTAAGCATGCTTTTTCACTATATTCATTTTGCAAAATTGCAGAGACTTCTTTTACATTGCTTTTCATTAAATAACTTATACTTAAATCGTACAGACATGAAGCTAAACCTTTATTTTGATGATTTTTACTTATGGCAACATAATCAATGTAATATTTTGAAAAATATGATTTTGTTATAGTCATATCATATGTAGAGCAAGGCACTAAGTGAATGTAACCTACTATATTTTTTTCATCATAGCAAATGAAGATAATTTCATCTTTTAAATGTGTAATATCTTTCTTCATAAGTCCAATAGAAGAATGTATATTTTTAATTTGGTTTGCAAAATTTTCTTTTTGCGTTTTTGTTAATCTTTCATAATCTTTTTGATTTAATTTTATGAATGTGTAGTTTTCCATAAATCATTTCCTTTAAAAAAGCCCCTTATAGGGCTTATATTATTTTGTTTCAACAGGTTTATGTTTATCATCTAAGACACAAAGAAGTTCTGCATTGTAGCCTAGATTTGTTTCTTTATCTGCATTATTTGAGTCATCGCTAGTATTTTCTTCATCTTCTTCATCTTCTTCTGGCAATACTTTATTGTCAGGAGAAACAACAACTCGTTTCATATAAACTTGTGATTCGCTATCTTTTCCTGTATAAGTAGCAAAATAATAGATTACATTTTCTTGAGAAAAGTCCATATATTTCGTATCTATTGTACTATCTTCAACTATTAGTTCTGGAGTCGTATTTTTTGCAAATCTAGATTTGTCTATTGCGTTAGTCAAGGCAAAGTATTCTGCTTCTGAAATAATAGTATTTGCAGATATTATGTCACCAGCATTTTTTGCTACTCCGCCTATAGTACAACTAGCTTCAAGAGTAAATTCTTTTTCATTTACATAAATAGGCACTAAACTTATTCTATATATAGCAGAATTTTCTGTGTAATAAACATAATTTTCACTATCACCAAGTATTGTTAAAGCTTTTGATGCGATTTCGTATGTTTTACCGTTTATAATATTAGAACAATAGTAAGTTTTATCGTTTAATGTATAAACATATCCAGTACTATTTTTTAGTGTATAGAAATTTGATATAGATAAACTTTCACCAACAGAATGTGAAATCCTTATGTCTTGCTTACCTATTTCATTTTCTGTTGTAGGGAAACTGCTATGAATAGCATATATATCTACACCTTTTGTTACAAATATATAGTCATTTGATACAACTTGTAAACCATATTTTACATCAGCACTTTTTCTTTCTGTTCTCTTGCCATCTACAATGCTAACTCTGCCTAGTACATTTCCAGTAATATTGCTTGTATCGTAGGCGTTGTCTTCTTCTATGCTAAAATCTCTAGTATAGTATACATAACCTTGTGTACCTGTAACTTGAACATCATTTGAATAAGTATAAGTGGAAATCTCAGGCATGATTGCACCTGTAATATTTTCAACTAATATTTCAGCGTTTTTTACATGATTAGATATTTCAACTTTGACAAGTTTGTCTACTTCAAAAACTACTAGATATATAGAGTTTCCTATTTTATAAAATTCGTAAGAACAAGTGTCATCATAGTTTTTCGCAGTGTATAATATATCTGTTCTGCTTCCGTCAAGTTTTGTACGGCAGAAATCTATTGCTTTTGTATTTAGCGTTCCATCTTTAGAATATTCCATATTTGGTGTAGGGTAGTAGATGTAATCATCAAAAATATATAAGTTTGTGTATTCGTAGCCTACAACTTTACTAACTACCATTTCATAATTTTGTACTACATCGTTATTGTATTCAACTTTACCATCTTTAAGCTTGGTTCTATATATAGCACCAACTTTTACTTCACCATTATTGTTGTCATTCTTCTCTAAATTTGAGTAACTTGTATAACTATTTACAAAGTATACATAATCACCTTTTACTACGCTAGTGCCACCGTTACCATAGACTGTTGCATCTATGGCAGGCATTTGCTCTAAATTTATGCCACCACATGAAGTTAAAAACACTAATGATAATACAAGACAAAAACTTGCTAAAAATCTTTTAAATTTCATAATTCCCTCTTTACTAATTTATATTTTATATCATAGCATTTGAAGGACAACTTAGTCAAGTAAATAGTATGAAAAATAGCGTAGATTTGAAATTCTTTTAGCAAGCCTTTAGATAAGAAAAAATAAATGTTTAGTATCTTAAATTGTTTGTATAATTATGTTTTCGCCAGTGCGTGCGTCTTGGTACATGAGATAATATGCTTTATTTTCATCTATAGGCAAATACTGAGAAAACTCTTTCATGTTTTCTGGTGGCGGGCTTCCTGCTTGACAAGGCAAAGCATAGCAAATGTACTTCGGTGTTGTGTCTTCATATATTACGCCTACGCTATAATAATCTTCTGTGTCCTCGTAGTTTATTTTAACAAATTTTGAGTCATCTATACTATTTTGAAGTAAAAAGTCAGTGGGTTTATTTGTAAATAATTCTTGTATAGAGTCGCTTATTTGTGAAAAAAAATCGTTATTGTCATATGCTAATGAATTTTGTTCTTTTTCGTCATTGTTTTGTCTTTCTTTTTTATCTTCTTTGTCATTTAAAACTATTATCTTTTCATTATCGTATTGATTATTTTTTATATTTTCTTCAGTTTGCACATTATGAAAAGAGAAGTCATTTTCTTGAGAAAAAATAGGCGTTTTTATAGATTGTGAGCTTTCATAAAATGCTTTTTTATATACACAATTTTCACAATCGTTACAATCTTTGTTTTCTGTACACTGAGATGCTTTATGTTCAATAATTTGATTATTTTCTTCTTTTTTTTCTTCACTTTGCATTGCAAACAAACTATGAACTTCTTGCATTATGTACTTGTTTTCTTCTATGATTTTGTTTTCAAAGTTCTTACTAGTACCTGTTGCACCTTTATACATTATTTCAATTTGATTGTTATCAATGTTACCTAATGCAACATTTAGTGACTTATTGCAATCAAAATAATCAGGCAAATAACATGAATATATTCCGTCAAAATTTTCTATTTTCTCTACAATTAATTTTGAATCGTCGTACTGAGTTATAACGAATAATTGTCCGCAAGATGACAGGCAATTATTTTTAAGATAAAGTTTACATCTATTCCTGTTTTTTTCTATGTAACAAATTATATTTTGTAATGAAGTATTACATGGTTTTAGTATAAGTATTCTTTTAACAAACATTTTCATATCCTCTTTTATCATTTATGCTACAATATTATACGCTAACTATATATTCTATTAGAAGTGCAATTATACTTTTTTTTGTTTCTAAATGTCAAAAATATCATTTTTTTGTCAAACAATATTGAAAATATCTTATATTGCTTGCTATTCGTTCATCATTAGGAGAGAGTAGTAGAGCTTGCTCAGCATGATATAAAGCAGAAGAATAATCTTTTAGTTTATAATAGCATATGCTCGCTAAATCATGCGGATAAGAGCTCCAGCATTGCGGTGAAGAAATGTAAGTAAGGTTTCTATTTGTTATCTTAAATAAATCTAATAAAACATATAAGCAATCTGTATATTTTTTACTACTATAATATAACTCAGCCAGTTCAAGTCTTGGCTCTCTTAAGTTCACGCCTTCAATGCAGGCGAGTTTGAAATAGCGTATTGCTAAAGATTTTTTATTCAGCGCTTTATAACATCTTGCTATGTATCTATAACTAGAACTCCTTTCATCTTTCCATAATGCATTTGGCATGGATAAATGTTTTTTTAATGTTGCTATACTTTCGTTGTATTTTCCATAAAACATATATTCTCTTCCTAAGTAATGCATATTTCTATCATTTGTTGGGTCTTCTTGTATGCTTAACTCTAGTAGCGGAAGATAACTAGAACGAGGTTTAGTTATATCTGCATAATGATGTAGGCACAAATCGGGAACTAATACACTATCATATTTGTCTTGCCCTGTATATCTTAATATTTCATGTACTGGATTAATCCAAGCAAAATCGTGTCTAGTGTGCATCTTGTCTGAATAAAAACATACACCTTCACTTCCATCTTCATTATGGTTCCATACATACTTGTATCTTGCTTGCTTTGTGCCTATTTTCCATGCGCTTTCAAGTTTTGCTCTCCAGCCTTGTTCAAATACTTCATCTAAATCTACGCAGACGCAAATATCCGCATCTAATGGTACATGAGAAAGACTTGCATTTCTCGCTTTGTCAAATCTCCAAGGTTTAATTTCTTCTTGATAAACTTTTGCACCGTATTTTTCCAAAATTTCTTTTGTTTTGTCTGTTGAAAATGAATCTAGTACTATTACTTCATCTGCTTCGCTCATGTTTTTTATCCATTTTTCTGCGAACTTTTCTTCATTTTTGCTAATTGCATACACACAAATTTTCATATATACTCCTTTAATGTAATTTTAATAATTGTTTCAAAATTAAAATTAAATAAAATCTATCACTTTAAAATGCCAAATATTTTAAAAATATAGGCTTATATGCGTATATTAGTTTAATATTTTATTTGCATTAAAAACCTTTGAACTCTATTTAACTAATTTTATATTTGCATTTTTATATATGAAAAATATAATGCATTTGACAAAATTTTTTGTAGATGTTATCTTGAAATAGGAGGAACAAAGTTTGTGCAAATGGATAAGGGATTATACAATATTTTAAAAGATAAAAAAGTTTTTTTATTTGATTGTGATGGTACTATTGCAGATACTGACAAATTGAACTACTTAGCCTTTAAATGTATATATGAAACACTTACAAATGAAATTTTTCAAATGGAAGATCATATGAATATGTTAGGTAAGACAGCAAAAGAATGTTTTGATTATTTTATCTTAAAAAGTAAAAAAGATATTCCTGTACTTGAATTTAAAGATATATTTGTATCAGCTTTTGGGAAAGTAGTGCAGGAAAGCGATTTGAAATGTTTTGAATATGTGTATGATATTTTTAACAAATTTCCTAACACTAAAAAATATATTTTGTCTAATCAAGTTATAGACAATATACAAGCCATATTAAAAAAGTGTGGTTTAGAAAACTGCTTTACAGATATTATTTCAACTGCAGAAATAGAAGCAAACAAAGAAGATATATATGCAAATACAATTAAATATTTTGGTGTAACACCTGAAGATATTATAATTTTTGAAGATAATAAAGGTTATATTGATATAGCAAAAAATAGCGGTATGAGTACCGTAGGAATAGAGAATGATTATAATAAAGGCAATATTAATGCAGATTACAAAATAAATGTAAGAAAATGATACATTTATTTTTTTATTAAAAAATGTGTTTAAATGACAATTAGTGTCAATTTAGTTGTTTTTTGTATATACTTATGCTATACTAAAACTAGTAAATAAGGAGGTGTTTATGTTAAAAAATAAAGTATTTTCAAAAGTTTTAAAAGGTACATTGGCTTTAGCTTTACTTCTTGTGTGCTTGTTGTCTTTAGTTGCATGTAAAGGTACGCCTATATTGTTAGAAGAAAGTTTTCAAGTTTTAGCAAATGCAGAGCATGAATGTGAAAATGCTAATGTTACAGGCTATTCATTAAAAGGCAGTTTAGAAAATATAAATGTTAATAATGAAAATGAAATAAGAATTAATGCTAATACAAATTTAAAATATTATGCTAATGGTGCAAATAAGATTTGTGATGTAAGCCAAAGTGTTAAAATTTATACTAAATCAAATGGCGCAGTCAGTGGAGAATCTAATTCATCTCTTACCTTAAATTATAAGTCTTCAAAGATTGGAGATATGTGGTATCAGTATAACGAAAGTAAGAGATTATATAAAGAAATAAGCGAAGAAACTTTCAAAGAACTTACAGATATATTTTCAAATTTAGAAATTATTTCATCAGATGACATACAAGTGAAAGATACAGAGAATTTAAAGTGTTCTGTAAATACAGACTTAAAAAAACTAAATGATAAAGATTATAATTTAACATTTAATGTGACAACTGAACAAAAAATATTAATAAATGATAATATGAATATAAGAACGGTGAATGAAAAGTATTATTATGAGATAAGAAACAACAAGATAACAAAATACGAAAATGCGATAGAGACAAAAGAAAATAATAAACTTATGGCTTCAACAAAAACTTATATTCAAATAGACTATAATGTAAGTGAAATTAAAGGTATACAATCATTAGAAGGTTATGAAAAAGGTAGTTTTTCTATATTGTAAAGATTATATAAAAAAAATAACGGCTAACAACTTTTGAAGTGAACCCCAAAAGTTAGACAACTTAAGGAGGTTCACTTTTTTATGAGAAAGAACAGAAAATATAGTCCAGAATTTAAAATTTCGTGTATAATAGATATGCGTGAACATCATCTATCTTACAGTGAAACTGCTAGAAAGTATCTTTGTGAAAAAGGTCAAGAAAGCATTTTTAAGAATACGTTAAAACTTTGGGAACGCATATTTTTAGAAGAGGGAGAAGCTGGTTTCTACATTGAACGGCGTGGTAGAACAAGAAAGATGGATAATCCTAATAAAGGTAGACCTAAAAAATTAGATAAGCAGGTTAAACAAGATTTAATTGCTGAAAACCAGCAATTAAAAGAACGAATAGAACAATTAGAAATGGAAAATGAATACTTAAAAAAATTAGATGCTTTAGTTCGGAAAAGGCTTCAAAACCAAAAGAAAAAGTAGTAATCATTTCTGAACTAAGGCATAAATACAAATTAGATAAACTTTTAAAATTTGCCAATATTCCTAGGAGTACTTTCTACTATCATACAAACAATCTAACAAAAGATAAATATGTAATTGAAAAACAAGCAATTCTCAATATCTTTAATGAAAATAAGTCAAGATATGGTTATCGTAGAATACTGATTGAATTAAGAAATTTGGGGTACAAAATCAATCACAAAACAGTTTTAAAACTAATGAATTCTCTAAATATTCAAGGCAAGCAAAGAAAAAGTAAATACAAATCATACAAAGGTGAAGTTGGCAAGATTGCTCCAAATATATTAAATAGAGAGTTTAAAGCTACTAGACCTTATGAAAAGTTAGCAACAGATGTTACCGAGTTTGCTGTATGTGATGAAAAAGTTTATCTCTCTCCAATTCTGGATATGTATAACAATGAAATAGTTTCTTACTCAATTTCAACTAGTCCAAACTTTAATCAAACTAGAGAAATGTTAAATGAATTAATATGTAAATTGCCAAGTAATACAACGCCAATATTACATTCAGACCAAGGCTGGCAATATCAAATGAAAGAATATCAAAGGATATTAAAAGAAAACAATATTACTCAAAGTATGTCACGAAAAGGTAACTGCTTAGATAATAGCGTAATGGAAAATTTCTTTGGTAGACTAAAAACAGAAATGTTCTATGGCGAAAAGTTTGAAAGTGTTAACACTTTCATTGACAAACTAAAAGAATATATTTACTATTACAATAACGAAAGAATAATACTTAAACTGAAAATGAGTCCGGTAAAATACCGAACTCAAAATCAAATAATTTAGTTAAATTTTTGTCCAACTTTTGGGGTGCACCCCATTTTAACCGTTATTTTTTTATTGTTAAAGTTTTTTGTTTGCTTTTCAATGAATGTATGATATAAATAAGATAATAAATATAGGGGAAATATTATAAAAAAAATTAATTATGATGATGTTATCTCTAGAATAGGATATTTTAGAAATAAAGTTAATTTAAGTGCGAGAGAAACAAGTTTTAGATTAAATAAAGGGGAACTTTATTTAACAAGAATAGAGAATAAGCAAGTAGAACTAAAAATGAGTACATTATTAGAATTAATTGATATATTTGGAATAAGTGTACAAGACTTTTTTTATTTAGGTAAAGATTATAATGAAAAAGATAAAGAAGTTTTAGAATTATATGCGAATCTAACTAATGAAAATAAGCATCTTGTAATAGATTTAATGAAAAATTTGCAAAAATAGATTAAAAAAGCTATTTTAATGATAGTGGTGTATCATTGTTATAAGAGCAAAAAAAGATGATTATGGGTTTATAGTAATATTAAACTAGAAAAAATATGTTGAAATTTTGGAACAAGATGTTGTTTTTAGTCTTGAAAAAGATTTTAAAAATCTAAATTAATGAATTAAAGAGGAAATAATGAATAAATATGATATTATATTAAATAAGTTAACAAAATCAAAATTTAGAAATTCTTTTACTCTAAAGCAAAAAGATCTTGCTTATATTCATAGGGTAGGTATAGCTACAATAAATGAACATTGTGGGGATTTTGTAATAAATCGATTAAAAGACCCAAGTTTGTTTATTGATGGCAAACAAACTCCATTTCGAGGGCATCCTGTTTTTATAGCTCAACATGCAACTGCCACTTGCTGTAGAGATTGTCTTTGGAAATGGCATAATATAGAAAAAAATCATATTTTGAGTGAAATAGAAATTGAATATGTTTGCTTTATAATAATGAACTGGATAGAAAAACAAGCTAAAGGAGAAAAATAGAATGGATAGAAGTAAATTTATTGACTTGACAAATAAAAAAATTTTATTAGCTAAAATTAAGGATTCTGAACAAGAACAAGACTTGTCTGAAAGCCCTACTTGTAATGGATACGCAAGGATTCATCATTTTAAGAGAAAAGTAAAAGATTGGTTAGAAGATCCATTACCAATGGACCCTGCAAATAAATATTTTGGTATAAAGGGGAAAATGCCACAAATCAATGTTCAAGTATTTCAACTTCCTATTTGCAATATGAATTGTTGGTATTGTTTTGTTCCAGATGATTTGAAAAATTTAAATGACAAAAATTCAAAATGGTTTGCAATGGAAGAAATTGTTGATATGCTGGAAGAACATTGCAAAGATAAAACAGTTATAGATTTATCAGGAGGTAACCCAGAACTCACACCAGAGTGGCCACTTTGGTTAGCAAGGGAGTTGAAAAATAGAAACTTACATAACAAATATTATATTTGGTCAGATGATACTTTATCTACGGAAAGTATGTTTTTGTTTTTAACTGAAGATGAAATACGAGAATTAGTTTCATATAAAAATTATGGAAAAGTTTGTTGTTTTAAAGGTTTTGATGAAAAATCATATCGATATAATTGCTGTTTGGGGGCAGAAAATTTTAATCACTCATTTAAATTGTTAAAAAAATATATTGATTATGGGTTTGATGTTTATGGTTATATTACTTTAACAACTAATGATATAACTAATATTGAAAAAAATATATCAGATTTTATGGATAGAGTTCAAAAAGAAATATGTAGAAATTTTCTTTTGCGTATTATTCCGTTAAAAATTTTTTCATTTACACCCACAAAAAATCGTATGATAAAGAACAAAAAAAGTGATATTGCGATTAAAAATCAAGAAATTGCATTATCAATTTGGGTGAAAGAATTAAAGAAAAGATTTAGTGAAGATGAATTAAGTTTAAATATTTGTGATTTAAATATAAGGGATTAAGTATATGAAAAACTTTATTAATAAGATAGTATCTAATTCGCTAGATAACGAGAATACGATAGATCTAAAATCTTTTATTAAAAATTGCAATGGATGTTTTATTGTTGATTGTATTGATTCACTAAAATCTATAAAAAATTTAAAAAAAGAAACAATTATAAAAAGCGTTTCAGAAAATAATAAATCAGATTTTTCAAAATATTATAAATATATCAATTATAAACCTGTTCCGCACATGGTTGATGCGGATTGGCGTTTTACAATTGAAACGCAGCAAAATTTAGTGAATAAAATAAACAAGTATGTAGACAAAAACAAAAATAATTGTTTATTTGTTGGGACTCCATCTATTCTTCATAACAAGGAAGTATTAAACCTGAAAAATTTAAAAATTTCTTTGGTTGAAAAAAATGAAACTAACATAAACTTCGAAAATAAAATTGTTTGTGATATTTTGGATTTTAATCCAGATGAAAAATTTAATGTTATATTATGTGACCCACCATGGTATAAACTAGCTTATAAAAATTTTTTATATAAATTTAGTCAAGTTATGGAGGAGTATGGATATTTATTTTTGATATTTCCTCCTAACGGGGTAAGACAATCAATTACAAATGAGAAAAAAGAAATTTTGACTTTTGCTCAAACGTTGGGTTTTAGGTTATATGAAGAAGATGTTGAAACTATTAATTATTATTCTTCTCCGTTCGAAGTTAATAGTATTATTGATAATAAAATATATAATTTTCCTATTGATTGGAGATTTGGGAATTTGTTTATATTTCAGTTTAAAAGACAAGATAATATAAAATTTGAGTACTATCCTTCCTTAAACAATAACGAGTGGGAAGAGTTTGTAATTAAAAATATCAGAATTAAAATTAAAAATTCTATTGAAAGTAAAAACAAACCTGTTTTAGAAAAAATATATTTATCAGATGTTTTGCCAACTGTAAGTAATCGTAATGAAAAATTAAAGGAAGTAAATTTTTGGACTTCTGGAAATAGAGTATATAAATGTAATAATGTTGGAGTAATAAAGGAAATTTTACGCTTTCGTTCAATAAAAAGTTTTGAAAAATGTTTATTAAAGTTCAGTAAATATAAAAATTTAGTTAATTTAATTGAAAATATAATAAATAAGGAGTACGAGGAATATGGGCAATATTGGGAATGATTTATTAAAAACTTGTTATATTAACGATATTAAAATTAAAAAAGATATGTCTCTACATTTGGCAATAGTTAACCAACCTTTTTTAAAATACATAATGAATGGGGAAAAGACAATCGAATCAAGATTCTCTGTAAATAAATGTGCTCCATATAAAAAAATTAATAAAGATGATGTAATTTTTCTTAAAGATAGTGGGAAACCGATTACTGCTTATACAATAGTTAAAGATGTAAAATTTTTTGAAAATGATGAATTGAATTTAGAAAGTATAAAAAATCAATATGCACATCAAATATGTGCAGAAAATGAATCTTTTTGGCTTGAAAGAAAAGATAAAAATTATGCTTCATTAATTTGGATAACAAGACCAAAGCTAATTAACAATGTTTTTATAGAAAAAAAAGATAAACGTGGATGGGTAAATTTTCAACTCAAGTATCCACAAACTTTAATTTTAATTTCCGGGAAAATTGGTAGTGGTAAAACATATTGGGCAGAAAAAATTGCGCAACATTATATTTGCAACAAAAATAGTTTTTCTGATTTTCTTAAAATGTGGTGTATAAAAAGTGGCTTGGAAATAAACAGAGAAAATTTGCAAAAAAGTGGTGAATTATGTATAGAAAATAATTTTACAGAGTTCATGGAATATACTGTATTGAATAATTTTAACACAATAAACGATATTCTGATTGTTGATGGGTTAAGACATGTTAAGGTGTTGGAATATTATCAAAAAAACATAAAAAAAGTTATTCACATAAATATTAATTTAAATGAAGATATAAGAATTCACAATATAGAAATAAGAGATGGCGTATTTAATAAGAGTTATGACAATTCATTTGTTGAAAAAGAATCCAGCGAGTTGCGTAAACAAGCTGATATAATTATAAATGAAAATTCTAATGAAGATGATATTTTTAAAAAAATAGATAACCTTTTAAAAAAAGAATTTCAAATATCTTTTAAAATATAAGATATATCACTAAATTCAAAAGATAAAAATTGCAAAAAGAAACTGTTGAAATTAATAGTGATAGAAGTGATATTGATTACACATAACAGGGAGCTAGGTTTGAATAAGCTACTAACGAATTGCTAATACCAGACGAGATTAGATAACTTAGTGAGACTGTAAACTTACAAGGGATATGATAGGTAAAATTTATTAAAATCTAATAAGTTATAAAACTTTGTAAATATTCACAAAGATATATTGAAGAAGATACAAAAATTATAAATTATTTTCGCACCATTGAATATATTGATAGTATAACTTATACTAAACAAGTTGGAAAATCTTATTCTTTTGTTGATTTTTTTCATTTTACAAGCAATTGCGGAGTTTTTGCATATTTAAATAAAAATGCAATAGTATTTGATCATTATTTTTGTTACCATATAATTTATTGTAAAATAAAACGAGCCTGAATTATTGTCGGAGTTCGTTTTTTTTACACAAAAAAAGAACTTAAATAGTTCGTTGGTGCAGAAGGGCGTCGCGTTAAGAAAAGAGTATGGTATACTCTTTTTAGCTAAAGCCGGGAGCACGCCAGTGCGGTCTGGCCGACTGGAGGACGAGAAAGAGTCTTATATAGGCATAAAAAAATCACCAGTTACACTGATGAATTTTTTGGTGCAGAAGATGGGACTTGAACCCACACGGTGTTATCCATAAGCCCCTCAAACTTACGCGTCTACCGATTCCGCCACTTCTGCATAAAAGAATTTTTTTGTTTAGATATAAACGCATTGTAACAAAAAAAGATTTTTTAGTCAATATTATAATAAAAATTTAGTATTCTTTACTATTTAATCTTGATTTTTAATATATTTTGTGTAATTATATACTTGAGGAAAACATGGAAACAACAAACAAAACTAAAACTAAAAAGATATTTAGTATACTTCTAAATGTATTTTTATTTTTTCTTCTCGTTTTTTCTTTATTTTTTGCCTTTTATAAGTTTACCATTTTTGATACTCATGTTTCTGGTGGGTCTATGATTCCTACATTTAATGCAGATGGCAGTAAAGATAGAATTATAGCTTCTAGAATAGCTGGCTATACTTATGGAGATATCGTAATTGTTAAGACATTTGAAGATGGTACAAACAACGAGATATTTATAATTAAAAGGCTTATAGCACTTAGTGGAGATAGTTTAGATATGACATTTATTGATGGATATCTCACGCTATATGTAAATGGGGAAGAAGTTATAGAAAACCAGTATGAAGAAAAGATAAAGTATGAAGAAGAGCCTTTAAGTTACAGAAGGTTTGTAGAACTAAAAAGTAATTGGGGATATGAAAAAAATGAAAATGGGATAGTTATACCTGTTGGATATGTATTTGTCATGGGGGATAACAGGTTATCTAGTAATGATAGTACTAAACATGGACCATATAAAGAAGAAGATGTTATAGCAAAAGTTTTGACAATCATTCCTGAAAATTCCATACCATTTTTTGAATATATAAAATATCTAATTTAATATAAAAAGGTGAGCATATGAAAAAAGTTATTTTAAGATTAATAGTTGCTGCAATTGCTGTTGCGCTTATAGTACTTATTTTGCTTAATACCGTATTTAAAGTGCCAGCGACTGAACAAGCGTACAATGAATTAAGTACAGCGCTATCTAGTGAAGGCGATATAACAAAGTTGTCTAATGATTTATCAAATAATGAATTTAGTTCTTTTAAAGACAAATATGGAGATTACCTTATAGTTTTTGATAGTGAAATGCAAACTTTACATTCTTTATATCCTAAACTTATGTATATGAAGGGAGTAGAAGATGAGTCTGTTTCCGAAGTTACAGAGTATCTTAACAAAATGAAAGAGTCGTTAAATAGGGCAAATATTGCAATAGATGAGTGCGTAAAAGCTCAAAGCGAGGGTACTGCGTTAGATATGGAATATTATATGGAGCAGATTAAGAATGATATAATAAATTGTATGGATAATACAATAGCTTTAAATAGTGTGTTAAATGATTTTATATTAAAGCATTATTTTAGTCAAAAGTATTCCGAAGAATTATTTATGCAAAAGATAAAAACTTTATATGCAAAAAAATATTTTAGTGTTGCTGCAAAAGATTATGCGTCTGCACATAACAACGAATTAGTACAGTACGATAAAGTTAGCAAATATAAAGCATCTATTTTAGATAATGCTGTTGAAATGAATGAAATAATGAATATTTCTACAAGTGTAAATCTAGATAGAATAGTAAACGATTTGGATAAATATAAAGAAGAAAACAATGAGAATGAGCAATTAAGTAAAGATATAGAAAAAGTTGCAAATTTTCTTGATAAAATTACAAAGTAAGGAGATAAAGTATGCAAAGTAGATTTAAGATAATTAGAAATGTAATTGCTGTGTGTATATTGTGCATAATGTGTGCTTTTGTTACTGCTTGCTCTTGTAGTGAAATGGATAGTGCTATTGTATGCAAAAATTTTGAAGATTTTATTAATAAAGAAAATGATATTTTTTCTTTTGATAAAGAAGGGAATTTTGTTACAACATTTACATATGAAGATAATGTAGCTAATGCTCTAGAAAAAGAAAAAACTATATACAATAGTTGGTTGGGAGGCGATAAAAGCAATACATTTTCAGATTTCTATGTAATTAAAGCAATATATGAACCAATTTTAACACGAAGTATGGCACAAATAGGTTCTTTATATAAGTATATGGATACAAATGCTAACGATATAGATAGAGAGAAAGCAAATGCTGTAAATGAGGCAATAAAAGTAGTAGAAAACACTATGCCTGACCTTTTGAATAGTATGCAAATTTTAAACAATAATGATGCTACATTTGCTGAAGGTGGAGATTACAGAAATGCTTCAAAAAGCATATATAATGAATTGAAAAACATTAAGAAATCATATGAAAATATGATAAAAGCTTGTTTTGATCTAAATAACCTTTTTATGGATATGTATCTAAGTTCTGTTACTAATTATGATTTTAATAAGGTGAATTTGAGTGATTTAGTTCAAGTAAGTGAAAACAAATATATTTTGAATGAGGCTATATATGTATATGCTTATTCATATATGAATTATATGATTTCAGTGCTTACTGACATTAGTTTCTTAGTAGATGGAAATGAATGTAGTTTTCTAAGTAGTTATGACTCATTTGCTGTAATGTATACAGGTGTAAATACAAGTGAAGAATTTGCCGATAAGTATATGGTAACGGATAATTATAATGAAATAAAAGATTGCATTGACTTTAATTTAAATTCTTTTAAAGATGATATAATAAGTAAAGAAAATGTAGAAGAAGGTGATAAATTAGATGAAGTTCAACCTTATGCTAATAAACTTTTGAAATATTTGCAAGTTTGTCAAAATAGATTTGAAAGTCTTTTGAGTATGCTTCCTTACTTTAAACAAGCGCTTGATGAAGTAAATTATAAAGATTATATAGTAAACAAAGAAAATAAATCTTTTGAAGAATATATAGATACTTTAGATGAAGAAACAAGAACTTATTTTGTAACAATTAATGAATTTTTGTCTAGTTATTTTGCACCATTAGCACAAACAGTAAAAGATTTCCAAATAAATTTGATTGTATAATATAAAGAAAGTCCTATATAAAATGTATAGGACTTTTTCATTTATAAATAAAAATTATCTTTTAGAGTTTAGATTGTCTTCTTTATTTTTAAGATTAATAATTACTATTAAAATTAAATTTCGGTATTGACATTTTATAATATGCGTGCTACATTTTTTTTGAGGAGATGAAAAATATGATTATTTTAAAGTTGAAAATTAATTAGGCACATAAAACTAATTGCTAGTTTTATGTGTAGAAATGTATACAAATAAAACTAGTGAGTTTTATCTGCTTTTTTAGTTTTTTATAATAAAATAAGCGATAAAAGGTTCACTTTTTTGTGAACTTTTTTTGATGAAACTTCTTTGTTTTATATTGTTTAAAATAAAAATAAAGGAGTTGATATTATGTTTTTAAAGAAGTTTAAAAGTTTGTACAAATTTAAAAAATATTACAAACAATATTATAAGTTAATTATATTGTTATTCATAGTTATGTTTTTGGCAAGTGGATTAGGAGTGTTTGTATCTTTCTTAATGAGTGAACAATTAATAGGAATTACAAATGAGCAAACACAAAAGGCGATTGATTATACAATATATATACTTGTTGCTATCACAATTCATCATATAAATTGGTTTTTGTGGAGTAAGTTCCACTTTAGTTTAACTAAAAAAATTAGTAATGATATTCGCCAAGATATTGTAAAAAATTTACTAAATACTAAATATTCTACAATATCAAAAAAAGAAACAGGATACTATATAGAAAGAATAAATGATGATGTTAACGAAATAAGTTCTTTTTTGGGTAATGTTGCAGGCGGTTTTGTTGATATGATTACAAATTTAACATTTCTTATAATTATCTATTTTTTAAGTTGGCAATTGGGATTGTTTTTTACCATAGGAATATCTATTTTATTTATAATAGAAAGCATTAAGGTTAGCTTAGATGTAAAAAATTTAGAAATGGTCAAAAATGCAACAGAAAAGATGAATTCCGGTTTTAATGAAATTGTTTATGGTATAAAAGATATAAAAGGTTTTGGCATAAAAGAAGAAGTGAATAATAAACTACAAAAAGTTAATGAAGATTTACTAAATAAAACATACAAAAAAGAAGTGCAGTTTTCTTTAATTTCAAGATTAGGTACATATTGTCAATGGATAATTGATGCGGTTTTAGTATTTGTTACAATGTTATGGCTATTACCACAAGGTCATGTAACTATAGTTATTTTAATACTGGTATTTAATTACAAAAGTTTAATGTATGATACAGTAAGTTATTTTTCAAAAATAAAAAGCTATTATGTGAATGGCGATTATTATGCACAAAGAATACTTGAAATAATAGATGCACACGATTTAGAATGCTTTGGAAATAATCAAAACAAAATTGTTAATGGGCAAATTCAATTTAAAAACTTAAGTTTTAACTATGATAACAAACAAATATTTAATAACTTAAATATGAGTATACCACCTAATACATTAAATGTGTTAATTGGAGATTCAGGTAGTGGTAAATCTACATTGTTTTACTTATTAACAAAATATTATGAAATAGAAGATGGCAAAATTTATGTAGATAATATAGACATTAATGATTATAGCGAAAAAACTCTACGCAACGACATTTGTATTGTCAACCAAGAACCTTTTATTTTTTGTGATACTATTTATAATAATATTAAAATTGTAAAAACTGATGCAACAGAAGATGAAATATATAATGCTTGTAAATTAGCTAATATCCATAATGAGATATTAAATTTTGAGAATGGATACAATACAGTAATGTTTGAAGGTGGTTCAAATTTAAGTGGTGGACAAAAACAAAGAATAGAGCTAGCTAGAGCTTTGCTTAAAGATAGTAAGATAATTTTATTAGATGAACCAACAAGTGCTTTAGACTTTAATAATCAACAAAAACTTTTTCAAATCCTAGTTAATTTAAAAAACAACAAAACAATATTTATAATAGCGCACAAATTAAATAATTTTGATATATTTGATAATGTATATTGTATTAAAGATAATAAAATTATTAAGTTTAAGTAAAGTATACTGCAAAAGACAATTATGAAAAATAAATCAAATGTATATTAAAAGAGTAAAAATAAATTCTACTCAAATATAATTGGCAAATAATTTTGCCAATTTTTTAATTATTGTCACATTTAAAAGAAAAGTGATAATGCTTAAATATATATTTCTCTTGACAAAAAGAATGCAAATGGTGTATAATATGCATTGTAAAACTATTTGTGTATGCACCCATAGCTCAGCTGGATAGAGCGTTGCGCTACGGACGCAAAGGTCTGGGGTTCGAATCCCTATGGGTGCACCAACAAGAAACGAGAAGGAGTAGATGAAAACTCTTTTTTTGTTATAATAAAATTGATTGTATAAAATTTAAGCAAAAGAATGTAAATATATTATTTATAGATAACAAGCTGTTTCATTAAGTAATATATAATAATTTGTTGAAATATTACATTTTTATAGTATAATTAAATTATGAATGAAATTAAAAAAGTTAGAATAAGCGTATATGATATTTTAATACTTTTATGTGGTATCATTGGTTTGTGGCTATTTTTAAGTCATATGTTGCACTTTTCATATCTGGACTATTTTTATGCTGAAAATGAGGGTATAGAAATTTATATAGGCACAAATGTAGTTAGTATGTGGGCTGATTTTAGTTTTTTTACATATCATACTTTAATCTTTTTTTCTATATGGTGTATTTTATTTGGACTATCTAAAATATTCAAGTTTAATAAATTGCATACATTTTTAAGAAAAGATACAATACTTAGTTTTGTATTTACAAACTACATAATTACGACATTGTTATATACTTGCTTTGAACTTTCTTCGGGAAATATAACTTTTGGTTTGTATGCTTACAATGCTTTTGCATTTCATAACTTAGGTACAAATATTTTAATTCATTATATTTATTTCATATTTGCGTTAATTATATTTTTAAAAGTGAAATCTGTGCGCAGCGAATCAAAATTTTGTTATGTATACATAATATCATATCTTGTATTATACTATGTTATTGTTAAAGTTCTAGGTGAATTTGCATATTCAATAACATGGTTTCCATATATCATATTTGACGCTTCATCTTTTGGCTCTATGTTTGGCATATCTAACTATTTTTTAAGTGTTTTAGCGCTTATTTTTAGTCTTATTATTATAGGGCTAATATATGTAAGCATATATCATTACAATATAAAATATAAAAGGAAAAGTGGCATATCTATATAATGTTTTACAAGACAGATATGTTAAAAGATAGAACATTTTCTTACTTGAAAAATATTCCAGTTAGTTTGGGGTTCACCCCAAGGATTAGTAAACAAGTTTTTCTTACTAATCTTTTATTTTGTAATTAAATTGTATAAATAAGATTTGTAATTTATTTAATTAAAACTTTAACTTTATACATATTTTTATGTTAATTTTAATTATAATTTATTATTATGTAAAGTATTATAATTTTAATATTTCATTCTTCTAGTGTAGTTCTATCAAATAATGGAGATGAAAAAAATTGGTCAAGGCTTATATCAAAACCTTCGCAAATATTATAAAGTGTAATTATTTTTGCAGAGGCACTTCGTTTCTTTTTAATTGAAGTTAAAGTAGATTGAGGTACTCCGCTTTTTAACGATAAATCGTACTTAGTCATTTTCTTTTCTATACACAACTGTTCTATTCTAAGTATTATGGCATCTTCTAGTTTCATTGTATACCTCCAAATCAATGGTAGTATATGCAACCAAAGTAAAAAAATACTGCTAAACTTAGCATTTAGTTGAAATTTATTCAATAAAATGCTAAACTTAGCATATGATAATAAGTTTTTTTGGTCATGCAGATATTTTTTATAATGAGAAAATAGAGCATGAGGTATATTTGCAAATTAAAAAAATTGTTAATAACGAGAAAGTAGAGTTTTATTTAGGAGGATATGGTAATTTTGATGCTTTAGTAAAAAATTGTTGTCTTAAATATAAAACTCAATTTCAAAATAGTAAAATATATTTTATAACGCCATATATTTACAATTCGTATTTGAAAAATAAAGAAAATATATTACATGGATACGATAAAATTATATATCCAGATTTAGAAACTTGTCCTTTGAGATTTGCTATAACAAAAAGAAATAGGTGGATAATAGAAAATAGTGATTTTATAATTTTTTATGTTAGTCATTCATGGGGCGGTGCTTATGAGTCATTAGAGTATGCAAAAAAGAAAAGAAAAAACTTTATTAATATTTATAAAGATTTTTAAATGTAGTTTTGAATGATGTGATTATTTATCTTTGAACTAAAAGACAATATTATACAAAAAATAATATAATAGTAAACAATCTTTTAATTTTTTATTTTTTATTTGTTAAGTTTATTTTTAGCATTTGTTAAAATTATTTTTGTATTTACTTAAATAGGAGTTTAATAAATGAGAGATAAAGTTGTTATTATATCATGCAATCAAGAAAGTACAGATTTTATGAAAAATGTGATAGAAAAATATGACAAACAAGTATTAATTTGTTCAAGTATAACAAATTTTGCAAAATGTTTTATGGAAAATGAAATAGAAAGTTACATATTAGATTTAACAGATACGAAGTACGATAGAGATAGTGCTTTTTATATGCTCTATAATGCTTTTTTACAAAACATTCCTAGCGATAGCCGTATAGTTTGCGGAACAAATATAAATGATAAAAATCAAATACCATTAAGCGCTTTTACTCTTGCTTATATAGAACTTTTAGTAAAGAAAGAAGAAAAGAAACAAGATTTAAGATTGTGCGATATGGACAAAGTAAGTACATTGTAGTACCTATTTTTACAAATAATAAATTAATGCTTATCAAAACATATAAACCTATGTTTAATGAAAAATTAAATTGCATAAATATTGAATAGTAAATACTTGAAAATTTTTCTATTGCATGCTAAAATGTAAATTATTTAGATATTTTAGGAGTTAAAATGAAATTTACAAAATTAGATGCAAAACCAAATCTTCCTAAGGTGCAAGAGGAAATGCTTGAATTTTGGAAGAATGATGATACTTTTCATAAATCTGTAAATAAACAAAGTAAGGGTGAAAAAGTTTTCTATGATGGTCCGCCATTTCCAACAGGTATGCCACATCATGGAACAGTTTTAGTATCCTTTATAAAAGATATGATTTCAAGATATTTTACAATGAAAGGTTATAGAGTCGCAAGAAGTTGGGGCTGGGATTGTCATGGGTTACCTATTGAACACATGGTAGAAAAGAAACTTGAGTTAAGCGAAAAAAGTGATATAGAACAAAAAATAGGCATATCAAAGTTTAATGAAGAGTGCTTTAATGTTGTATCTCAAAATAATGATTCATGGAGAGACTACATTCTACATATGGCTCGTTGGGTAGATTACGATAAGGCATATAAAACTATGGACTTGCCATATATGGAAAGCGTACTATGGACTTTTAAAACTTGTTACGATAAAGGATATATTTACAAAGATTATAGGGTTACACCATATTGTTTTAGATGTCAAACTCCGCTATCTTTATCTGAAACAAGAGAGTCAGATTCAACTAGGCCTAGACAAGATAGGTGGACAATAGCAAATTTTGAACTTGATGAAAATTTTAACGATAAAAAAGTGTATATGCTAGCATGGACAACTACACCTTGGACATTACCTTCAAATATGGCACTTGCAGTAAATGCAGACTTAGATTATGCCTATGTAGATATGGGCGATAAGATATATATTGCAGGGAAAAATGCGTTATCAAACTATGTAAAAGTATTTGGGAAAGAGCCACAAATTATTAAGGTGATAAAGGGAAAAGAACTCGAAAATAAAACATACAAACCTTTGCTATCATATTTTGCAGAAAAGAAAAAAGATGGAGCATTTAAAGTAATCTGTGCAGATTATGTCGCAGATGGAGAAGGTTTAAGTGTCGTTCATACAGCACCTGCCTTTGGTGAAGATGATTATTGGGCTTGCAAGAGATACAATATACCGCTTGTTAATCCTGTAAATGAAAAAGGCGAGTTTACAAGCGAAGTAGCAGATTTTGCAGGAAGAAATGTAATAGAAGCAAATAGTGATATAATAAGATTTTTATATTCAAAAAATTTAATATGTGCAGACGGAACTATTGAACACAATTATCCACATTGCTGGAGATGTAAAAATCCACTTATATATAAAGCAATGGACGCATGGTATTTTGGCATAGAAAAGTTAAAACCAAAATTACTTGAAAAAGCACAAGAAATAAATTGGATTCCAAGTATAATAAAAGATGGTAGATTTGGAAATTGGTTAGAAAATGCAAGAGATTGGAATATATCTCGTAATAGATACTGGAGCACGCCTTTCCCAGTTTGGACTTGTGAAAAATGTGGAAAAGTAGAAGTTTTAGGTAGCATTAAAGAAATATACAGCAAAAGCGGAATGAAGTTGGATAATCTTCATAGACAATACATGGATAAAGTTGTGTACGATTGTGAATGTGGCGGAAAAATGAAAAGAATACCAGAAGTTTTAGATTGTTGGTTTGAATCTGGTTCAGCACCACATGCAAGATTGCATTATCCATTTGAGAATAAAGAATGGTTTGATACACATAGCCCTAGTGATTTTGTTGTGGAATACACAGGCCAAATAAGATGTTGGTTCTACTTCTTGCATGTGCTTTCTACTGCATTATTTGATAAACCTGCCTATAAGAATGCAATTGTACATGGAACTGTGCTTGCAGAAGATGGAAAGAAGTTGTCTAAATCTTCAAAGAATTATACAGACCCTATGTATTTGATGAAAAATTATGGAACAGATGCCCTACGCCTTTATTTATATCAAAGTAAGGCAGTACTTTTAAACGATTTACAGTTTGATGATAATGGGGTAAAAGACCAACTAAAAACTATTATAATTCCATTATGGAATGCATTTAACTTTTTCTTGTCTTATGCTATTATTGACTCTTACAATCCAGAAAAAGTAGAGTTTCCAAAGTCTACAAATGAATTAGATAAGTGGATACTTGCCTTGCTTTACGATGTTGAAAAAGATATTAGCACAAATATGGATAACTACCAAATAGACAAATATGTAGTAAATATTGTAAAACTTGTTGATGGACTTACAAATTGGTATATTAGAAGGTCAAGAAGAAGATTTTATAGTAAGGAAATGACACAAGACAAAAAACAAGGTTACGACACAATGCTTTATGTGCTAGATACTATATGTAAACTTTTAGCACCTATAACTCCATTTTTAGCAGAAGAATTGTATAGTCATTTGCATGGATTAAGTGAGTCTGTTCATTTGCAAGAATGGAATGAAGTTCCAGAAAATTATAAAGATGAAAAGTTGCTTAAAGAAATAGATACAGTGCAAAAAACTATATATCTTGCAAGAGTAATAAGAGAAAAGAATAATGTAAAAAATAGACAACCGTTACTTAGAGTTATGGTAAGTACTTCTAAGGAAGAAGATTTAGATACTATAAAGAAATATGAGAAAATAATTGCTGAAGAAATAAATGTTAAGAGTGTAGAATTAGTTAGCGAAGTGGAAAAGATTGCAACAATTATCTACAAACCAAACTTTAATTATATTAGAGAACACTACACAAAAAATATGGGCGAGATAAATAAGGCAATAGCGAAGAAAAGTTTTGAAGTGAAAGAAAATTGCGTTCTTGTTAAAATGCAAGAAGGCGAACTTGAACTTAACAAAGCAGCTTTGATTGTTGATTATGTTGCTCATGAAGGACTTCATGTGCTTGCAGAAGATGGAGTATTAGTTTCTTTAGACTTAACACTTACGGAAGAACTTTTAAGAGAAGGTGTTGCTAGAGAAATAGTAAGAAATATTCAAGATGCAAGAAAACAACTAAATTGTGAATTAACAGAAAGGATAAGCATAAGCTTTAATGAAAATGTACCTTGCGAATGGATAGACTATATATGCAATGAAACATTAAGTGATATAGTAGACATTACTGAGTGTGATTTTACTTGCGAAATAGAAACGAGTAATGGTAAAGCAAAAGTATGCATTAAAAGAAATTTGTAAAATGTAAATTAATAAATAAAAGTAGTCCAAACGACTACTTTTTCTATTATTATGGATAAAATTTAACTTTAATTTTAAAAAATTTACAAAAATTAAAATTAAACTAAAATCATGCAGAAAATTAATTTTCTTAAAAAATTTGACATAAATATAAAAGTATGATATATATATTGAAGAATAAAAATAGATTTTTAATTTTATAATTATTGTATATTTAGGAGATTTGAGTTACATATGGGCTCGCTTATAATTGTTTTAGTTGTGTTAGTTGTTATGTCTGGGTACTTTAGTGCTACTGAGACCGCTTTTTCGTGTTTAAATAAAATACGAGTTTTGAACTGGTCTAATAATGGGAATAAAAGAGCGGGATTAGTTTTAAAAATTGCGAATGATTATGATAGATTGATTACAAATGTACTAATAGGAAACAATATAGTAAATATTTTAGCAACAACTATTGCGACAATTCTTTTTGCTCAAGTTTGGGTAAATGACCCATCACTTGCAGCGACTATGACAACTGTTATTATGACGCTTGTAATACTTACATTTGGTGAAATTTTGCCAAAAACATTAGCAAAAAGTTTTCCTGAAAGATTTGCTATGTTTTCAGCACCAATAATATTTTTACTAAGTTATGTATTTTATCCTTTGAGTTTTTGTTTTATTATGCTTCAAAGATTAGGGAAAAAGATATTAAAGACACCAAAAGACAGCGTTACAAATGAAGAACTCATTACTATAATAAATGAAGCTGAAAGTTCTGGCGGTATAGATAAAGACAATAGCGAACTTATTCGTTCTGCGGTTGAATTTGACGATACACCAGTTTCTAAGATTTTGACACCTAGAGTAGATATAACTGCTATAGATAAGTCATTAACAATGGAAGAGATTTTTCAAGTTTTTAAAAAATCTGGTTTTTCAAGATTGCCCGTATATGATAAATCTATAGATAATATTATAGGCTTTATTCATGAAAAAGATTTTTTCTTTGCTATGCACGATAAAAAAACAAATATTTTAGATATTATTCAACCTGTCATTTTTACACAAGAGCAAGTTAAAGTAGATGATTTGCTTAAACAATTACAAAAAAATAAATCACAAATGTCTATAGTTCTTGATGAGTTTGGAGGAACAGAGGGTCTTGTTACTATGGAAGATTGTATAGAAGAACTTGTAGGCGAGATTTATGATGAGTCTGACAATGTAGAAGAACCTTTTCAAAAAATAGATGAAAAGACATACATTGTAAAAGGTAATGCAGATTTAGATGAATTTTTTGCATTATTTAAAGTTAAAATTGATATAGGAAAGCAAATAGAATCAAATACAGTTGGTGGCTGGGTGTGCGAATATCTTGGCTTACTTCCTAATAAAGGTGTTGTATTTGAGTACAAAAGAATGAAACTAGAAGTTTTAGAAATATATAGACATAGGATATATAAACTAAAAGTTACAAAGATATAAATAAGCAAAATATAGGCGCAAAATTAAAAATTAATGCAAATTTTATATAAAGAGTATTATTCACTTAATTATATACAAAAAAATGATAAATATTTTACTTAAATGTTATCTAAATCATAATAAAAAAATTAAATATTATCTATAAAAAAGAACTCCAAATGAAGTGAACCCCATTTTTGCACCACAAAAATAAAAAGGGATTA
This sequence comes from uncultured Christensenella sp., assembly GCA_949292875.1. Classification (GTDB taxonomy): domain Bacteria; phylum Bacillota; class Clostridia; order Christensenellales; family UBA1242; genus CASFBJ01. Next base: position 28,122 of record CASFBJ010000005.1, read on the forward strand.
CTTTAAATTTAATACCTCTTATGGTATAATTACCATAGGAGGTTTTTTCTATGGCTAGCAAAGGACAAAAATTTAGTAAATATACTGATGAATTCA
>CASFBJ010000006.1 GCA_949292875.1 uncultured Christensenella sp.
AAAAATATAGAAGAATATCAAGCATTAGTTGAAGATTGGATAGAATTTTACAATACAAAGAGATTAAAAAATAGGAAGAAATCTAAAATTTCTCCCTAAGTCCTTTTTTATTTTGAGTGACCCCTACGGGGTTCACTTCAATGCTCATTTTTTTTTAATTTGAATAAATATGTATTTAATAATTTTTATTCTTTATCTATATTGATTTGTTCGTAGTCTATTTTATTTATAGTTCTTTTTTTCATAAAGTGATAAACTAAATTAATTGAAATAACAATAAGAATAATAGAAAGAATAAGTAATACTATTCCTACAATTCGTAGCCATGTTAAGTCTTCATATACGACAAATTTTGTCTCTACATAACCTTCAAGTAATGTCTTTTCATCGTATTGATACTTAATGTGTAGGTAAGGTGATTGACTGTCGTATGAGTCTAATAATTGAATGTATTGACCATTTTTTAAAGTAATATCTGTTCTTTCGTATTCTCTAGTTTCTTCGTTGTATTGATATATGTATATAATGTCGCTTGAAAGTATTTTTTCAACTCTAGCATCTGCTTGTAAGGTTATAAAAGGCTTTAATATGTCAGCATTTTGTGCGTATCTTTCTTTTATGTAAAAAATCTCTCCAGTATCTAATTGCACTGTATAATAGTTCATTCCAGAATAGTCTGCATAGCCATGAGCAAGTCCTATAACTTTGTATGTGTCGCCAACATTTGCTTTTCTATTTGGTACGCTACAAGTTTGTTTGTCTTCAAATTGTTCTCCGGTAGGGAAATAATAAAAATATGCTCCGCTACTTGCAGTGATAACTATTTCATCAAAATCTAATTTTTCTTCTTCTACATTATAGTCTAATAGGGCAGTGTCTATATATGCTAAAATGTTTGCGTGCTCTTTATTTGCTATAAGAATGTATGCAAAATTTTTATTGTCTTTAGTTTCTCTAGAAATAACTATAACCATATCATCTTTTTCTAATGATTGAATAGGTTCAACATTAAAAGGATATTTAAATGTTTGGCATTCTTGATTGACTTTAGCAAAATCTGCTCCTGTAGTAGGGTAATTTTCTCTAAAAGAGTAATCGTTTTCATATTCATTTAAGGCATTTATATAATTTTTAATTTGTATGCTAACAATTTTGTTTAATGTAGGATTTATAGAATACAATATTCCAGATGTTAGATTTAAATAAAGTGAAGAAAATTCTTCATCATTTTCAATATTGACAGATGTTATAAAATTGCTTGAAGAAGAGTATTTTTCAATTGAGTAATTTGAGCTTTGTTTATTTAAACAATATATGTAATTTTTGTAGTCTATAACAAAGTCTATAATGTTTCCTCTTTCTATTTGTAATTTTGTGTCACACTTAAGTTCTTCTTGGTTTAGTTGTGTGCTATATATAATATTGTCAGCAAGAATATATACAGTATTTCCGCTAGCGTCTGTTTTAATTTTTGCTGAAGAAGTGAAAGATAATTCACTTAATTGTAAAAGTTCTATAATTTCATAATTTCCATTTAAAGTAAGAAGTAGTTTTTTAGTTTTATCTAACAAATATATCTTATTGGTAGTGCTTATTTCTAAATCGCAAATTTCATAATTAGAAATTTCTATTTTAGTAGGGTTTTTATCATTAATACTTTTGTATATATATAAATATTGCTTATTTATATCATTAGTTAAAATGTATATTTCACCTAAAGTATTTGAGTCAAGCAATATCGCAGATTTTATATCTATTACCTTTTCATTAGTACCTGTTTCAATATTATTTTTAATTACTCTATGGTTTCCGCTATCTAAAATAAGTATATTTTCATTGTCATATAAGCAAGTATCTGTAGGGTTAAATAGTCTATCGTCATCTGCTCCGCATGATGCAACAAGAATTCTATCAAACACTAATTTGCCGTCTTGAATTTTAAAACTTTGAATGCTATTAGACATAGGGTTATTGTCGCATACAATAACTTTGTCTCCATAAGTAGTAAAAGAACTAATATTTTTTACTTCGCCACTAATATAACTTGTATTTGAAATTTGACTTGAAAGAATAGGAGAAGAAGAGTCTAGTATATTATTAGTATAGTATAATTTGTTGTCATAACTAATCATTCTTGTATTGTTATAAATACTTAAAGAAAAGGGTAGGGGTGATTGAGAATATATAATCTCACTTTTTTGATGATTAAATGCGCTATATGTATCATCTAATTTGTATTCTGAAATTATGGTACTTGTGCTAGATGAGTGAATAACATTTATTATGTAATCATTAGATATATATATGTCTTTTATAGATAAAAAATTTGGAGCTTGCAAATCTAGTTCATATGTAGTGTTTTCTATAATGTTGTTGTTTTGATTGTTTTTATAAATGATAGAAGTTTGATTAGCAACAAAATATCCGTATTCATTAATATAAACTCCAACAGGTGAGGTTATTTTTTCAGTCAAAACATCATTATATGTTTTTGAACCTGCATCATATTTGACAAGTTTTGTAGAGGTAAGAATATACAGTAAGTTATTGTAATATTGCATATCAACAATATCTGTAAACTGTGTGCTTTCAAGCGTAAGTTCATTGTTTCTAAAATGATATATGTAATTATTTTTATCACATACAAAGAAATCTACATCTGAACCAGTAATAATATGAGGTCCATCAATGTAGTTGTACACTGTGTCTTTATTAAGGTTTTCAATAACTACATTATTTTCTTCATTTGCTTTTGCATTTGTAATGTTTGCTTGAGTGCTAAATGCAAAATAAGAAGTGAATACAGATAACAATGCTACAATTAAAAACAAATTTTTACTTTTTCCCATAAAATATCTCCCTATATATCTTATAATACTAAATAATCAGTGATATTGCAAGGGAATACATAATAAAAAAACAAATGTTTAAATTTGGAAAATTTTTAATAATTTTTAATATATGACAAACAAATGTCATATTTTTTGAATTATTATAGAACATATGTTCTAGATACTGAACAAAATTTTAACATATTGACAATATTGTACAAAAATGTATAAAATTGTACAAAATTGTATAACTAAACAAAAATAGGAGTGTTGTATGAAAATTCAAATATGGTCTAAAGCATTATTGAAAAGTTATAGCAATTTATCTAGATTAGCAAATAATATTGATGGGAGGGTATTTACTTTGGCACATAGCATGTCTAATGCAAGGTATGGAAATACTACAGAAATTGTAGCAGATAAAATTTTAAAATATGTAGATAAAAAGGTTACACTTTGTAAAACAAAAGTGCTTATTGAAGATATTTTGATGAAACTAAATGATAAGTACGCTACAGTACTTAAAATGCGTTTTGTTGATAATAAAAGTTATGAAGAAATAGCTAACTATTTTGGTGTGTGTGTAAGAACAATTAGACGATATTTGGCTGAAGCAATAAAGCATTTTTCTTTTAATCTAAAAGTTAAGTCATACACACCTGAAACACTTTCAAAAATGTATGAAGATGAAAAATGGATGGGTAATTTGTATTTGTCTAATTTGAAAAATTATTTAAAATCAAAAAATATGCAGGAATATGAAAAGTTTATGAGAGAACATTTTCATAACGGCAAAATTATAGACTTTCAAGAAATATATTCTTATGAATTATCATAATAAGTTCTAAATCATCATACTTTTTCATAGTATTAAATGTGTTTATTGCATTAATTTAGACAAAAAAGTATAAAAAATGTAAAATTAGTCTTTTATTCTTGAATTTAACTTAGTTTTTTTAATGCATATAATCAAGCCATAATTATAAAATAGTGAGGACTTATGAAATTTTTTATAGTCAAAAAGAAAATTGTTTTTCTAGTTCTTATAGTTGCTCTTTGTTCTTTTTTTCTAACATTTAGCAGTAATGGAACGGTTTTTGCAAGCGTTTATTTTGGTGAAAGCATGAAATTGTATCCTATATATAAAGTAGATACACAAAAAAAAGATATTGCTATTACATTTGATGCTGCTTGGGGTGCTGATAAAACAAAAGAAATAATGGATGTGTGCGATGAATATGGTATAAAAGCAACATTTTTTCTAGTTGGTATCTGGATAGAAGAATATACAGATTTAACTAAAGAAATAGCTGAGCGAGGTTTTGAAATAGGTTCTCATTCTTATAATCATCCAGATTTGACAAAGCTTGATATACAGGAAATGCAAACTGAGATAATAAAAACTAATAATCTTATTAAAGAAGTAACTAATCAAACTCCTGCACTTTTTAGAGCTCCATTTGGTGCATATAATAATGCTCTCATATCTACTTTATCTAAGTTAAATATGACAGGTATTCAATGGGATGTAGATACTTTAGATTGGAAAGGATATGGACCTAATCAGGTCTTAAGTAGAGTGCTTAATAAAGTAAGTAATGGTTCAATTATCTTATGCCATAACAATGCGGAACATGTAGTTGAAAATACAAGACTTTTGCTCACTTCATTGCAAAATAAAGGGTACAATTTTGTAAAAGTTAGCGAACTAGTTAAAGATGTAAAAGAAGTTAAGATAGGAATAGGGAAACTTTAAACAAATTTCAAGTCGATAAATTATATGTAGAACTAAAGGAGATTTTTTAATATATGAATTACGATTTTTTAAGCAATAATAAGGTTTATTTAACAGGAGAAATAGTTTCAGCTCCAACTTATAGTCATGAAATATACGGAGAAGGTTTCTATGAATTGATGTTATCAGTACAAAGACTTTCAGATTATTGTGATATTATTCCTATTACAATAAGTGAAAGATTAATGATTGATGGAAAATTTGAAGTTGGCAATAAAATATCTGTTAAAGGTCAGTTTCGTAGTTATAACAAAGTAGTAGATGATAAGTCTAGACTTATGCTTACTGTGTTTGTAAGAGAAGTATATGATGAATGTGATGAGCAAAATCCAAATGTTGTTGAAATTATGGGCTATGTATGTAAGCCTCCTATTTATAGGACTACGCCTTTTAATAGAGAGATTTGTGATGTATTGCTTGCTGTCAATAGAGCTTATAATAAAAGTGATTATTTGCCTTGTATTGCTTGGGGAAGAAATGCTCGTTATATAAAATCGCTTGAAGTTGGAGAAAAAGTATATGTTACAGGAAGAATACAAAGTAGAGAATATCAAAAGCATACTGAACAAGGTGATATAGTGCGAACTGCATACGAAATCTCAATATGCAAAATAAGTGGAGGACAACATAATATAGAAAGTGAAGAAAATATTGTATAACATACAATTTTTCTTGCCAACAAATTTAATGTGTGCTAAACTTAAAAAAGTAAAAGGAGGTACACGATGAAAAAATTAGTTTCAAACATTTTAGCTTTAGGAATGGGAGCATTTGCATTTTTGGGACTACTTATGCCTATGTTTATGACTAGTCAAGATGCTATTGTAACAAAGTTAGAAAATGTAACAAGTGGATACGATTTTCTTAAACTTTCTTATAATGAAATAGAGTCTGCATTATCATATCACTGGGCACAAGTGGCTTTTAGTATAGCTGTTATTATACTATTTGTTTTAGCAGGCATACTAGTTTTATTCTCAGTTGCAAAATTACTTTTAGAAGGTAATAAGAAGTATAAAAAAGTAAATTGGTCAAGCATTCAAACTATATTATCAGTACTTGTAGCTTTAGTTTCTATAGCAATACTTATTTTTGTTATTTGCCATGTATCAGGTTACAATGATAATCTTATAATTGGTATAGCACCAGCTTCTATTGGTGTAGGTGCTATATTACTTCCTATTGTTTCAGTAATTTGTGCAGGTATAATTACTGTATTCAATAAAAAATAGTTTTTTGAATTGTTTAAATACAAAATATGTCCTACGATTATTCGTAGGATTTTTTTTATTACACTATTTGAAAATTTGTAATTATATCTTGAAAAATAACATTTTTTGTGATATAATTCCCATAACTTTATTATCAAGAGGTTTTTATGTCAAAATTATGTATAGGTAAAATAGTAAAAGCGCAAGGACTTAAAGGAGATGTAAAAATTTATCCTTATACCGATTTATCTATGTTTGAAGATTTAAAAAGTATATATGTAGGCGAAGAAACAGATAAGAGTAATATAGAACATATGAGATTTTACAATAATATGGTTTATATAAAATTAGAGAACTCAAATGACAGAAATCAGGCAGAAGCATTGTGCGGTAATGAGATATATATAGATAAAGAAGAAGCAAATGTTCAATCAGGTGAATATCTTGTAGATGATTTATTAGGAGTTAAAGTTCTTTTAGATAATGGTCAAGATATGGGGGAAATAATAGATATAGCAAATTTTGGCTCTGCAGATATTATAACAGTGTCAGGTAAGTATGGAAAGTGGCAAGTTCCTTTTGTGGAAGATATAGTTCAAACTATAGATTTGGAAAACAATATAATAATATTTTTCAAAAAAAGGTTTGATGAGGTCAAAATATGAAAATAGATATTTTAACATTATTTCCTGAAATGTTTGAAGCTTTAAATCATAGTTTAATTGGTAAAGCACAAGAAAATGGTTTACTAGAGATTAATGTTAAAAATATACGAGATTTTTCTAAAGATAAACATAAAAAATGCGATGATTATCCATTTGGTGGCGGTGCTGGTATGCTTATGTCTGTACAACCACTATATGATAGTATAATGAGTGTAAAAAATGAAAATTCCTATGTGATATATCTTTCGCCAAGTGGTAATACATTAACTCAAAAAAAAGTTAAAGAACTCTCTAATAAACAGAATCTTGTTCTTGTTTGCGGGCATTATGAAGGTATAGACCAACGAGTTATAGATTTGTGTATAGATGAAGAAATTAGTATTGGCGACTATGTATTAACTGGAGGTGAGTTGCCTGCAATGGTTCTAATTGATGCAATTAGTAGGTATGTGCCGAGTGTTTTACATAGTGCAGAAAGTGTAGAAGAGGAAAGTTTTTCTAATAATTTGTTGGAATATCCGCAATACACAAGACCTCAGGTTTTTCAAGGATTAGAAGTTCCGGAAGTGCTTTTAAGCGGACATCATGAAAATATAAGGAAGTGGAGATTAGAACAATCTTTAGAAAAAACTAAAAAGGTAAGACCAGATTTATTAAAAAAGGAGGATTAGATATGAAAATTAATTGGTTTCCTGGGCATATGAAAAAAACATTAGACATGATGAGAGATGAAATAAAAGATATAGATGCAGTTATATATACATTAGATGCTCGTGCGCCATATAGTTCATTAAATCCTTCTTTTGTAAAAATTATAAAAGAAAAACCTATAGTTTTTGTTTTAAATAAAGCAGACTTAGTGGATAGAGATTTATTAAGTTTTTGGATACAAGAACTCGGTTCAAGACCAAAAACAAAAGTTATAGTACTTAATGCAACAGTTTCAACAAGTAAAAGCAAAATTGTAGAAGCTTTAGAAGAAGTGCTTTCTGGTAGAATAAACTACTATAAAGAAAAAGGCGCAAAAATAACAATGAAAGCAATGATAATAGGTGTACCTAATTCTGGTAAAAGTACACTAGCAAATACTTTGGCAGGAAAGGTTAAAGCGGAAACAGGTAATAGAGCAGGTGTAACTAAAAGTAAGCAATGGATAAAGGTAAGCCCATATATAGAAGTTTTAGATACTCCGGGTGCATTATGGCCGTCTTTGTCTAATGCAATAGTTGCAGAAAATCTTGCATTTATTGGTAGTGTAAAAGATGAAGTTCTTGATAAAGAAGAACTTTGTTTTGCACTTATAAAAAGATTAATAAGTTTAGATAGCTCTGGTATAGAAAATAGATATGGAATAAATGTAGAAAGTACGGATAAACCTTTAGAAATAATTGAAAAAATAGCAAATAAAAAACTATTTAAGGTTAAAGGCGGAGAACTAGATTACGAAAGAACATATTTGACTATATTGCAAGATTATAAAAAAGGTAAAATTACCAACAAAATTTTGGATAAGAATAAAAGATTATGGAATTTTTAGAAAAAGAAAGACGTACAAGAAATGACTTGTATGGTAAGGAAAACGAAGATAAGGCTTGTAATTTTTTAAAAAAGAAAGGGTACAAGATTTTAGAGCGAAACTACAAAAATGTCTTAGGTGAGATTGATATTATAGCATATGATAAAGTAAGGGACTACATAGTTTTTGTAGAAGTAAAAGCAAGAAAAACTAATGCCTATGGTTATGGTAGAGAAGCTGTAACGCCTTATAAGTTGCATAAAGTGAATTTAGTTGCACAGTCTTATCTAAAATATAAAAACAAGTTAAATAAGCAGTCTAGAATAGATGTTATTGAAATTGTTGGAGACGAGATAGAACATATAATTTCTGTATAAATGCTGTAAAAGTATGTACAAAAATAATATTATGTGCTATATTAAAATATTAGATTAATTAGGAGAATGTATGAAAAAGCTAGCTATTATTGAAATGGATTTGCGTTCTTGTAGAATGTTAATTGTTGAATATACAGAAAAACCTTTGATAAATATAGTTGATGATATAATAGAGCCTATAGATTTATGGTGTGATATAGAAGTAGATAATGTTATTAAGCCAGCGAGAACTATGGAAGTTTTGCAAGTCTTAAAAAACTTTAAGAAAACTATGGAAATAAATGGAGTAGAAGAAGTATTAGGTTATAGTACACAAGTTTTAAAGACTGTAAAAAATCATAGAAGTTTTATTGAAGAGTTGCACAATGTGATGGGCATTAGATTTGATGTTTTAACAGATGAGGAACTTGAAAAGTGTATTCATTTAGCTAATGCATATACTATGGACCCTATAAAAGCAAATATTATGTATATAGATAATGAAAGTGTGCATTTTGTTAAATATAACAGAAGAAATATACTTGAATCTTGCGCCTTTGATTTTGGCCCTTATACTTTATCTAAAATTTTTGAAGATAATAAGGAATTATCACCAAGTGAAAAAATGACAAAGATGGTAGATTTTGCTAAAGAACAATTTAGTAAAACAAATTTTTTCCAAGAAGATGAAGAAGGCTTCAAAGTTATAGGAATGGGTAAAGTTTTCAAAATTATGGGTAAGTTATGTAGAATGGGTAAGAGAATGGCTCTAAACCTAGAGCATAATTTTATACTTGATAAAGATTCGCTTGAAAAGGCATATAATTTTGTAAAAGACTTAGATGTTTCAAAAGCGCAAAGAATTAAAGGGTTAAATGAAGAAAGAGGAGATGCAATATTAAGTGGTTGCGCTATAGTGAAAGCATTGTTTGATATATATGGCATTGAAAGTACTTATGTAAATGAGCAAGGTATAATTATAGGTATGCTATACAAAGAAATGAACAATATTTTTGGCGATAAACCTATTGGGGATATATTAGGTCAAAGTCTAGAAGCTTGTAATTACTTTTATGATAAACCTGAGTATAATTGTGTTGGGTTATATAATATGGCAAGTGATTTATTTGAAGAGTTAAAAATTCTTCATAGATATGGCAAGCCTCAACATAGAATTTTGAAAATAGCTAGTTATTTTGCCTATAGTGGAAAAAGAATAAGTTCATATAATTTTGAAAAAAATTCATTTAATTTATTATTGAATTCAAATATATATGGTGCGACACAAAAGGAAATTTTAATTGCAGCATTTACTTGTGCATCTCAAAATCTTGATGAGTTTGATATCTTGTCTTGGGCAAAATACAAAGATATGTTAAACGATGAAGATTTAGAAATAGTTAAAAAGTTATCAGTTATTGTAAAAATGGCAAGGCTTATAGATAAGAGTAAAACTTGTGACCATATAGCGTGTGATGTTTTAGGCGATAAATGCATACTAAATATAGTTCCAAAAAGTGGCGAAGAAAGCAGATTAGATGATGTGAAAAAGGCTATACCAGATTTTAAAAAGGCTTTTGATAAGCATCTACAAGTTTTGTAAAAAGGAGGTCTCTACATGGCAAATATTGAATTAGTTGTTAAGTTTGGTGATAGCGAAACGCTTATTTACCAAAAAGGAAAGGGTATAGTATGTAGAGAACCTAGTAAGGTTGCTTTTAGTAAAAAGGGAAAAAGAGTTTTTTTAGAAGAAATTGGTCAAAAAGCAAAAGATTTAATTGGTAAAACTGATGGTAGTATATGGATAGAATCTCCATTTTCAAATAGTGCTATAGAAGATTTAGACTTAGCGCAACTATATTTTACAAAACTTATAGAAAACTATGTAGATAAGAAATTAGGAAATAAAATGTTTGTTGTTTTCTTATTAAACTGCGCTTTGACTGCAGAAGAAAAAAGGCAATATGAGATACTAGCAATTAATTGCGGAATAAGAAAATATACTTTTGCTCCGTGTCTAATAGCAGACTTATTAGGTGCAGATGTAGATATAAACGATATTAATGGTAAAATGGTAGTAAATATAGGTGCTGATAGTACAGAACTTGCGTTAGTAAGTAATGGTAGCATAGTATCTGGTTACAGTATAGAATTGGGCGGTAATGTATTGGATAAAGAGATATCTAATTATTTGTATAGAGAATACAATGTTATTGTAAATGAGGTTACTGCTGAGCAAATAAAAAAAGAATTAGGTTCACTTTATCCAAGCGATATTTCAAGTGTTAACTTTGTTGGCTATGATGCTTTAACTAGAGCAAGTAAAAATAATACAATACTAGCAAAAGAGTTATACAATATTTTTAGCGTTTTTTATGATAAAATATGTGAAGGTATACTTATATTCTTAAATCAGTTGACACCAGAATTTGTTAATGATGTTACGATCTCAGGTATTTTGCTTACTGGTGGTAATAGTAAGGTTACAGGGATTGAAGGATATATGAAAGCTAAATTACATATAAATGTATATACGCCATATGATATGTACCTTAATTATGCAATTGCTAGCAAAAAACTTTTAGAAGATAAAAATCAACTTAAAAAAATTGTAAATAAAAACTAAAATATAATTTATTTTGTAGAGGACAAATATTTTTAATATTTGCCCTTTATTTTTTATTCTATTTTTGACATAATGAAAGAAAAAGGAGGCTTGTCATGGCTAGAAAAATAGTTATAACTTCTGGTAAAGGAGGAGTGGGGAAAACGACTATATCAGCAAACTTGGGAAACTTTTTAGCTTTGCAAGGATATAAAGTTGTAGTTATGGACTTGGATATAGGCTTAAATAATCTAGATGTTGCACTAGGCGTAGAAAATAAAGTAGTTTTTGATATTTTTGATGTATTAAATAACAGATGTAGAGCAAGACAAGCACTTATACAAGATAGTCAAAACCCTTATCTTTTTATTATGCCGTCAAATCATTCAAATATAAGATTAAGCAAAAGCGAGTTAAATAAAATATTATCTGAGTTAGACGAATTTTTTGATTACATATTATTAGATTGTCCTGCAGGCATTGAAGAAGGCTTCCATAGGGCAGTTTCTGTAGCAGAAGAAGCTATAGTTGTAGTTACTCCTCACATTTCAAGCATTAGAGATGCAGATAAGGTTATATCATTATTAACGAGTTATGGACTAAATGATATAAGATGTGTTGTAAATAGAGTGCGTGGAGATTTGATCATGGATAGAGAAATGCTAACAGTTGAAGATATACACGACTTGCTTGGCATTAATATGCTTGGAGTTATCCCAGAAGATGATTGCTTAAGTGTGCTAAGCGGTTGTGTAAGTGCACAGAAAAAACAAAATAAATCCTATAGAGCATTTACATTACTAACAGAAAATCTTATTGAAGGAACGAGTAAAATATATGATTGTACTTTAGGATATAGAGGTATATTTGGACTACTAAAAAGAAAGATTAAAAGGAGTGTATAACAATGTTTTTTTCAAATAAAGCTTTACAAACATATGAAAGATTAGACAATGTACTTAAAAAAGATAAAAAAGTAGCATCAAATAGAGTATTAGGAGAGTCAATAAAAGCGGACATTTTAAAAGTGTTGCAAGTTTATGCAGATGTAGATGCATCTTCGGCTTGTGTTGAAATTGATAATGAAGATAGTTCAAATATAATGCTTAATTATAAAGTAAAACTCAAAAGAGTAAAAAATTTTATTATAAATTAAAAGTTCTAATTTAATCATATTTGCATATACATTATATAGAACTTGGACAAGGGAGAGAAAGTTATGAAATATGAAGAGTTAGATAATGAAACAAAAAAAGATGATTGTTGCACAATATATCCTCCAAATATAGTATATGAGACAAAAAAAGAACATAAAGTTTTAAAAAATACTGTGTTTTACTTGGCAGTAGCTGTACTTTTGGTATTTAATTTTATATTTTTACTAGATTTAACTAGTGCAGAATTTACTAGTAGCATAGTAGAAGGAATGCGAGATTTTGTACTTGGAGACCAAACAAGTCAAATAGTTGACCAAGGCTCAAGTTATGTGGATATAGATATTGCAAATTTGAAATAGATTTGTTATAATAAATGTATGAATGAATTAATTAAGAGCAAATTAAGTACTATTTCTACTTCTGCAGGCGTGTATATAATGAAAGATATAAATGAAAAAGTTATATATGTAGGCAAAGCTAGAAATCTTAAAAATAGGGTAAGTACCTATTTTAACAATGCAAAAAAACATATTAAAGTGCAGGCTATGGTAAATAGTGTGCACGATTTTGATTATATAGTATGTAAAAGTGAATACGATGCTTTAGCATTAGAAAATAATTTGATAAAAAAATATCAACCATATTACAATATATTGTTAAAAGATGGAAAAACTTTTCCTTATATAAAATTAGATTATAATAAAAATTTTCCTTATTTTGAGATAACAAGAAAAGTCATAAACGATGGTTCAAAATATTTTGGACCATATATAGGAAAATTTAGAGCAAAAGATATAGTTAGTATACTTAATTCGGCATTTAGTTTAAGAGAGTGTCATCAAAATATTCAAAATGATAAAAAATGTAAAAGTTGCTTAAGAAAGGATATAGGACAATGTTTGGCACCTTGTATAAACAATGATATAAAAAAAGAATACGATGCTCAACTTAAAAAAGCAATAAAATACTTAAATGGTGATGATGAAGTATTATTAAGTGAATTAGAATATAAAATGCAACAAATGGTAGAAAATGAAAACTATGAAAAAGCTATAGTGTATAGAGATAATATAAAAATGTTGCAAAACGTACATGAAAAAGTAATTACAGAGTTACCAAAAAGTGCAAATATAGATGCGATTGCATATAGTTCAAATGCAAACAATACAGCCATAACTTTAGTAATAATAAGAAATGGCAAATTGATTGGCATAGAAACTAATATAGTAGAGTCTATAGAAGAAAATGTTTTTGAATCTTATATATTACAATATTATCAGGATAATGCGTTGCCTAAAGAAATACTATTAATAAATGAAATAAGTGAAGATGCGGTAAACTATTTATGCGATTTGCATAATAAAAAATCTGCTTTCATTTCTCCAAAAAAAGGAATTAAAAAACAAATAATAGATATGGCAAAGAAAAATGCTGAGCAAGTTTTTATAAAAGAAATGAATAAACAAGAACTAGAATATAGCAGAACTTTGGGTGCAGTATACAATCTACAAAATATTTTGCATTTATCTAAGCCTCCATTAAGAATGGAATGTTATGATATTTCTCATATATCCGGAGTATATAAAGTTGCTTCAATGGTTGTTTTTATTGATGGAAAGCCTGCGAAAGCTCATTATAGGAAATTTAAAATAAAAGAAGTAGAAGGTAATAATGACTTTGAAAGTTTAAAAGAAACTTTAAAACGCAGACTTAATGAGTTAAATGATAGCGAAAACAAAGATATAAGTTTTTCTAGTGTTCCTGACTTACTTGTTATAGATGGCGGTAAGGGACAATTAAGTAGTGTTATGGAAATTTTTGATAACTATGCAGGGAAATATAAACAAGAAATAAATGTGATATCACTTGCTAAAAGAGAAGAAGAAGTATTTGTTCCTAATAAAAGTGAACCTATAATTATAGGTAAAAATAAAATGGAATTACAATTACTTCAAAGAATAAGAGATGAAGCACATAGATTTGCTATTACTTTCCATAGAAGTTTACGAGGTAAAGGAATGGTGAAAAGTTTTTTAGATGACATAAAAGGAATTGGTCCTAAAAAGAAAAAATTGTTATTTAAAGAATTTTCAAATATAGAAGATTTAGAAAAAGCAAGAATAGAAGACTTAATGAAAGTGCAAGGTATAACTGAAAAGTTGGCAAAAGATATTTACGATAGGTTGCATTAGCAATCTATTTTTTTTCTCATATATAATTATTATGAAAAAGTTTATTAAAGAGTTAAATAGTCAAAATATTCAAATTTTAGAAAATGTTGAACTCACAAAAATGCATACTTATCATGTTAAATGTTTTGCTAAATATTTAATAAATGTAGCAAGTGAAAAAGAACTTCTAAACGCAGTACAATTATGTCGCAAATATAAAATAAAATTTTTCATTTTGGGGAAAGGTTCCAATGTATTATTTAAAGATAAATTAGTAAAAACATTAATAATAAGATTAAATGGTGGCAAAATCAAACTAAAAAATGCAACAACTATTTATGCTTTTGCAGGTGTTTCTTTTCATCAACTAATAAAATTCTGTAAAGAAAAGCAACTTACTGGTCTAGAATGGTCTGCAGGTATACCAGCAAGTGTTGGTGGGGCAATATTTATGAATATGGGAGCATTTAACTTTAATGTATGCGATTATATAAGCAAAGTTACATATTTCCATAATGGAGAAGTTGTAACAAGGAAAATAACAAAGAAAGACTATGAGTATAGAAATACATTATTTAAGGAAAAAAATTGTATAATTATAAGTGCAACATTTGTTTTAAAAAAATTAAATAGGACAGACATAGATGAAAAATTTTCTAAATATCTTTACTTAAAAAAGACAACTCAACCCTTAAACGAATATTCTTGTGGTTCAGTCTTTAAAAACGGAGATTATTTTGTTGCAAAACTTATTCAAGATTGCAATCTTAAAGGTAAAAAAATAGGCGGTGCAGAAGTGTCTATGGTTCATAGCAATTTTATTATTAATAAAAATAGTGCAACGGCTAAGGATATATTGTCTTTAATTAAGTATATTAAAAAGGTTTTACAAAAACAATATAATATTTGCATTTTTTGCGAAGTTGTGATATTATAAATACATTATTTAAAGGAGGGTACAATTATGTTAGTTGCTGATTATCATACACATACAAAATATAGTCATGGTACAGGTACGGTGCTTGAAAATGCTGTTGTAGCAAAGCAAAAAGGTATAAAACAAATTGCAATTACTGATCACGGTTTTGGACATATAGCCTTCGGAATAAAAAGAAAAGAAGTGCCCTCACTTAGAAATGATATTGACAAGGCAATGCAAGAGACAGGAGTGAAAATTTTTTTAGGTGTAGAAGCAAATATAAAATCATTTAAAGGCGATGTAGATGTAATACCTAGCGATTTTAATAATTTGGAATTGCTAGTTATGGGTTTTCATAACTTTGTTAAAGCTCCTTTTTTACAATGGATTAGATTTATATTAGGAAATATAATCGCAGATGCTTTTCATATAGTTTCTAAAAAAAGAATAGAAAAAAATACACAAGCGTATATTAAAGCTGTAAAAAGGTATCCTATAGACATTATATCTCATTTAAATCATGTATGTAAGGTAGATTGTTACAAAGTGGCAAAAGCTTGTGAAGAGACAAATACTTACATAGAATTAAATGGTAAAAGAATACATTTTAGTCAAAAAGATGTTGATGATATGTTAAAAACAAATGTAAAGTTTGTTATAAGTAGTGATGCTCACAAACCTGAAAGAGTGGGTGATGAAACTATAGGTATGGAAATGGCAAAAATGTATGGCATACCACTAGATAGAATAGTTAATTTGAATGATGTTATTATTCCAAAAGAAAAAAAGGGTTTATAAAATGGGCTTTTCTAAAAATATAAAATACGAAATGTTGAAAAATTTATCTGAAAATGCTTGTTGTAGACAGGCTTTTTTGTCTGCTATAATTAAAACGAGTGCTGAATATGGTCTTTCAAATGGTGAACTAAGTGTAAGCATAAAAACACAAATAAAAGAATTATGCGATATAGTGGAAACTATAGTAAAAGATTTGTATGATGTAGAAGTAAAAGTGAAGATAAGTGAAGAAATATTTTTTAAAAAATCACGATTTGAATTGATTATGACTGGAAGCAAAGTAAAACAAATGCTCTTAGATTTAGATGTTGCTTACATTAATGAGGATAACTGTTTTAATTTTTACGATGGACTATATCTTGAAAATATCAATCAAGATTGCTGTATTAAGTCTTTTGTAAAAGGGGCTTTTATTGCTTGCGGTAGTGCTAGCGGTGTTGATGAGACGACGAAGAAAAGTATAGATTATCATATAGAATGGGTTTTTGCCTCACAAAAAAAATCACAAGATTTTTTAAAACTATTAGAAAATATAAATGTATATGGTAGAGAAGTTAAGAGAAAAAAATTATATGTAGTTTATCTGCAAAAGTTTGAAGCTATAAGTGATATGTTAGTGCTTTTTGATGCTCAAGAAAATATGCTTAAATTAAATAGTGAATATGCAAAAAGAAGTATAATGAATAGTGTAAATAGACAATCAAATTGTGATACTGCAAATATGACTAAAACTATAGATAATGCACTAGCTCAACTTAAAGCAATAGAACTAATAAAAGATACTATAGGACTTGAAAAATTAGGCGAAGATTTGTCAAGCATATGTATGTTAAGGCTTGCAAATTCTGAAGAAAGTTTGCAAGAACTTGCACAGCTTTCTGGAATGAGTAAAAGTGCTATAAATTATAGATTTGGAAAAATTATGAAGATAGCTAAAGAGATAGAAGAGGAGCAAAAGTAAATGCAAGATTTTGTACACTTACATGTCCATACAGAATATAGTTTATTAGATGGTGCTGCAAGAATAAGTAAACTTGTAAAAGAAGCTTATAATATGGGTATGAAAGCAATAGCAATGACAGACCATGGAAATATGTATGGAACTATAGCATTGTTTGATGCTTGTAACAATGTAAATCCAGATTATTTTAAGGAACATAAAAAACCTGCAATAAAACCTATATTTGGAACGGAGTTTTATGTTACAGAAGACCTACATGTAAAGGAAGGCAAACCAAAACTCGCACACCTTATCATACTTGCAAAAGATGAAAAAGGTTATAAAAATTTATGTAAATTAAACTCCATTGCTTTTGTTGATGGTTTTTATTATAAGCCTCGTATTGATTACAAAACTTTAGCGGAACACGCAGAAGGGCTTATTTGTTGTTCTGCATGCCTTGCTGGAGATATACCTCAAGCATTACTTATGGGAGATAATGAAAAAGCAGAAGAAATAGCGATAAAACTTAGAGATATGTTTGCTCCAGGAGATTTTTACATTGAAGTGCAAGACCATGGACTTATGGAAGAAAAACAAATATATCCTGCTTTATGTGCTTTGGCGAAAAAAATAGGTGTAAAAACTGTAGCAACTAATGATGTGCATTATATTTTTAAAGAAAATGCCGAGTTGCAAGACATTCTTATGTGTGTACAAATGGGTAAGACTGTAGATGATGAAAATAGGTTAAAGTTTGATACAGATGAGTTTTATCTTAAAAATGGCGATGAAATGGCAAGCCTATTTCCAGGTAATCAAGAATGTATAGATACAACATTAGAGATTGCAGACAAATGTAACTTTACCTTTGATATGATAGACAAAAATATCTATATGTTTCCTAAGTTTGAATCTCCTGATGGCTCTACTCCTTTAGAATTTATGTGGAAACTAATAGAAAATGGCTTAAAGAAAAAGGGAATAGAAGACACAAAAGAAGTTAGAGATAGAATTAATAAAGAAATGGATGTTATTGTTGGACAAGGCTTTGTTGAGTATTATCTAACTGTATGGGATTATGTAAATGCTGCTAAGGAAAAAGGAATACCTGTAGGTCCAGCAAGAGGAAGCGGTGGTGGAAGTTTTGTTGCTTATCTAATAGGTATTACGGAACTTGATAGTATAAAATATGATTGCTATTTTGAGAGATTTTTACATAGAGAAAGAATTACGGCTCCAGATTTTGATGTGGACTTTGCCGATGATAGAAGAGGCGATATCATTAGTTATGTAAAAGAAAAGTATGGTGAACCTAGAGTAAGCAAGATAGTTACTTTTGGAACAATGGCAGCAAAAAATGCTTTTAAAGATGTAGGTAGGGCTTTTGGATTGTCTTATGGTAGACTAAATGAAATATCTAAACTTATTCCACCATTACCAGCAAAACATAATGATGTTTTAGAAAAAGCGTTCAGGTTAAAACCATTAAAAGAAGGTGAAGATGATAAATCTATTCCTGAACTTGTAGAAATATATCAAAATGACCCTGAGATAAGAAAAGTAGTTGATATAGCAAGTAAAATAGAAGGAATGCCTAGACAATGTAGTACGCATGCTTGTGGTGTAATCATTGCTCCTGAACCACTAATAGATATAATTCCATTGAGTAGAAATGGTGAAGATATTACTACCCAATACTCAATGACAGACTTAGAAAGATTAGGACTTCTAAAAATGGACTTTTTAGGTCTTAGAAACTTAAATGATATTACATCAACAATTAAGTATGTTAAAGAATTATATGGTATAGATATAGATTTTTCAAAATCCAATTATGATGACCCAGAAGTATACAAACTGATTTCTCTTAGACCGACAAAAGCTATATTTCAAATAGAATCACCAGGATTTGAAAAATTTATGCATGAATTGCAACCAACTTGTATAGAAGATATTATCGCCGGTGTTGCTATGTTTAGACCGGGACCAATAGATAATATTCCTAAATTTGTTCATAATAAACACAATCCTCAAGATGTGACTTACGACCATCCTATACTTGAAAATATATTGAATGTAACTTATGGTGTAATAGTATATCAAGAACAAGTAATGAAAATCGTACAAGAAATGGCAGGTTACACATTGGGTCAAGCAGATATGGTTCGCCGTATGATGGGTAAGAAAAAATTGGAAGCCATGAAAAAAGAGAAGCAGGTCTTTTTGTATGGGAAACCTGCAATGGATGGCAAACCACCTATTGATGGGGCTATAAAAAGAGGAGTAAGCGAAGAAATAGCAAGTAATGTATGGGACCAAATGGAAACATTTGCATCTTATGCCTTTAACAAAGCTCATGCTACAGGTTATGCACTTATTGTTTATCAAACAGCTTTTTTAAAGTGTTATTATGAACCAGAATTTTTATCTTGCGTGTTAAATAATAGAATTACTAAATCTGATGAGGTTGTAAACTATATTACTCATGCAAAAATGGAAGGAATAGAAGTTTTGCCTCCAGATATAAATAAAAGTGATGCTTATTTTAGAACTAAAGATGGTAAAATTAGATTTGGTCTTTCAGCACTTAAAGGTGTGGGAACTACAGCTATGGAAGAATTAGTCGCAGAAAGAAAAGAACATGGAGATTATAAGAGTTTACAAGATTATTGCGAAAGAGTGCCTGCTAGTTGTTTAAATAAAAGAGTATTAGAAAGTCTTATATATGCTGGAGCTTTTGATTGTTTTGGATTAAATAGAAGTCAGTTAATTGAAGCTTATCCTAGAATAATAGCAAGAGTATTAGATGATAGAAAACAACAAGAAAGCCCTCAAATTTCATTTTTTGGAACAATACTTAAAGAAGACAAAGCAATGAATGAAGTGAGTTACGCAGATTTAAACGAGTTTCCTTATGAGGAGAAATTAAAACTTGAAAAAGAAATAGCTGGTATATATATATCTGGACATCCACTTGAAAAGTATGCGGATAAATATAGTCAATTTACATTTAATTCTTCAATGTTTACTCCTGAAGAACAAATGGATGATGAAACATTAGAAGAAAATTCTGATAGTTGCTTTCAACAAAATGGACTTTCTGAAGGAATGAGAGTGATTTGTGGTGGAATGGTAAAGGAAGTTAAAAAACATTATACTAAAAATGGCAATAAAGAAATGCTTTTTGGTGTTATTGAAGACTTGTATGGTGAATTTGAGTTTGTTATGTTTCCGCAAGTTTATGAAAAGTATAAAAATATAATGAAAGTAGATAAATTAGTTACTTTACAAGGAAAACTAGGTATAGAAGATAGAAATATTGCAAGTATAGTTGTTGATAAAGCGGTAGAATGGAATGAGATTGCCTCAAATGATGAAGAAAAGAGTAAAAAACAAGTTTTATATATAAAATACAATATAAAAAATGAAGAGATAAAATCTAAAATAAGTAAAGTTTTAGAAAGATATAGTGGTAATGAAACTGTGATAGTTGTAGATAGTGAAGAAAACAAACCTTATAAATCAAATCACGGAGTAACAATAAGCCAATATCTTTTAAATGAATTGTGTGGAATTTTGGGTGACCAAAATGTTAAAAGCGTTTTAAAATAAAATATAAAAAACTAAAAATATATACATAAAATGTTTGACATGTATATATAAATAATGTATTATATTGCGTAAACTAATAAAAGTTAATAAAAAATAATTTTCACAAAAAATTTGATTTTTTGTTTCGCCTAAAAATTAAATAGCAAGTGAAATAAAAGCGAGGTGGACAATGAATGAATATGTAGTTACAAGACAAGGTTATGATAAAATGGTAGAAAGGTATAATTTTCTTATAACCGAAAAAAGAGAAGAAATTTCAAATAAACTTACTTTAGCAAGAAGTTATGGAGATTTAAGCGAAAATGCTGAGTATGATGCAGCTAGGTCTGAACAAGCAAAAGTTGAAACTGAAATAATGGAACTTGAAGTTAAGATTAGAAACGCTGTAATTGTAGATGCAGATACTTTAGATTTGTCAAAAGTAAGTGTTGGTTGTACAGTTAAAGTATACGATGAAGAATTTGATGAAGAAGTAGAGTATAAGATAGTTGGAACAAGTGAAAGTGATCCTGCAAATGGAAATATAAGTTATATCAGTCCTGTAGGAAAAGCTTTACTTGGTAAGAAAAAGGGAGAGACTGTAGTAGTAGAAACTCCTAATGGCGATTTAAGCCTTAAGGTATTAGATATTATAAACAAATAAAAGAAAAAGTATTTTAACATATGTTAAAGTACTTTTTTTTATTTTTTAATTAGTATAATAAAATGCAAAACTTGCAATAAAATATGCTTTTATATGTTTTTATTATTTTAAAATGTATTTAATTTTAAATAATATCATAAAAATAAAATTAAAATAAATATAATAATAATTATAAAAAATTTTAAAATGTAAGCTGGTTGCTATTTTATTGACTTTTTTTATTATCTGTGCTAAACTAAATAAATGAAAAAAGACGATACA
Organism: uncultured Christensenella sp.; assembly: GCA_949292875.1. Lineage (GTDB taxonomy): Bacteria > Bacillota > Clostridia > Christensenellales > UBA1242 > CASFBJ01. The sequence goes on from CASFBJ010000006.1 coordinate 21,484, forward strand.
TTTTATATAGAAAATATAATAAAAGATATAGAAAAATTTGGTCGTGAAAATGATTATCCTATCATTCTTGATGAGTCTAAAGATTTTATTTTGAATGAAATTAAAAATACAAATGTATCTAATATTTTGGAAATAGGTACATGCATTGGTTATTCTGGTAGTTTGCTTTTACTAAATTGTAAACAAGCTAATCTAACGACTATAGAGAAAAATGAAGATGTTGCAAGCATTGCTAAAGAAAACTTTACGAAATTAAATCTTGATAAAAGAGTAAATTTAATAGTTGAAGATGCAAAAGTTGCAATAGAAAAATTGCAAGAAAAATACGATTTAATATTTTTAGATGGACCAAAAGCTCAATACAAAAACTATTTACCTATTTTAATAAAACTCCTAAATGTTGGCGGAGTTTTGATTGCAGATAATGTACTATTTAAAGGTTTTGTAAACAAAGATGAAAACGAATTTTTGCCTAGAGGTATTCGTTCTATAGTTAGAGGATTAAGAATATTTCTTCAAGAAGTAACTACCGATGAAAGACTTACTACAAAAGTGTATGATGTAGGAGATGGGATAAGTGTAAGTAAAAAAATAAAGGAGTGATTTTATGATAGAATTATTAGCACCTGCAGGAAACAAAGAAAAATTGATGACAGCATTTCATTTTGGTGCAGATGCTTGCTATTTTGCAGGTAAAAAATATGGACTTAGAGCTTTTAGCGATAATTTTGAAGAAGATGAGTTAAAAGAGTATGTAGACTATGCTCATAAATTAGGTAAAAAAGCATATATAACAGTTAACATTATTGCGCATAATAGCGATTTTGAAGGATTAAAGGAATATTTGCAATATTTACAAGAAATAGGTGCCGATGCTGTAATTGTTGCAGATATTGGAGTTGCTTTATTTGTAAAAAAGTTTGCACCAAAACTTTCTTTACACATTAGTACACAGGCAAATATTGTAAATGATTATAGCGCAAAGTTTTTTGAAGATTTTGGAGCAGATAGATTAATTCTTGCTAGAGAGCTTAGTTTAGAAGAAATAGAAGAAATTAGAAGAAGTGTAAGTAGTAAAATAGAACTTGAAAGTTTTGTTCATGGTGCTATGTGCATTTCTTATAGTGGTAGATGTCTTTTAAGTAATTATTTCACAGGTAGAGATAGTAATCGTGGTGCTTGTGTTCAGGCTTGTAGATGGAACTATGCAATAGCAGAAAAAGGAAAAGAAGGTGAGTATTTTCCTATTGAAGAAGATGAAAGAGGTACATACATATTAAATAGTAAAGATTTATGCATGATAGATTATATTCCTAATCTTATAAAAGCAGGTGTAAATAGTTTTAAAATAGAAGGAAGAATGAAATCACCATATTATGTAGCAACAGTTGTAAATGCTTATAGGCGTGCTATAGATATGTATAAAAATGGGATAGATAAAGTACCAAATGAATTAGTGGAAGAATTGCAAAAGGCTAGTCATAGAAAATATACAACTGGTTTTTATAATCCTGAAAAAATAAAAGAAGAAAGAGAATGTATAGAAAGTAGTACACCAGTACAAAATTCAGAGTTTATTGCAGTTGTTACAAGTGATGCGAAAGACAGATTTGTTGAAGTAGAGATGAGAAATAGATTTAAAGTAGGAGATACTTTAGAAGTACTTGCTCCTGACGACAATTTTAGAAAGACATTTAAAGTTACAAGCATTAAAACATTAAATGGTGAAAGTGTAGATGATGCAAAATCTGTGCAAGAAAAATATATAATTAATTGTCCTTTTGATTTAAAGAAATTAGATATTTTAAGAAAATAAAAAAGTGCCTAGGCACTTTTTTCTAAATTCAATTTTGATTTTATATTTGTTGCGGTATTATCTGTGTTGCATTTAAGTAATGTAAAGAGGTAATGTTTTTCATCTTCGCTAAGGAGTGAAGAACTTAAACAAAAATTTTTATCTAAAAATATTCCTCCGTTTATGCCTTTTACTGTGTAAACTGGTATATTATTACAAGCTAAAATGTCTATATACCTATAAACGCTACGAGTAGAGATTTCAAATTTTTCACTTAAAATTTTTGCCGTAGTTTTGTCATTTTCTAGCAAATGTACTAGTATGCCAATTAAGCATAATTGAATCATTTTTTCACCTCCTCAATACATGTATATTATACCAAAAATGGGCATAATAGTCAAACAAATGTTCTAAAATTTACAATGTTTTTTTTATATTTATTTTGCCTATAATTTTATAGTATATATATTTTATAAATAATTGGAGGGTTTTATAGTGTTTGATTGTATAATTATAGGTGGTGGACCTTGCGGAGTATCTAGCGCTATATATTTGAAAAGGGCTGGATATAATGTAGCTGTTATAGAAAAATCTTTTATTGGTGGTCAAGTTGCCTATTCATCAGAACTAGAAAATTATGCTGGTTTTATAGATAAAGATGCTTTTATTTTTTGTCAAAATTTGACAAAACAGTTACAATCTTTACAAATTCCTATTTTTTATGAAGAGGTTATTTCTCTAGATAAAAAAGATAAAAAAATAATAGTAAAAACAAACAAAGCGGAACATATAGCTCTAACTTGCATATTATCTATAGGAGCAGAAAGTCGTAAATTAGGTTTAGAAAAAGAGAAAGCGTACATCGGTAAAGGTGTGTGTTATTGCGCTGTTTGTGATGGAAATTTTTATAGGAATAAAGATGTTGTTATAGTTGGTGGCGGAAATTCTGCTTTAGAAGATGCTATCTATTTGTCAAATATATGTAATAAAGTATATATAGTGCATAGACGAGATGTATTTACAGGTGAAAAAATGCTTGTAAATAGAGTGAATGAGTTAACTATTGAAAATAATGGAAATATAGAAATTTTATTTAATTCAACATTACAAGACATATGTGGTAATGATAAGGTTGAAAAAGTTAAAGTTAATCAAAACGGTAGCAATATAGAACTTGCAGTTTCTGGAGTATTTATAGCAATAGGCAGAGTGCCTAAAACAGAATTTTTACAAGGCTTTTTAGACTTAGACAAAAATTATATATTAGTAAACAACAAGTTTGAAACTAGCAAAGAAGGAATATATGCTGGTGGAGATTGTATACCTAAACAAATGCGTCAAGTAGTAACAGCAGTTAGCGATGGTGCAATTATATCTAAAAATATAAGTGACTTTTTGCAATAAGAAAATGGAGGTTTCCGTGGAAGCAATAAAGTTTGGTACTGACGGATTAAGAGGTATAGTAAACAAAAGCATAACGCCAAAAGTGGCATACGATTTAGGGTGTGCATTGGCGTTATTTTTATTGCAGTCAAATGATAAACCAAAAGTTTTAGTTGCGGAAGATACAAGGAAGTCTTGTGATTTGCTTAGGTGTAGTTTTTGCTCTGGACTAATGTCATATGGAGTAGATTGTATTTGTTTAGGAGAAATGCCTACTCCTGCACTTGCATTTTTAACAAAAAAGAAAAAAGCATATGCTGGTGTAATGATTACAGCTAGTCATAATTCTTATGAGTACAATGGATTTAAGATATTTAATTCACAAGGCATGAAAATAGATATGTTAACAACTTTAACATTAGAAAGATACGCTCAAATTTTATGTAAGTGTTCGTTAAATAAAAGTGAAAATATAGGTACTTGCAAATTAGATAACTTACTTTTAGAAAAATATGTAAAATATTTGCAAAATGAAATTAAGGAAAACAAATTTTCAGTATGTTTTGATTGTGCAAATGGAACAACTTATAACATATTAAAAAAGCTATTTCCTAATGCGAAATATACAGGAATAGATTTGTACAAAAACAAAGAAAACGAAAATTGTGGTGCAACAAATATAAAAAATCTAAAGAAATATATAAAACAAGTAAAAGCAGATATAGGTTTTAGTTTTGATGGAGACGGAGATAGGGTTATAGTAATATCACGCAATGGTAAAGTCTATGATGGAGATGATATTTTATACATTTTTACTAAATATTTCAAAGAAAGAAATATATTAAAAAAGAATGAAGTTGTGGGTACGATAATGACTAATTTTGGGATAGAATTAGCATTAAAACAATTAGGTGTGTCACTAATAAGACAACAAGTTGGAGATAAGTTTATTAGTTATGAGATGAAAAAGAAAAATTTGTTATTAGGAGCAGAGCAAGCAGGACATATCATTGTTTCTAGAGGGTCTATAATTGGTGATGGTATTTATGCTTGTATTTTAATGCTTAATATCTTAAATGAGATAGATGTTTCATTAGATGAATATACTAAAGATGTAAAAAAATATATTCAAACAAATATATCCGTAAGTGTAGATGAAGATATGAAAGATTACATATTAGACAATTATGAGTTAAAAGACTATATTGTTCAATGTGAAAATGATATGGGGTATAAGGGTAGAATAGTTGTAAGAAAAAGTGGTACTGAAAGTTTAATAAGAATACTTGTTGAAGGGCAGGAAAAAGAATATTGTGATAAAATAGCAAATAAAATAAAAGAAAAAATAGTAGAAATTTCAAAATAATTCTTGATTAAAAATGCTTTTAATGTTATCCTAAATTATTAGGAGAAAAATTATGAACAAATGTCCTTTTTGCAATATAGAGTATACTCAAATAGATAATGAAAAAGTTATGGAGTTAGGTAAACTATTATCTAAAAAAGATAATAGTGAATTAGTTAAAATATATCCTCATGTTTTTATGCAATGTCCTAAATGCTTTATGATTGATGGAGAGTATAGAAGTGAAGATTTGGCAATAATCAAAACTAAATTAAAAGATATAAAAGAAATAATGAGTCAAGATTTTGGTAAAATAGACCAAGAAAATTTTGCAAAGGTGGCGGAATGTAAAGGTTATATTTGCGAAACTATAGGCGATATAATTGGAGCTACATTAGGATATAAGGCGTGTTTAGATATAATTGAGGTGGAAATACAAGATTTTGAAGCAAAATACTTAAAAAATGTAGAAACAAAAGAGGAAAGTGCTAAAGTTTTAGTAGATGAAGATTTAGAATTATATGAAAATGCTTTATTTTATAGGGATAGTATGCGCAAACTTGTTGCAAGTACTGCAAGTAAAAGTTTTGAAAAATTAGGATATTTGGGTATACTTATTCACTTAGATACGATTATAAATTTTGATGATTTTTTGTTGCCTGATAAAATATTTGCACTACTTAATGATAAAACTACAAAATTACCTGATTCATTAATAAAAGCTAAAGAACAAATAGAAGATAAGTATTTAATAAAAAGAAAAAAGTAAATTAAATAGGGTTATTATACTGAAAACAATATAATAACCCATTTTTATGTTCTAATCATAATTTTTGAGAAAAATCTATGTAAGTATTTTGATTTGGAATATTTGATATATGCTTTTGTCTTTTAGTAGGCCTATTTTCGCTTTTTGCTTTTTCTAGTTCTAACATTCTAAAAATAAGCGTTTGCTGGTTCATAGATGTTTTATATTGACCTATATCTTTACCATTCTTTTTGTCTATAAAATGAGTATCTGTTCCGCAAGATTGAATAAAGGCTCTAGCAAAAGCATTATTGTAATTTCTCGTTAATTTGTCATCTTTATTGACTAATTCTATACCATCACAACCTATTTCTAAAAGTTTGTTTGTGATAGTTGTATAGTAGTTATATTCTTCTTGCTGGCGGTTAAAAAGTTTTCTATGCCTTTCAAAATTTGCTGTAGGGTGTGCAATAACGCAGTATCCACCAGAAGCGTGAGTAGCATTTATTAAGTCAACAACATTAATAGTTACCAAATCTCTAGCAGGGTTGTCAAAATCAAAACATTTTAAATCTTGTTCTATTTTTTCTTTATTGATACCTTTCCAAGTGTAAAAATCAACTGTTTCTTTGAAGTTTATTCTTCCTCTAAAGTCTTCTTTATTCGCGCTGTCTTTTGCGAACTCTTTAAACTCTTTTAATGAAGTATTATAGCATTTATTTTTTTGTGAAAGGTAAAATAAAGGGTAGTACCTAGCTCTCGTGTAATCTTTATCTTTTAAGTCAATCATGTTTAGAAGAATGTTGTCCGTATCTGTGTCAAAACCATAACAAAGCATATGTAATTTTAAATTATTGTTTGGTGAAAGAGCCATTTTACAAGAAACTTCTGTTCCCGTAAAGATTTTTACTCCATCATATTCAAAATAAGTATGATGAGCCTTACTTTTTTCTTGTTCTCTTAATTGTTTAATTGCTGTGAAAGAATTGTGATCTGTAATTGATGCCCATTCAACACCATTTTCAATGCACCTTGTTACAATTTTGTCAATATCCATATAACCATCTGTACTAAATTTACTATGTATATGTGCATCTATATAATTATTGTTCTCTTGCGTTATTTCATCAATATTGATTGGCTTATAACTTACTTGTAAATTATTTGGAACAGTTTTTTCAAAATCATCATATAGGGACATTATAAATGTTTCTCCTTATGCTTAATCATACATATTATAGCACCTAATATACAAAATTTCAAGTAGGAAAAATATATTGACAAATAATGGCTACTTAAGTATAATATAACTGAATAAAAGAATGTGAATTTGGAGGCAAAATGGCTGGTATAAAAATTTTATCTACTTATAAAAATAAAGTTTGTGGATGCTGTCATTATAGTTGGGATTATCCAAGTGTTAGAAAAGAGCTTTTAGACCCTATCCAAACATTGTATTATTTTGAAATAAATGTTTGTCCTACTTGTAATTGTATAGGTAAAGAGATAACACAAGTAGGTGAATATGAAAAAAATATACAAAATAAAGCAGAATATAAAGAAATAACAAAAACAAGAAATATTCCATTTTCTTATGTTCAAAAAAAAGAAGCTTATGAATACGCTCTTTATGCTTATATTTGTGAGCAAAAGGGAGATTTTGAAAGTTATATAAAAGCTTATTTAATGGCAAGCATAATTGAGCAAGAACAGAGAGAAAAATATATTCAATCTTTAGCTTATGATGATGAAAAAGATAAAAAGCTTATTGAAGATAGTAAAAAAACTCAAATAGTATATTTAGAAAAGTCTTTAAGTAAATTGCAACAATGTTTAGATAAAAATAGTTACCAAAATGTAAATGAAGGTTTAATACTATCAGCTTATATAAATAAGCTTTTAGGAAATGATGAAGCTTGTATGAAAATTTTAAATTTCGTAGCAAAAAATAAGCTTACAAATAATGAAGTTCTTGCTGTAAAACACATAGTGGGAGTGAAGAAATAATGACTATTGCAATAATTATATTATCTGTACTTTTAGTAGTAATTATTTTGGTGGCGGTACTAAAAAAAAGTATTAGCAAAGAAGATTATAATGACCCTTTTTTATCTGAATCTTGTAATATAAAGATGAAAGATAAATACTTAAATGATAGTGAGTATTATTTTTTTAGGTTTGTTAGTAGTCATTTAGAAGAAAATTTTTATATATTACCTAAAGTAGGCGTAGATAATCTGGTTGAACCTCAAAATTATGATTTAAGACAATACAATGCTATAAAAGCAAAATATGTAGATTTTGTTATATTTGATTCTGTAACTCAAAAACCAGTTGTTGCGATAGATTTAGTTGAGAGGTCTGTAAGCTCTAAAAATCCTTACTTTGATAAAGATATATCTGCATCATTAAAAATGATAAATTTGCCTATTTGGACTAAATATGTAGAAAAATTTTATGTTTGGCCTGAGTTAAAAGTTGAAATAGAAAAATATACAAAAACAAAAGAACAAGATAGTGTAGAAAAGAGTAATGCCAATACAGAAAATAAAGATGAAATAAAAAACTAGAATAATCAAAGATTATTCTTTTTTATTTATAAAAAACATTTGTCAATATAATTAAAATTTGCTATACTCATAGCATGGAAAATTTTTTTAACATAGAATTAAATGAAGAACAAAAAAATGCAATGCTAGCCACAGAAGGAGCAGTTCTTGTGACAGCTGGAGCAGGAAGTGGTAAAACGAGGCTTTTGACACAAAGAATTCTTTATCTTATAAAAGAGAAAAATATAGCACAAGAAAATATAATTGCTATAACTTTCACTAATAAAGCAAGTAAAGAAATGAAAGAAAGAGTAGAAAAGCTTTTGGGTGGAACTTGTAGTGTATGGATATCTACAATTCATTCAATGTGTGCAACAATACTAAGATATAATATAGCTAAGTTGGGAACTAATTTGGATAGTCATTTTTCTATATATGGACCAGATGATAGTCATAAAGTAATAAAGCAAATATTAAATAAAGACAAACAAGAAAAAGAAGATGATGATGGGAGTATAAAGCAAATAGATTATCATTTGTCAAATATGAAAAACAAAGATATTCCTTTAGAGCAATATGCAAAAGAAATAGAAGGTTTAAGTAATGCAGAAAATATAATTTCGTGCATACAAGAGTATCAAAATATACTTATAAGTAATAATGCATTAGATTTTGATGACTTGTTAGTGTATACAAAAAGACTTTTAGCTGAAATAGATGATGTAAGAGAATACTATCAAAAAAGATTTAAGTACATTTTGGTAGATGAGTTTCAAGACACAAATATTGTACAGTATAATATAATTAAATTACTTGCAGGATATCATAAAAATATATTTGTTGTTGGTGATGAAGATCAATGTATATATGGTTGGAGAGGCGCAAATATAGAAAATATTAAAAATTTTATACAAGATTATGAAGATTGCCAAGTTTTTAAACTTGAAAAAAATTATAGAAGTACAAAAAACATATTAAAATTAGCAAACCAATTAATAGAAAAAAATACAGAAAGAATACCTAAAACACTATATACAGATAACGAAGAAGGTAAGCCTGTAATTTTTAGAACATTTAACTCTGATAAGGATGAAGCGGAATATGTTGCTAGGTCTATATATACATTACATCAACAAGGTATAGAATATAAAGATATGGCGGTATTAATGAGATTAAATGCATTGTCAAGAAACTTTGAAGAAAAATTAATGCTTTATAATATACCTTATTCTGTGTATGGCGGTTTCAAATTTTATGATAGAGCAGAGATAAAAATAATGCTTTCATATTTAAGATTTATCTCAAATACAAATGATATGGTAAGCCTTGAAAAAATAATAAATTTTCCTAAAAGAGGTATAGGTGATACTACAGTAAATAAGATAGCGAATATATTTTTAGTTAATGCTGATTTGAATTTAATAGACATTTTGAAGAATATAGATAGTTACAGCGAGTTTAATGCTTCTAGTAAATTAAAAATAAAGGACTTCTACAATTTGATTAGTTCTTGTATAGATTATAGTAAAACATCTAGTGTATCAGAGACACTTGACTATATATATAGAAACTCAGGGATAAAGGAACTTTATAAAGATAAAAGTGAAGAAAGCATAAATAGAACTATGAATATTCAAAACCTTATAGCTTCTGCTCAAGAGTTTGAAGAGTCTTTTTCTGAAGCGGATATAGAAAAATATTTGCAATCCGTTACATTAGTGTCTGATATAGATGCTTCAGATGGTTATAGTGATAATGTTACACTTGCAACAGTACATGCAGTTAAAGGTTTAGAATTTAAAATTGTCTTTGTTGTAGGTTTAGAACAAAAAGTATTTCCTATAATTAGAGATGAAGTTTTAGATGAAGAAGAAAGAAGACTTATGTATGTGGCTATGACAAGAGCGAAAGAACAATTATATCTTTCAAACTGTACAGATAGATTTATGTATGGTAAAACGGATAAAATGACACCATCTATATTTTTGCAAGAATTAGGCTTTGTGTCAAAAAATGCTTTTGAAGCTTCTGCAAATAAAATAAAAGTAAAAAATTACGGCATAAAGAGCTACTTTGATGAAAATGAGTATGATGAAATACAGGATAGATCATTAGATATAAAGAATTTTACAAATAAAAAACCTTTAAGCGAATTAAATGCAAGTAAATATGGAGGCATAAGAACAAAGGCAGAAAGTAAAACTGGGTTTAATATTGGAGATAGGGTAAATCATGCTCATTATGGTGAAGGTATAGTTGTTGCTATAGAAGGCAATGGCTCAAATAAAATGGTGAAAGTTAATTTTGAAACAGTAGGGATAAAATCTTTATTATTAGATTTTGCACCTATAACACGAATATAAAGAGGTATTAATGGTAGACGACAAAGATTTAACCGAATTAAAAAATTTGGTAGATGAAGTAAATAAGCATTGTTATAATTATTATGTTTTAGATAATCCAACTATTAGCGACTATGAATTTGATTGCTTATATGATAGATTAGTTGCTTTAGAAAATAAATTAGGTGTTGTTTTAGACTATTCACCAACAAAGAGAGTAGGGGCAGAAGTTCTTAGTAATATAGAAAAATATAAACATAAAGAAAAATTGTATAGTTTAAACAAGGTCAATACTTATGAAGATTTAAAAGAATGGTTGCAAGATATAAAAAATACTTTTCCTACGGCAACATTTGGAGTTGAACATAAATTTGATGGTTTAACAATATCTTTAGTTTATAAAAACGGCGTACTACAAACCGCTGCAACTAGAGGGAATGGTACTGTCGGCGAAAATGTAACAGCCCAAGTTCGTACAATAAAGTCTATTCCCTTAAAGATAAAATATAAAGGTGAGGTGGCGGTTCAGGGCGAGGGTGTTATGTTTTTAAGTGAATTAGAAAAATATAACAAATATGCAGATGAACCTTTAAAAAATGTAAGAAATGCGGTAGCTGGAGCGATAAGAAACTTAGACCCGAAAGAAACAGCAAAAAGAAATCTAGATTTGTTTTTATATAATGTAGTGTATATTGAAGATAGAAGTTTTATACAATCTCAAAAAGACATAGAAAAATTTTTGCACGATAATGGTTTCAAAAATATTCCATCATTATATTTTAGCAATGTTGAAGATGTTGTTAATAAAGTACAAGATATGGATAATGAAAGACATGGCTTAGATTATTTGACAGATGGTGCTGTAATAAAGGTGAATGAATTCTTTATAAGAAATGAAATGGGAGAGACTATAAAATATCCTAGATGGGCAATGGCTTTCAAATATGCTCCTGAAGAAGTTACGACAAATTTGCTAGATGTTATTTGGCAAGTAGGTAAAACGGGTAAAATAACACCTACTGCAATTTTAGAGCCTGTAGAACTTGCTGGAGCACTCATAAGTAGGGCAACACTTAATAATATGGGTGATATAGAAAGAAAGAAAATACAATGTCCTAGTAGAGTATTTTTACGAAGAAGTAATGAGGTTATTCCAGAGATAACAGGCTTAGCTGAATTAGTAAAAGATAGTAAAAAAATTTTAGCACCAAAAGTTTGTCCTTCATGTGGTGGTGAAGTTGTAGAAATTGGTGCATTGCTTTATTGTCTCAATGATGAATGTAGAGAGCAAATAATAAATAAAATTTGTCATTATGTGTCAAAAGATGCAATGAATATAGAGGGTATAAGTGAAAAGACAATAATGCAAATGTATGATGTATTAAATGTTACAAGTGTTGCTGATTTATATACACTAACTGAAAACGATTTAATGAAATTAGAAAATTTTAAAGATAAAAAAATAAAAAATTTTTTTAATGAGCTAGAAAAAAGTAAAGTTGTTGAATTAAATAATTTTTTATATGCCTTATGTATACCTAACATAGGAGTTAAAACAGCAAAAGATATAGCAAATAATTTTAAAACTTTAGAAGCTGTACAAAATGCAAAAATAGAAGATTTAGCAAATATTTTTGATATTGGAGAGATTGTTGCGCAATCTGTAGTTGATTATTTTGAAAATGAAAAAAACCAAGAATTAATAAAAAGACTACTAAATGCAGGAATAAATTTGCAGTCTAGAGAACAGGAAATTACACAATCTTTTTTTACGGGGAAAAAAGTAGTTCTTACAGGTACATTAAGCAAATATTCAAGGTCTGACGCAACTAAAATATTAGAAAAACTTGGTGCACAAGTTTTAAGCTCTGTTTCAATTAAATGCGACTATGTAATTGCTGGAGAAAGTGCAGGTTCTAAGTTGACAAAAGCACATACTTTGGGAGTTAAAGTCTTAAATGAAGAAGATTTTGAATCTATACTAAAAAATGGATAAATTTAATTGTCCATTTCTTTTAATATATTTTCAAAAGAATTTTGTTTATAATAATCATTATATAATTTTAAGTAATACTCAAAACCAAGATTCGAGTTACAACTTTTAAAGTATAGCGCTTGTAATGCGTATGGTAAATAAGCATAACCATTTTCTTCAATTAATCTATTTGCTATATCTAAGTATTTTTGTGATAAAAATGGTTGCATGAGATTAATGTATTCTTGATTGTAGTATTCGTATATGAGTTTTATGTTATCAATTATAGAATTGTATTTTTCCTCTATATCATATATAGAGAAGTTATCAAAAGCGTATAAAATATCTTTTGTCAATTCACTATTATAAAAATAATTTTCAAAACTATTTCTAATTTCTAAAGCATTATTAAATATTAATTGTAAATCTATCGGCTGGTTTTTTGTGCCTAATATAAACTTGGAAATTAAAAATAAAAGATTTTGTATAATAAGTTTGTAATTACTTATTTCAATATTATGGTTATTATTTAATAAAAAGTTATGCAAAATATTTATTAAAGTAGAGTAAATACTTAAGTGAACAATTGTTATATTTGTACTTAAATTTTTATTAATATTATATTTTTTGTTGTGCAAAATTATAGTTTCTATCATAAAGGTAAGATACGAACAGTATGAATTATAGGAAGTAAAATCATATCCATTGAAAAATAGTGAGCATTTTTCAAGTTGTTTCATTTTGCATAATTCTTTTATGATTTGTAACAAATATTTACAAGTGATGCTTTCAGATTCATTTATTTCATTTTCTAGCAAGCTTTCATTACTGTAGATGTATGCATTAATTTTATCATCAACAAATTCTATTATATTATGAGTTGTGTCATCTATTTCTTTTACGTTTATAAAGATACCATCAAAACCTAAATATCTACAAAAATATTCACCAATAAAAGCTATAGCATTATGTCTAAAATATATATTTCTATTATAAAAATTAGTAGAGTTTAGTATGTCGTTTAAAAGATATTTGATATTTAAAACATTGTCTAATCTTTCATCATTATCTTTCTTAGGTAAAATAGAGTAAGATTTTTTATTTGGTATTTTAAAATTTCTTACTACTTTTAAGTACTCTTCTAATTCGTTGTTTACTCTTGTGTTATTATCCATAAGTTTCTCGCTTAATTATCATTTATAAGAGCTACAAAAATATTTTCGTATATTTCAGGCGCTTTATCAACCCATTTTTTACAAGCATCAATTGCTTCAGATCTACTATCAAAACGCATTTTGATTTCAAAAATGCTTTGTTGTAAATGTGGGTCCTTTATAGAAAATGTGTTTAAGTAACTACCGTCTGACATTTTTAAATAATCACTAGTGTATTCTTGATTTCTTTTTATATGTTGTATATTATTTTTTGCAAAGTTTGTTATGTCTTCTCTAATAGAGATAGGGATTTGTTGAAAAAACATAGAAAGGCAAGTTCTTCCTTCATATGTGATTGAGTACAACTGAGTATTGCTATGTGGTTGTACACAATATAGGAGTTTTGCTTCTACTAATTGAGATAGATATTCCTTGCATTCCATGTATTTTAACCAATTATTTTTGTTGGTACATATATCCATAATACTATTTTCTGTTAAAGGAATTTCCATTTTATCAAAAATAAATAATAAAATAAGCTTATTTGTTGTTGTATCTGGTTTATATGTTGGCATATTTTTCCCTCTATTTTATATTTTAATTACATTATACTCTTTTTAAGCAAATAATTCAACTAATTTCGCAAAAAAATATATTTGATAATTGCTTTATTTGTGCATATGTGATAATATAAAGTAGAGGTGATACATATGAGTACTATGGAATTAAACGATAGAGATAATATTCAAAATTTCATAAATGCTTGTGATGATATGATAAAAGGGAAATTTATTATGGCTGATTCTAAAATTTCAAAAATTTTAGAGAGTATTGCTGTAAATGAAGAGTTGTATAATTTAATTAATGATTTTTTAAGAGGATATAATTTTCAAAGAGAATATGAGAAAGCCTTGAATGAATGTGATAATGGAATATATCAAACTCCAGAAGATATTAAGAAAATTATCGCTTTTGTAATGTGTTTATTTGTTGAAGTGGATCATTACAGAATTAGATTTTATGATTTTATTAGTCGCTTTTTTAGAAATGCTGGTGCAGGGAATGAATATGCGGAATTTGTAAAATGTATGCTAACTCCTTTTAAAGAAGGCGTTGTTGCTCAGTTTAATTCGGCAAATTATTCAATAGAAACAATGAATATACATAATGATGTAAAATCTGTTGAAAACGATATATACATGCAGTTATCTAATCAACTAAAATTATTTAAAAATGAAGTAAATTTAGCAAAAAAAATATCTGCTAAGAAAAAAGAAGAAATAAATATATATCTATCTGGGTGCATAGAAGCTGTAGGATATAAAAACAAGAAACTATTTTCTGCTTTAATTACAGCATTAGATAAAGAAGTTCGTAATGAAAAAGTCTTAAGAACAAGTTATAATTCTTTAACATCTTTGTTTTTAAAACTGTATGATTGAAGTTCTATCTACATGACTATTGACAAAATATAATATCGTGTTATACTTATAAAAGAGAGGTGCAGTGTATGAATAATTTTTTAAGTTTTCTTGCCGATAATTTAGCGTATGTACTTATATTTGCTGGATTAATCATTGTATTAGGAGTTATCATTTTAACTTTGTGTTTGAAAAAAACTAATCAAGATAAAAAAGACAATAATAAAGATGAAGAAAATGTTATACCTGAAGGTCGTGAAGTTAAATCTGTTAAAAATACAACTCAAGAAGTTGAAGAAGAGAAAGAAATCAAAGTTGCAAATGATGATAATGTAAAAGATGAAGAAGTTAAGGAAGATGCAAAAGAAGAAGTAAAGCACGAAGTATACAGAGTTAAATATGACAAAATGAAAGGTGATTGGGTTGTTAAAAAAGATGGAGCAACAAGAGCATATCGTAGATTTGCAACAAAAGAAGAAGCTTCAAAATTTGCAAAAACTTTAACAAAAGAAAAAGGATTAGTTGTATCAGTACATAAGAAAAACGGCAAATTTCAAAAACAAAAATAAAAAAAGGACTTTATGAAGTGAACCCCATTTTTGCACCACAAAAATAAAAAGGGATTACTTTAAATTTAATACCTCTTATGGTATAATTACCATAGGAGGTTTTTTCTATGGCTAGCAAAGGACAAAAATTTAGTAAATATACTGATGAATTCA
>CASFBJ010000007.1 GCA_949292875.1 uncultured Christensenella sp.
ATATTTGCAACAAATTGCAACAGTAATTTTAAGATAAACTGTTGCAATTATTTTTAGATAATAAAAAAATGCTTTAATTTAAAGCACTTTAATATATAGGGTTTCCACCTAAATTGTCGGTATTCTTTACCTGATAAGGTGGGGGTCGATGGTTCGAGTCCATTCATTCCTACCAAAGTTGAGAGTTTATCTACTCTCTTTTTTTGTTCTCTTGATATCCACCTTGTGTTATGAAATAACACCGCAAAACTTTACGTTTTGCATCAGGGTGTTACTGTTAGGTAGCGAAGCGTACGCATCAATTCGGCAGAATTGATATAAGGTGGGGGTCGATGGTTCGCTCCTGTCGGAGCCAGACCGCAACAAGTTGCTCCCAGGCTTAGGCTAAAAACTTGCACCCCGGCAAGTTTTCTTGACGCACCGCCCCATTCATTCCTACCACTAAAACCCCGATTTTATAACTAATTTTTTGTTGCAAATACACCCAAAATTTGTAGCAAATGTTTTTATCATCAAAATAGGCATAAAAAATGACCGAAAGTTAAGATTTTTAACTTTCGGTCAAATGCTTTCTAAAACTGCCTAAAATTGATATATTTGCAACAATTTGCAACAGTAACCATATATTATCAGAATGCGTCGCAAAGCACAAAGTATTTTGCAGTGCCTAATGTTAATCAAAACAAAGATGACAAAATAAATATTTTTTGTAATGAAATTTTAATTTTGTATTCAATTTCAATTTTTTGAAAGTGAACATCTCATAGTTTGTATTATCATCTAAGTTCTAAAAATTTTATTGAATAACTTTTAAATCATCAATTTTTACCGAAATACAATCTCCATAAAGCTCGCCATTTTCATCTATGCCAGAAAAATCAACTTCGACATAATTTTGAACTGCATTATCTTCCATTACACAACCCCTATCGCCTTTATGAATGCCATATTTAGTATATTTAATATCTTCTACTAACAATTCAACCATATCATATGCTTTTATTCTTAATGGTTCAAACTTTTCCTTTGATTTGCTTTTAATGATGTCTAAATTGGAACTCAATTCATTTATCATCTTTTCTGGTATTTTTTCATTGCAGACCATAACATCAGATACACTAATTGTTGCGGTAATATAATCTCCTTGATTTTTTGGATTGAAAAACAATACAATAAGTGTATCAAAATAATTTTCCAATACAATTCCGTGCATATTTTTTTCAAGATTATATTGCTTATATGGATTTTCATTTTTCAATAATACTAAATCAAATTTTTTCATTTTATCCAACCTCCAAATGGTGTTGTATTTCTAATTTTTCCTTCTGGGCACAACATCCAGCCACTATAAAATTTTGAATTTCTTAAAATAATTGGAATTGCTAGTCTTTGTCCTCGTCTATCCAAATTTTTCAGTTTATAATTTCCTAGCAAGTATTGTTCTAATGCTTGTCTACAATATTCGTTCTTTAGATATTCTGAATCTTTAATAGAGTATCCCAAATCATAGAAAATTTTATTTTTGCCTTTAGAATCCTTATTGTTCTTAAACACATATTCGGTAAACTTTTCAATAGCACACTCTGCATTTGATTTGCTTTTAACTATTGCAAAACTAACATCATTTTTCTTACAATGACAGTATTCATGCAATGGTTGTTCGGGACGATTATTATCTAATAAATAACATCCATCTAAAGCAGAGCAATTAAGACAATGTCCCAAAAATGCCATCAAATTTCGTAAAATTTCTCTAAACCATTCTGGCTTATTTGGTATTAAAAAATGGTCCCATTCAATCCATCCGTTATAGATAAGATTGCCTTTTTCATCAATTCGTATTAAATTATCAAAGATACTCATATTATATCAAATCTCCTTTTAAAATGCAAAAGGTTGGAGAAATAAAATACTTCTTCAACCTTTTTTAGCATTTTATCATATAATTTCTCAAAGTCAATACTTGTGTGACATATTTTATAAAATTACATTTCAAAATTTTTTTGATAAAACAGAAAGTAAAAATATTTCTGCATAATTATAAAATGTTTTTATATAAATCTTTTGCCAAATCATAATTCTTATAGCAATAATAAAATACTCACCATTATCATAAATCTTACTTTCCTACCATGATGTAATGGCTCTTATGTCTTTTTATGTTGCTTTATGCAACCTTTCACCAAACAGCGAATACAATCTAACCAAGTAGATAACTTGCGTAAAGGCACTTTATAATTATTAAAATTAACATTCTATAAAAATTTAATATAAAAAAGCACTTAAATTATATTTGGTTAAGTGCTTTACTTTTAACGACTAGTCGTTCTTTCAAATATATTATTAAGAACAGGTCTATAATCTTCATTTTTTATCATTTGATTTAAAACATCAATATAATAATTAGCAGTATTTTCCTTAGTTGTGTTTAGCTCTTTTTCTTCTATACACTTTCCATTTTTGTCAAAAACTCGTTCGATTGCCCAACCTGCCCCAAAACTTTTCTTTTTCGCAGAATATATATTTGCTAACTTAAAAAATGTTGATTCTAATTCGTTCGCAATGTCATCTTTTGTATATTCGTCAACAACAGACTTTAGCAAGTTTTCTTTTAATGCCTTTTTACTTAATTGGAACAAAATTGTATCATCTCTATGATCATCTATACTACCAACTCCACGCAATGTTCGTCCAAAAGCTATTGCTAATGGCTGATACAAACCGTAATAATCAAAATTAGTTGAAAATGGAACATTTGGTATTATTTTATCACTGCTTATCTTTCTTTCAGGTCTATCTTTTCCCATAACATGATAAAGACAAGTTTCGGCTATATTTTGTGCTAATGCTTCTTCTATTACCATATAGCCATAATATGTACTAAAACGCTTATAATCACCAATAGCAGGAATGTCAACAATAGTCTCAACATCTTCAAAACAACAATGTGCTAACTCATGAAATAAATACAATGTTCTTTTTTGGATATCTAACTCGGGATTAATATATATTTTATGTTCATCTGGATTTGTTTTACCATAAAGCCCCCTTTCACTTTCCGGTAAGAAATCTATAGATAGTACATTTCTCCAAATCATTTTCTCTATTCTTGTTTTTGTCTCTGTCGAATCTATTAAACCAGTTCTCTCTAACTCCCCTAAAAAACTTTGTAAAAATAAAATTAAATTATCAGCATCTATTTTTGCTTGTTCCGCAGTATAGATTTGACCCCTTATTCTTGTACCAACATATTTTTGTAAATTAAGCAATGTATTTTGCTTAATCTTATCCATAGAATTTACTTGTGCACTATTCAAGTTATTACTATTGACTACTCTAGCAGTTACCTTTTCCGCATTAGTTTCAGCGATATTTTGTACTTTATCCATTGTTTTTTTATTAATCTTATCTTTTAAACCTTTTATCATACTTCCCATATTATCTATATACTCTCCTGCATTCTATTATCATACTTATTATACCTAATACTATATACAAAATCAAGTCAACATTGAATATATTTTTTACCTTTTAAACATATAAATAAAACACAATTGAACCTGCATATTTTTGACTTTTTTAATGCATTATGATATGTTAAACTCATGAAAAAAGTTCCTTATATACTTGTATGTATCGCTATACTTTTTGTGGTAGCCATATTTGCTTTATTTATATATAATAAATGCAATGATAATCAATCTAAAATATTAGGCGTTTGGTGGTGGGATAATAGATTAGATACATCATATCTAGATTTTGCAAAAGAAAATGGAGTAACAGAGATATATTATTACACTTCTTCTTTTAATGAAAAAACAAACGAATTTATAAAGCAAGCAAATAAAAGAAATATGAAAGTTTTTTGGTTAGATGGAGATTATAGGTGGATAGAAACTCCAGAATTACTTAATGAAGACATCGCAAAATATTTAAAATATCAAGAAACATATGCAAATAAGTTCTCTGGTATGCACTTAGATATTGAGCCACATCAAGACCCGAATTTTGAAGCAAAACGAGAAACTATGCTATACAAATTTATCACGCTTACATACAATTTAAAAATACAATATCCAGATATATGGATAGAATACGACATACCTATATGGTTAAATGACAATATAGAATTTAGAAGACAAACAAAACCAACTTATGCTCACATTATTGACAATGCAAGTGCCGTAACCTTAATGAGTTATAGAGATACAAGCGAAAGAATATACGACAGTGCAAAAGATGAAATAGAATACGCCATAAGCGTAGGAAAAAAACTTAATTTAGGCGTAGAAACAGGAGAGCAACATAGCGAAACTTTTGTATCTTTTTATGAAGAAGGCAAAAGATATATGTATGAAGAAATAGAAAAAGTAAGACAACAAATACCTAAAAATTTTGGCATTGCTATTCATCATATATACGATTGGTATAACCTAAAAGATTAAATTGAAATTTAAAAAAAGTATAGTAGATATAGAGCCTGTTTACTCAAAATGGACCAAATAAAAAAGAGAACGTATTGAAAGAATTTGTCAATATGTTCTTTTTCTTGTAAAATATATATAAGGAGAAATAATATGTATATTGCAAAAAACAAAACAAAACGTTGGTCTA
>CASFBJ010000008.1 GCA_949292875.1 uncultured Christensenella sp.
CTTGTTTTAGTTCTGGTGAGTAAGAATTAAATTTTTGTCCTTTACTAGCCATAAAAATACCTCCTATGATAATTGTATCATAAGAGGCACTTTTATTAAAGTGGTTTTTATTTTTGCAGAGCAAAAATTGGGTTCACTTCACAGCAGATTATTTATTTTTAAGTAATAAAGATAGTTTTACAGATAATGCAACAGTAGCACCAACTATAGGATTATTGCCCATTCCAATGAAACCCATCATATTGACATGAGCGGGTACTGATGAACTTCCAGCGAATTGTGCAGAACTATGCATTCTTCCCATTGTATCGGTGAGGCCATAACTTGCAGGACCTGCGCCTACATTATCAGGGTGTAAAGTTCTTCCTGTGCCTCCACCGCTTGCTATGGAAAAATAATTATGGTTATGTTCGTTGCAATACTTTTTGTATATACCTGCAACTAGGTGTGTAAAACGAACAGGATTAGTAGAGTTGCCAGTGATTGAAACATCTACTTTTTCATGCTTCATAATAGCGACTCCTTCGTCTACATCAAAAGCACCATATACTTTTATATTTGCTCTAGTAGATTGCGAGAAAGATTTTGTTTGAACGATTTCTAATTCATCTTTTTCATGATTATATTTTGTTTGAACAAATGTAAAACCATTTATTCTAGAAATGATGTAACTTGCATCTTTACCTAAACCTAAAAGAATTATCTTTAACGGATTTTTTCTAACTTTATTTGCATTTTCTACCATACCAATAGCACCTTCAGAGGCGGCAAAAGATTCATGACCTGCAAGGAAGCAAAAACAATTAGTTTTTTCATCAAGTAGGCGAGATGCTAGTTCTCCATGTCCTATACCTATATTTCTATTTTCGGCGACAGAACCTTTTGAGCAAAAAGCTTGCAATCCTTCTCCTATACATAGAGCAATGTCTTTTGCATTTTGTGCCTTTTTTTCTAATGCTATACCTAAGCCTAATGTGTATGCACTTATAGCGTTGCCAAAAGCAATAGGTTGAATAGATTTTATCTCTTTTTCTACATCTAGTCCTAAACTAAGCAATTGTTTTTCAATTTTATCTAAAGAAGATAAATTATATTTTTTCATTGCATTTAATATGCTTTCTTTTTTTTCTTCTTCAATTATATGCTTCATTATCTATTCTCCTCTTGGGTCTACAAACTTTATTCCTTCATTGTATCTTCCGTAGACTAATGTTGCTTTTTCTATTGCTTGTTTGTTTTGTTCACCATTTTTTAATAATGCAATAAGTTTTGGTACAACAATGTATTTGTATCCTATAATTTCATCATTTTCGTCTAATGCTAATTCTGTAATATATCCTTCTGCCAAATTTAAGTAGGAAACGCCGTCATTTTTATTAGAGTATACTGTTCCTACTGAACTTTGTTTCCATTTGCCTAAATCTTCTAATGCAGAACCTATTTGTAAACCATTTTTGCTATAAGCAGATTGACTTCTTCCGTATACTAGTTGTAAAAAAGCATTCTTCATTGCAACATTTATAGCATCGCAGACTAAATCTGTATTTAAAGCTTCAAGCAATGTTTTTCCTATTAGTATTTCTCCAGCCATAGCGGCACTATGAGTCATTCCACTACAACCTATAGTTTCTACTAGTGCTTCTATTATTATGCCTTTTTTAACATTTATTGTTAGTTTACAAGTTCCTTGTTGTGGTGCACAACCGCCTACACCATGAGTAAACCCGCTTATATCATAGATGTCTTTACTCTGTGTCCATTCACCTTCTTGTGGTATAGGTGATGGCCCATATCCTTTTAAGCATTTTATTTTATATCCCATTTTATACTCCTTGAAATTTTCTTTTTTTAGTATAACCAAAACAAAATAAAAAAGCAAATCAAAACCGACTATACTATGCAAAAAGCGACATTTTTAAAAAAAGTTTGATTAAATAAGATAAATATCTATTTGAAATCTTTACTATCAATGCTTAAAGTAAGTATATGTACAAGGAGGAAATAAGTATGCATGATAAACATTCAATGCTAAGAAAATTGGCACAGCAAGCAAAAAAGAGATTAAATGGAGCATCTCAAGAAAAACAAAGTTGTCCAAAAAAGGAATTGACAACTATGGCAATATACAAAAATTTGTATAAAAACAATTTTAAGATTATTACATATGTAGATGATGATGAAGATTTTTATAAAAAAGTTAAAAATATTTTAAGTAAAACTCCAGATTCTCCAAATATATTAAAACTTTTAGTTGAACCAGATAAATATGCCAAATTAGATGATGCTCAAAAAATAGGGTATATGTTGAATCTTGCAGAAAGATATGCTAAAGCAAAGCAAAGATTAGATGAAGAAAAGTATAAAAATATGGAATGCAGAGAACTAAGTATGTAAAGAATAAATGTATTAAAACTTACTAGAAGAACTTAAAAAAAATTATAGCATAAATAATGATGTTGTAGACATTTTAAAGCTATAATTTTTTTTGAATATAATTAAATATTAAAATTTCAAATAAAACTATTTTTTAGGTAAAAAATCTTCAAAAATAATTGATTTAGAAACTTTTTTAAGCATATTTTTTTGTTCTTCGTTTTTTATAACCCAAGGTATAAGATTACCTTTAGACACTCTAATAATTTTAGGTGTTATTTCATCGTATTTTGGCATGATATAACTTGCTTTACTAATCTTATAAAAGGCTAAATTGTATAATAATGTTTTTAAAATTTTACTATTTATTAATTTTTCATCTTCTAATTTTGAACAAAGGTAGCCGTAAGGAATGTTACTATTCAATTTATAGCATTTCCTTAAAGCTAGGGGGTGAAAAGATTGTATAGCGTATTCACCAGTATAATTTTTTAAAGTATTCATCAAAATAGGACAAAGTTTTTTGTAATGTGTCATGTCTTTTATTTCTATAAGTAAAGGAACTTGACCTTTAACCAAATCTAAAACATTTTGTAAGGTTGGAATTGTGTATTTTGATTGAGAAAGATGATAACTTTTCAAATCTTCACCTTTTAAATCGTATAATTTTTTATCTACATTACACATTCTTTTTAAGTTTGTATCATGGAAAACGACAATAGTTTCATCTTCTAATAGATGAATATCTAATTCTATAGCATAGTTATGTGTAATAGCATTAGAAAAAGCACCTAAACTATTTTCAGGAAATTCTTTATTGTGTAGACCCCTGTGAGCTATGTAATAATTATCTAAAAATGATTTTTCCATAAAACACTCCTAAAACTTATGTTTATTTTTATACTATCATTAAAAATAAAATTAATCAAGATTTTTTTAGTTATCTAAAGATTTACTTATATTAATATGATAATAGTTTACTTTTTTGATACTATATGATACAATATTTTGAAATTATTTTTGGAGTGTATATGGAAGACAGATTAAAGTATATTAGAAATTTTTGTATCGTTGCGCACATTGACCATGGAAAGAGTACGCTTGCAGATAGATTGATTGAACTTACTGGAACGGTACAAAAAAGAGATATGGAAGCACAACTTTTAGATAGTATGGATATAGAAAGGGAAAGAGGCATAACTATAAAACTTACACCTACAAGAATGAAATATAACTATAAAGGCAAAGAATATGTGTTAAACCTTATAGATACGCCTGGGCATGTAGACTTTACCTATGAAGTATCTAGGTCCTTAGCAGCTTGTGAAGGTGCTATTTTAGTTGTAGATGCTTCTCAAGGAATAGAGGCGCAAACTTTAGCAAATGTTTATCTAGCACTTGATAATAATCTGGAAATAGTACCCGTAATAAATAAGGTAGATTTGCCTAGTGCAAGACCTGAAGAAGTGATAAAGGAAATAGAAGATGTAATAGGAATACCTGCTCAAGATGCACCTTTAATTTCTGCTAAAAACGGGCTTAATGTAGAGCAAGTTATAGAACAAATAATAGAAAAAATTCCTTGTCCTACTGGTGATGATAGCAAAGTATTGAAAGCATTGATATTTGATAGCTATTATGATAATTACAAAGGCGCAGTGTGTATGGTGCGTATAGTTCAAGGCTCAGTTCAAAAAGGCGACAAAGTATACATGATGGGTTCAAAAAAAGATTTTGAAGTAACTGAAGTGGGATATTTTGCTCCAAAAACTGTAGAATGTCCTATACTTAAGGCGGGTGAAGTAGGGTATATTTGTGCAAGTATAAAAAATGTTTCAGATTGTAGAGTTGGTGATACTATTACATTACTTGAAAATAAAGATGATGAGCCTTTGCCCGGATACAAAGAAGTACAGCCTGTAGTATTTTGTGGTATATTTTTAGTTGATGGTGGTAGATATAATGAACTAAAAGAAGCTTTAGAAAAATTAAAGTTAAATGATGCCGCTTTAACTTATACGCAAGAAGTTAGCGTGGCTTTAGGATATGGTTTTAGATGTGGCTTTTTAGGTCTATTGCATCTAGAGATTATAACAGAAAGGCTTGAAAGGGAATTTAATTTAGATATAATAACTACTGCTCCTGGAGTAAGTTATAAAGTTAAAACTGTTAGAGGTGAGGAACTTGAAATATCTAATCCTTACAATATGCCTCCAGTTGCTGAAATTGTAAGTTGGGAAGAACCAATAGTTAATATGGATATATACACACCGCCAGAATACGTAGGTGCTGTAATGACCTTGTGTCAAGATAGAAGGGGTGTATATAAGGATATGCAATATTTAGATAGTAAAAGAGTAGTTTTAAAATATACTATGCCTTTAAATGAGATAGTATATGACTTTTTTGATGTTCTAAAAAGCAAAAGTAGAGGTTATGCAAGCCTTGATTATGAAATGTGTGGCTATCAAACAAGTTCTTTAGTTAGATTAGATATATTATTAAATGGTGAAATGTGTGATGCTTTAAGTATAATTGTACATAAAGATAAGGCATATATAAGAGGAAAAGCTATAGTAGAGAAACTAAAGGAAGTTATACCTAGACAACTTTTTGAGATACCTGTGCAAGCTTGTATTGGGGCAAAAGTTATAGCGAGAGAAACTGTTAAGGCATATAGAAAAGATGTACTTGCTAAATGTTATGGTGGAGATATAACAAGAAAAAGAAAACTTTTAGAAAAACAAAAAGAAGGTAAAAAGAGAATGAGACAAGTAGGAAATGTAGAATTACCTTCTGAAGCTTTTATTTCAATACTTAAGATATAGATGCAAGAACTTTCTTTGTATCTCCATATTCCTTTTTGCGAAAAGAAGTGTAAATATTGCAATTTTATTTCATTTGAAAATTCATTTTGTATGATTGATACCTATATTAATCATTTAATAAAAGAAATACAAAAAACTCATATAGAAAATGTTATAATTTCAACTATATATATAGGTGGCGGAACGCCAAGTTTATTAAAGGAAAAGCATTTAAAAAGTATCTTTAAAACAATATATTCGTTGTACAATGTTAAAAATGACGCTGAAATAACTATAGAAGCAAATCCTAATTCTTTAACTAAAGAAAAACTTTTATATTATAAAGAATTAGGCATAAATAGATTAAGTATAGGTATACAATCTTTAAAAGATAAATGCTTGCAATCCTTAGGCAGATTGCATACTGCAAAACAAGCTAAAAAAGTAGTAAGACTTGCAAGCAATATAGGGTTTAATAATATAAGTGCAGATTTAATGCTTGGTATACCATTTTTGCATAAAAAAGATATTTGTAAAAGTGTAAATTTTTTATCTAAATACTGCAACCATATTTCTGCATATACGCTAATTTTGGAAGAGGATACTCCATTATATAAAGAAGTTCAAGAAGAAAAAGTACATTTACCTGTGGAAAAAAAGTGTATAAATCAATATAGTTTTGCATACAAATTTCTAAAGAAAAAAGGATATACAAGATACGAGGTTTCTTCTTTTGCTAAACCTAATTATGAAAGTAGACATAATAAAAAATATTGGGATTTTAGTAATTATTTAGGATTGGGATTAGCTTCTCATTCCTATATAAATGATGTAAGATATAGTAATCCTACAACTTTTGAAGAGTATTTTGATTTAATAGAAAATGACAAAGAAGAATTAAGACAAAAGGAAAAAATTTCCATTTTAGAGAAAAAAGAAGAATACATTATGCTTTCTTTAAGAAAAAGTACAGGAATAAATTTATTAGATTATTCAAATGAATTCAATGAAGATTTGCTTAAGAAAAAAAATAAAGAGATTACATATTTGTTGCAAAATAAATTTTTAGAGATTAAAAATAATCATCTTTATGCTACAGATACTGGAATGATGGTACTTAATCAAATAATTTTAAAACTTATTGATTAAATTTGAAAAATCTTAAAAACTATAAATATTTTGTAATCAATTGAATAAACTACCTATGAGGTAAGTTTTATGTTTCAATTGAGTTTATGCGTTAGCGGTTTAAACGAAGATTATATAGACAAAAGTAAAAAAGATTTTAAAAACAAGATTATATCTTTAGATGGTGTTTTTTCTTTATATGAAAAAGGTGATTTTACATATTTTTTAATAGTTTCTAATAAAAATACTGAGAAGATAATAAATATTGTTAAAAGTTTTATTTTTGATGCAATTATAAATTGTTTTAAGCTGAAATTAATTGTAGAAAATCTTAAATATGATTTTGAAAAAGATATAAAATATCATGCTCTTATTCAAGCTTTACTTAGTTTTGATAGCGCTTGTGATGAAGAGTATTTGCTTAGTAAAATAGATTTATCGTCTAATGAGTTTTACATAGAGTCTTTTTATTATTTTAAATGTAGATTAATGAGAGAAAAATGGCTTCAACTTATAGAAATTACTAATCAAAATTCAAAGCTTTTAAATGTAGAAGACAATTATCTTGATGTAATTAGATTTTTAATTGAAGGTATAGACAAGAAGCAAGATATTATAATTGAAGCGAAAGAAAAAAGTTTTCAAGTCTGTACAAACGAAAAAGTATTTTTGTTAGAATCTTATAAATCGTTAATGGATTTTATTATAAAAAACAATCCAAAGAAAATTTGTGTAAAAAATGTAGATAAAAAGTTTGTAAATTTTCTTAAACAACTTTTTTCTTCTAGGGTTATAGTTTGCTAGTAAGCAGACTATTTTTTTGTAAAAAAATAGGCTTTTTTCTGTAGTTTTGTTATATTTGTTTGCAAAATATAAGATAATATATTATAAATATATTAAAACATTAAATATAGAAGGTGCATATGAGGGCTTTAAAAGTAATTATAAGTTGTATTATTTGTGTGGGTTTATTAGGTGGAGTTGGTTATGGTATATATACAGCAATAGTAAACCAAGGCTCAGAAGTTTCCATATTTGTTGATGGAGAATTTTTTGATATAAATGACATTGTGAAAGACTATGATAGAATCGCAGAAGGTACGACTATAGTTTTACCAAGCACTGATGAAGACCTTGCGACTTTTGGTATAAGCAAAGAAGGGTATTCTTTTGGGGGTTGGTACTACGATGCAGGTTATACAAGATTAGTTGAAAATTCATCTTTTGTGAAAAGTAAAGGATTGATTAATCTTTATCTTCAATGGAAACCTAAAGATTATACAATTTATACAATAGAATTAAAAGATGTATATGCGGAAGATTTTGATTTTAAAAATTTTGGAAATATAGATTATTATAAGCAAATAGCAAATATACAAAATCAAGATGATTTTGCACCAAATATTATCTCATATAAAAGCTCTATTATGTTGCCTGCAAAATCTTCAGCACAAAGAGGATATGAATATGTATGGATAAAGTGGATAGGTGAAAGTGAATATGAAAAAGATGAAAGTGATATGCCTATCTACTACAGTGGAGGGTATCAAGTAACAAGCGACGCTGTATTTGTACAGTGTAAAATGCCTAAAAAATATACTGTAACATATAAGTATATAGATGAGATGGGAGTAGAACAAATAATTGGTCAAACTCAGTTAAGATTTAATGAAGAAACAGACAATATATATCAAGAAATTACAGAACTAAATTATGCTAGAGTAGGTTATGACTTTAAAGAATTTTATCTTCAAGTTGGCGAAAATAAAATATCAATAGATAGTTCTGCTTACATAAATGAATATATATTAAGTGCGGTGGGTGATACCGGAAAATTTGATTGTTATGTTGCATATACACCTAAAAAATATGAAATAAGAATTGTAGGTTATGCTGATGGTAATCCTATATATACAGATGGAAATCTTGAAATAAATATTGCTGAAAATATTGATTATTATAGCAATTTGCAAACTTATTTAACAGATAAATATCAAAACACAACATTACTAGTTAGAAATTTCTTGATATTTCAAAACTTTACTTTAGAAAATGGCGAAGTTATAACAGAAGAAACTACAATGCCTGCTTACAATATAGAAGTTAGGGCAAATTATAGCATAAAGAGTTATGTAGTAGATATACAATTATCACTAAAAGATGAGACAGTGTCTTTAAATGCGGGAGAACAAGAAGAGTATAGATATGGCACAGCGTTTGATATAGATAATGATATGAGAGACTTTACATACGCTTTAAATCAAGGAATTAATACAAAAAATTATTTTACTGATGAGTTTGTTTTTGCTTCATACACTGTCTCTAGAGAAGGAGAAGGTGACATAGAAGGGATAACAGACATTGATGGACTAAAAGGCCTTGCTTGTTTGCAACAAATGGATAAAGATGTGGTTATTACTATAAATACAACTAAGTCAAGATTTTTTGTGGCGTATACTGAATATAGTTTAGCAGATGACAAAGTTGTCAAAGTTTATGAAAGACATGAGATATTTTTTGATGATATGACAGGTGCGGGACACGTGCAAGTTGCAGGTACTCCTATAAAGGCTAATAATGAGCTTGGTGGCTGGAAATTAGTAGATACTGCAACATTTGGTGACTATGCATACATAGATTATGGTTATACAATATACAAATCTCAAGTAACAGATGATGTGATAGCCTATGCTGAATGGTATGATACAGACATGTCTGGAGATTTTTCTAGGTATTGGAATTATGTACTAAATGATGAGAATAAGACAGCAACAATTACATCATATAACGGCTCAAAAGTTAATATTGCTATACCAAAGTCTATACAAGTAAGCGGTGAGCTATATACTATTACAAGCGTAGGTGATGGTACAAAGTCTGTTTTGTCAACTACATCTTCTGTGAAGAAGATAATTATTCCAACAAGTGTGATACTTGTAAATTCCAATGCGTTTGCTGGAGCGAATAAAGTAGATGTAAGATTCAAAGATTCAGACACTAATGAAAGAAACCTTGTAATTTCTTCTTTTGCTTTTACATCTTTCTTTGATTCAAAAGGAAGCCATTTATACGGAGTGAAGAGTGTATATTTGCCAAAAAGAACATTAGAAGTACAAGAAGGAGCATTTGCTTACAATAGTTATCTTGAAAATGTAGATATAAATAGTGAAAATGGAACTTATACGATATTTAATGATGTAGAAAATGGCGTAAATGTTCTCTATAAAAATAATGGAATAGATAGAGAATTAGTCGTGTATAGTGCTAGAAATAAGATAGCTGATTTTACTATTCCTAGCGATGTGTCAAGAATATGTAGTTATGCATTTTCATACAGCGAGAAATGGGGAGATGCGCCTAGCTTAAGAAATGTTAGGATAGAAAGTTCAAATCATTTAAAGGAAATAGGCGATTATGCTTTTGCAAATCAAATGACATTAAATTCTGTTTATTTTCCAGAATTAAACAATCTAACGACTTTAGGAGAAGGTATATTTGATAAAGCTTTCAGTATTTCAAATGTCCAAAACAAATATGATATAGCATTCAAGTATGTAGCTTTTGACTTTAATCATTTAAATAAAATACCTGCAAAAATGTTTAACAATAATATTTTCTTACTTTCTATAGATATGCGTAATGCAGATATGATTACAGAAGTTGGCGCTAATGCATTTCATCAATGTGGGCAAAAATATGTAGAGGAATCTAGTAATCAAAATGATAATTTTATAAATTATTATAGTTCAAGCTACACAAATATTCATAATGATGGAATAGCATATTTAGAAAATAATTTTGGAGTAGTTTGGAATAATGAACCGGATAGCGTCTTTAAACAATTGTTATTAGAATATACACAAGCGTTTGTACTTGCAGATAATCAATTGTCAAAAGTTGACGAAAGTGCCTTTAGAACTACTGTAGTAAATGTATATTTAGCAAATAATAATTCTATATCAATAGATACTCAATTAAAAATTTATGCTTTTTATGGTACAACTTTTAGAGCTTTAAATAGTATGCAATACAATACAAATTATCAAAGTGTGGCTTCACCAAATGTTGTAATGGAAATAGATAGTATAATTATAGAGATGTATTCATTCTATAAATCAGTGCTAATTGATATGGGTATAAAATTTGTAGATTGTATATTTCTAGTAGGAAGTTCGGGCGGTCAATCTTTTAGAGATTTTAAAATTATTGATACAACAAATACGCCAGGAACATATAATTTTGAAGTTATAATAAATAATCAAATTGATGCAGAAGTTGATGGTTCAAATGTTTCTAGTACAACTATAAAATCTGGTGTATTTGCTAATATGAACATGCCTAATTCTAATGTTTCTTTAAATGTTAAAAGTGGCTTAAATGCAACATTAGGTGCGCAATCAATGTATAGAATAAATTGTAATGAATTAAATATAACTAACATTATGAATGTGGCAAACAATGCATTTGCTGATGCAGAAGAAAATAGTATGCAAACAAGTGCTTTTGACTCTGCTAAAAAAATAACTTTTACAAATTGCAGTTTTGATATTGAAGTTCAAATTATTTCTGGAACAGAAACAATAAATAAGTTTAGGAATCTATTATTTTATGAAATGAGAACTTTAAAAACTGTTGTGTTTAATAATTGTACAAATATATACAATAGATTTAGTACAGATGAAAATTATAAAAACAACTTTAATACATTTAAGACTTTGTATTGCCCTTATGTAGATGTTGCCTCTGATGATGTATTTAAAACTATAACTGTAAATTTTAGAGAGAATACTATATAATGAAGATAATTACAAAAAATGGCTATTTTGAACAATCTATCAATAAATCTAGATTTATAGGTTTCGCATATTTTGTAGATAGTGAAGAAGATGCACAAAAACTTATAAAACAAATACAAAATAAATATTATGATTGTAGACATGTAGTGTATGCCTACAAAATAGAACCAAATATAGAAAAAAAAGGAAATAGTAGCGAGCCTGCAGGTACTGCAGGTGCGCCTATTTTATCTGCTATAGAAAAAAACGAATTGACTAATGTTTTAGTTGTTATTGTCCGCTATTTTGGAGGAGTTCTTTTAGGTGCTAGTAATCTTTATAGGGCGTATAGTTCTACCGCTTTAAACGCTTTACAAAATGCCGAATTGAAAGAGATGGAATTATATTATGCTTGCTCTATATTATGCGATTATGCTATCTATAATCAAATATTGTCTTTATCCAAAAAATATAGTGATATAAAGATTTTGAAAACATTTTTTGGAGATAAGATAGATATAAAAATAGCATATAAAGATATCTCAAAATATGATTTTATAGATAAAATAATAAAGACTCAAAATGCAAAGGTAGAAAGTGTATGGCTATAATAATGCAAATAGAGAAAAAACCACGAATAAAGAATGTGTTTGTTATTGCTATAGATACTGGAGAGTATTTTGACATATATGATGAATACATTGTTATGTCTAGGTTAAAAGTAGGTAAAGAAATATCTGAAGAAGAGTTAAAGCAAATAGCGATAGAAAGTATGGAAAAGATAGCAAATCAGTATTGCTTACAAACTTTAACTAAAGGAATGAAAACTAAAAAAGAATTATTTGATAAGTTGTTACAAAAAAACATAACTGAAGATGTTGCTACTATTGTATTGAAGAAACTTGAAAACTATGGTTATATAAATGATAATGCTTATGCTGAATTGTATATATCTATAGCAAAAGATAAAAAGGGTATATATGCTATAAAAAGAGAACTTGAACTTAAAGGTATAGATAAAGAACTAATTGAAGAACTTTTTGAAAATAGGGAAGATGATTTTGAGGTTGCTAGTAAAATAGCAGAAAAATATATGCGTAATAAAGAAAATACATATAAAAATAAATCTAAACTATATGCACATCTAGTGTCAAAAGGTTTTGGTTATGATACTATAAATGCTTTACTAAATTTGTATAATTGGAATAATGATAAAATTGAATAAAAAAAGTACTCTATGGAAGTTTTCCTATAAGGTTTACTTCGTAAGAGTACTTTTTCTTAACCAACAAGTTGAGTCAATTTTGACACTCTTCTTGCAGCGTTATTTTTATGTATAACGCCTTTGTTTGCGCAAGAGTCTATATATGAAACAACTTCAGGTAACATAGCTTTTGCTTGCTCCATTTCACCATCTTTTACTAATTTTTCTAATTTTTTAGTAAGTGTAGCAAGTTTGCTTTTTATCATTCTATTTTCCGCTGTTTTCTTATCTATTACTTTTATTCTCTTTTGAGCAGATTTAATATTTGCCACGACTTTATCTCCTTACTTTTCGTTATTTACTATACGAGTATATCATACAAAAAAATAAAATGCAATAAGTTTTTATAAAAATTTTTATTTTTTGTATATCATAATTTTAATAATTTTGCAAAAACTATTTTTGGAGGATAAAATATGAAATTCTATTCTGATGTGGCAAATGAACTTATTTCTAATAGTTGTAAAAGAGATGAAACCAAATTAGATTATGGTTGTACACAAGTTATTATACATATAGATTCTGTTAAAAAAGAAAAACTTTTTGGAAAACCTAAAGGTGAATATTTTACATTAGAATGTGCAAATCTTTTTGCTTTAGCGCCTGTAGTTATGGAGTATATGATTGAAAACCTTGCAAAATATCTGCAAAAAAAGATTAATGATATGCTCAAAAAAGAAGAATACAAAGTATTAATAGTTTGTCTTGGGAATGATAACCTTGTTAGTGATTCACTAGGCGCAGAAGTTTTTGATAACTTAATTGTTTCTCATCAGTCTATAACAAATAATGTTCTTTATGCTCTTAAGCCTAGTGTATATGGTAAAACTAATATAAAAAGCGTAGAGCATATTCAGGCAATGGTAAAAAAACTAACTCCAGATATTTGTATTATTGTAGATGCGTTGTGTGCAAAAAGTATATCTAGATTAGGAACATGTGTGCAAGTGTGCGATAGTGGAATTGTGGCAGGTGGCGCTGTAAATAGGGGTGTAGATATGATATTGTCAAAAAGAACTTTAGGAGTGCCAACATTATGTATAGGTTCGCCACTAGTTGTGCGAGTAGAAAATATATTAAACGAATTTATGCAAGATTTAAGTGATATAGATGTAGATGATGATAATCTTTTATTTGGAAAATATAGAAATGTGGTTGTTGCTCCAAAAAACATAGATGAGATAGTAAAACAAAATGGTTATATGATTGCTTCTGCACTTAATTATGCTATTTTGAAACTTAATGTAGATGAACAAGATAAGATAAGATAAGATAAGATAGTATTATTGTTTATAAATTGCAATAAAGAGTAAAAGGGATATTTTTGTATCCCTTTTAACTAAAAAATGCAATACATGTAATATTTTTTTTATGTACATATATATTTATAATATGAAAAAGATATTATTCATTGATAGCGGGTTGGGCGGTGCTAGTATAATAAAAAATTTGTATCAAATGGATAAAAAATACGATATTGTTTTTTATGTTGAAAATAAGTTTGCACCATTAGGCAAAAAATCTAAAAGCTTTTTATATAAATTAGCAAAAAATATAATACTTGATATGCAAAGCAAATGCGAAATAGGCTTAGTTGTTTTAGCATGCAATACTCTAACTGTTGCTTGTATAGAAAAGCTGAGAAAAGAATTTGATATAGAGATAATAGGGACAGAACCTAATGTGAAAGTGGGAGAGGGTAACACATTAGTACTTGCTACTACTTTTACAATTAAGCATTGTAAAATAATAAAAAATAAACCATTCAAAAAAATATCTTTGCCAAAATTATCTAAAATGATAGATAAAAATTTTGATAACTTGCAAGCATGTTTGCCATATTTAAGTAAAAGATTAAAAGGTTGCAAAAATATTTCAAATGTTATTTGTGGTTGTACTCATTATGTTTTTGTTAAACCTTACATAAAACTACTCTTAGGTGAAGTTGTTTTTTATGATGCGGTTAATGGTGTTTCAAACAGAGTTGTAGAACTTGCAAGTAATTTTGAAAAAGAAAAAAATACATTTGAACTTATACTTTCTAAAAAAGATACAAAATTATCAAACTATATAACTACATATCTTTTTAAAAACTAAAATATAAAATATTCAAAAATTATTTTTAAAAACCTTGACAATGTATATTTACTTATGCTATTATTATCTATATTATGGGGAATTGTCGCACGGTTATGAAAATTTTTGGTGTATTTAACTTAGTTTATAAAATATAATTGCATTTAGGCACACTTTGGTGGGCCTTTTTCTAGTTATAAAAGACTAAGGGATGTGGCCGTTTTATGTGAGTCGCATATCCATTGACTATATTCCTAACATTTTAACTAAGGTTACTTAGTATGCGTTTAGATTTGTATCTAAAAACAGTTTCTCATTGTCTAATAATCAAATTGCACTTGATTTGACAAAAAATTATATTAGACGAGCATGAGACATTTTTTTGTCTAAAATGCCTTTGATTAGTAAAAATAGGAGAATGAGTAAAATGTCAGAATTATTAGATGGAATAAAAAAGGTTAAATTTGGAAAAGTTGAGAGATATTCTTTTGCTAGTAAACCTAGTTGTTTGGAAAATATGGACTTGCTTGAATTACCTAAGAAAAGTTTTAAAAAATTTATAGATGAAGGCATAGGAGAATGTTTAAGAGACTTTTCACCTATTAAAGATTATTCTGGTAAGGCATATATCTACTTTCTAGATTATAGTTTAGATAAAGAGCCTAAGATTTCTAAGCAAGAATGTAAAAGAAGAAGTTTGACTTATTCAGTAGCTTTGAAAGCAAAAGTTAGATTAGTTCTTACAGATACAGGCGAAGCAAGGGAACAAGAAGTATTTTTGGGCGATTTACCCTTAATGACAGAAGATGGATCTTTCATTTATGATGGAGTAGAAAGAGTTGTAATTAATCAAATAGTTAGGTCTCCAGGACTATATTTTTCTGGTGCAATTGACAAAACTGGTAAAGAGCTTTTTAAAGCATTACTTGCGCCAACTAGAGGCTCATGGTTTGAATTGGAACAAACACACGCTGAAAATTTGAAAGCAATAATTGATAGAAGTAGCAAAATTTCTGTTGTTGCTTTCCTAAAGTGCTTTGGATATACAAACGAAGAGATTTTAGATATGTTTGGACATAATCATATTATTGTTGCTGGAGTAGAGAAAGAAGATTTAAAATCTCAAGAAGAATGCCTTATAGAACTTGCTAAAAAAATGCGTCCTAACGATATGCCTGATGCAAATGCTACTCGAATGTATCTTGACGATATCTTTTTCAATAGACAAAGATATAATCTAGAAAAAGTGGGTAGACACAAGTTAAATAAAAAACTATATCTTGGTACAAGACTTGCAAAACAAGTATCTGCAAAAGATATAGTATTAAATAATGAAGTTTTAGTTAAAGCGGGCGAAACTATTTCTCCTGAAATGGCTGAAAAAATTGCAAATAGTGGTATAAATGTAGTAGATATAATCACTCCAACAGGTGAGAATCTAAGAGTAATAGGTAACAATCATGTATTTGCTCACAAATATATTGGTTGCGATATTGATGAACTAAATTTACCTGATATGGCATATTTCCCAGCATTAGTAGAAATTTTGGAAGATTGTAAAACTAAGCAAGATAAAATAAATGCCATTAATGAAAATTTTGAAAAGCTTATTGCTTATGAACTTGTTATGGAAGATTTCCTAGCAACTATTTCATATCATTTAGGATTAGATGCTGGCGTAGGTGAGACTGATAACATAGATAACTTAGAGAATAAGAGAGTGGCTCCAGCAGGAGAATTACTACAAAATTCATTTAGAATAGGTATAAATAAATTATCAAATGTAGTTAGAGAAGCTATGCAAAGTCAAGACATGGAAAACTTAATGCCTTCAAATGTTATGAATGCTAGACCTTTGAATAAAGAATTAAGAAGCTTCTTTGCTACAAACCCATTGTGTCCTATTATGGACCAAGTAAACCCTATTTCAGGTGTTACTCAAAAAAGAAAACTTTCTTCTGTTGGTAAAGGCGGAATAAAGAAAGAAAGAGCGGGTTCAGATGTTCGTGATATTCACGACTCACAATATGGTAGAATTTGTGCAATTGAAACCCCAGAAGGTCAAAGTATAGGTCTTATCAATTCTTTTGCAAGTTTTGCAAAGATTGATGATTATGGATTTATTTTAGCGCCATATAGAAAAGTGAATAAAGAAACTTTACAAGTAACTGATGAAATAGTTTATCTAAATGCAGAAGAAGAGAAAAAATATTATATTGCTCAATCTATAGAGAAAACAGATAAAGAAAATAGATTTGTTGAAGAAAAGATTTTGTGTAGATATGCAAGAGAAGTAGTAGAAGTAGATGCAAGTAAAGTTGATTTTGTAGACTATGCGCCAAATATGACTCTTTCAACCGCTACAGCTCTTATTCCATTCATTGAAAATAACGAATCTGCTCGTGCGCTTATGGGTTCAAACATGCAAAGACAAGCAGTTCCGCTTATCCAAACTGAAGCTCCTATTGTAGGTACTGGTATGGAATACAGAGTTGCTGTAGATAGTGGTGTAATGGTTATTGCTAAAAATGATGGTGTAGTAGATTATGTAGACTCCAAAGAGATAAGAGTAATAACGAAAGATGGCGAAGATGTTTATGAATTAATCAAATTTTCTAAACCTACAACAGAAACTTGTTTTAACCAAAAACCTATTGTAAATACAGGAGATAAAGTAAAGAAAGGTGATGTCTTAGCAGACGGATATTCTACAAAAGATGGCGAATTAGCATTAGGTAAAAATATGCTAGTAGCATTCATGAATTTTGATGGTTATAACTATGAAGATGCGGTAGTTGTTAGTGAAAGAATATCTAGAGAAGACTTATACACTTCTATAAACTTAAGAGTAGAAGAAGTAGAATGTAGAAGTACAAAACTAGGCGATGAAGAAATAACTAGAGATATACCAAATGTCGGTGAAAGTGCGTTAAAGAACCTTGATGAAAGAGGCATAGTTAGAGTTGGTGCTGAAGTTAAGGCTGGAGATATACTTGTTGGAAAAGTTACTCCTAAAGGAGAAACTGAACTAACTCCAGAAGAAAGATTATTAAGACAAATCTTTGGTGAAAAAGCTAGAGATGTTAGAGATAAATCTTTAAGAGTTGACCATGGACAAGGTGGCGTTGTAATAGATGTTCAAGTATTTAGTAGAAAAAACAAAGATGAGTTGCCTTCTGGTGTAAACATGGTTGTTAAAGTTGCAATAGCTCAAAAGAGAAAACTTATAGTCGGTGATAAAATGTCGGGTAGATATGGAAACAAAGGTGTTGTTTCTAGAATAGTACCAATGGAAGATATGCCATTTATGGCAAATGGACAACCAGTAGATATTTTGCTTAACCCACTAAGTGTAAACTCAAGAATGAACTTAGGACAACTTTTAGAAACTCACTTAGGCCTTGTTGCTAAGAGCTTAGGTTGGAAGATATGTTCACCATGTTTTGACGGAGCATCTGGTAATCAAATACAACAACTATTAAAAGATAACAATTTCCCTGAAGATGGTAAAATGGTGCTTTATGATGGAAGAACAGGTTTGCCATTTGAAAATAGAGTTACAGTTGGTTATCAATACATGATTAAGTTAGATCACATGGTAGATAGTAAAATGCACGCAAGGTCTACAGGTCCTTACCAATTAATTACAAGTCAACCTTTAGGTGGTAAGGCACAAGGCGGTGGACAAAAGTTTGGTGAAATGGAAGTTTGGGCAATGTATGCATATGGTGCTGCTCATGTACTTCAAGAAATGCTTACAATTAAGTCAGACGATGAAATAGGTAGAGTAAAGACATTCTCTGCTATAGTAAATGATGAACCATTACCAGAACCTGGTATTCCTGAATCATTTAAGTTGTTGTTAAAAGAATTGCAAGCTTTAGCATTGGACATTACTATACTTAATCCAGAAAATAAAGAAATTTCTATTTCTCAATTAAGCAGTGATGTGGAAGATAATATAAATATATTAGATAAGCCACAAGAAGAAGAAATAGTAGATATAGGCATAGATTTTGAAAATACAGAACAAGAAAGTGAACAAACAGAAGACGATTTGGACTTTGAGTTTGATGAAGATAGTATGTTTGACTTAGATGAATAAAAGGAGATAGGGTAAATGTTTGAATTAAATAATATAGATGCAATAAAAATATCTATTGCATCTCCCGAAAAGATTAGAGAATGGTCCTATGGCGAAGTTAAAAAAGCAGAAACTCTAAACTACAGGACACAGAAACCTGAACCAGATGGCTTGTTTTGTGAAAAAATATTTGGCCCTACACAAGATTGGAGATGTAGATGCGGTAAATATAAATTAAATAGATACAAAGGCGTTATTTGTGACAAATGCGGAGTAGAAGTAACGAAAAAGAAAGTAAGAAGAGAAAGAATGGGACATATAGAACTTGCTACTCCTGTGTCTCATATTTGGTATTTTAAGGGCGTTCCTTCAAGAATAGGCGTTATTCTTGATTTAAAACCTAAACATTTGGAACAAGTATTGTATTATGTTTGTTTTGTAGTTACAGACCCAGGAGATACTCCATTACAATACAAACAAATACTTACAGACAAAGAACTTAGAGATGCTCAAGAAATATATGGTGCAAATTCATTTAAAGCAGGTATGGGTGCTGAAGCCATAAAACAATTACTTGCAGATATAGACCTTGATAAAGAGATTGTAGAATTAAAGAAAATTATAGATACAGATAAAGGGCAAAAAAGATTAAAAGCATTTCGTAAGTTAGAAGTTGTAGAAGCTTTTAAAAAGAGTGGAAATCAACCTAAATGGATGATTTTAGATGTTCTTCCTGTACTTCCTCCTGATTTAAGACCTATGGTTCCTATTGATGGTGGCAGAATGGTTGCTTCTGACCTTAACGATTTGTATAGAAGAGTAATAGTTAGAAACAATAGATTAAAAGAGCTTATTGCAATCAATGGTCCTGATGTAATTATTAGAAACGAAAAAAGAATGTTGCAAGAAGCAGTTGATGCGCTTATAGAAAATGGTAAAAGAGGAAAACCTGTACAAAACTCTAAACAAAAAGATTTAAAGAGTTTGTATGCAAGTATTAAGGGTAAACATGGCCGTTTCAGAGAAAATATGCTTGGAAAAAGAGTAGATTACTCAGGTCGTTCAGTTATTGTCGTTGGTCCAGAATTAAAGATGTATCAATGTGGACTTCCTAAAGAAATGGCACTTGAACTTTTTAGACCTTTTGTAATGAAGGAACTTATTAAGTACAATCATGCGACTAATCTTGCTAGTGCTAAAAGAGCCATAAATGCTTGTAAGCCAATTGTATGGGATATGTTAGATAAGGCAATAAAAGGACATCCTGTTATTTTGAACCGTGCACCTACACTACACAAGTTAGGTATACAAGCATTTGAACCTATACTTGTTGATGGTAAAGCAATAATGCTACATCCACTTGTTTGTGAAGGTTTCCATGCAGACTTTGACGGTGACCAAATGCCAGTACACATACCACTTAGCTTAGAAGCTAGAGCAGAAGCTCAAGCAATACTTTTAAGTACTAATAACATATTAAGACCTTCAAATGGTAAATCTATTGTTGACCCTTCTAAAGATATGATTATAGGTGTTTATTATCTTACACTAGTTAGACCTGGTGCTAAGGGAGAAGGTAGTATATTTGTTAGTGAAGATGAAGCTATTATGGCTCATGCAACTCAAAATCTTGATTTACAAGCACAAATATATGTAAGAAGAGAAGCAGATTTTGAAGGTGAAAAAGTTGTCGGTAGAGTAGCAACTACTGTTGGTAAAATACTTTTCAATAGACAAATTCCGCAAAATATAGGATATGTAGATAGAACTAAGAAAGAAAATGTTTTAAGATATGAAATAGAGCAACCAGTAGGCAAGAAAGAGATTGCTAATCTTGTAAAAGATTGTTATTATGCCTTAGGTGTAAATGAAACAGTTAAAATGATTGATAGCATCAAAGAAATGGGATTTAAATATTCTACACTTGCTTCTTTAACTATATCACTATTTGACTTTAAGAATAATGATATAAAAGATAAAGTTGTTGGTGAAGCAGAGGAAAATGTTAAGCAAATAGAGAAACAATACAAGAGAGGCTTAATGACTCATACAGAAAAAGTAGATAAAAATATAGAAATCTGGAATGAGGCTGTAGAAAAAGTTGAGTCTTCAATGCTTGATTGTATGGAAGATTTTAACCCTATTAAAATGATTGTAAATTCTGGTGCTCGTGGTAACAAGCAAAACTTAAACCAGGTAGCAGGTTTAATCGGTATAATTTCAACTACTTCAGGTGAAAAGATTGATGTCCCTGTAAAATCTAACTTTAAAAAAGGAATGGAGCCTATAGAATATTTCATTGGTTCTCGTTCTGGTCGTAAAGTTCTTGCAGATACTGCAATTAAGACAAAACAAAGTGGATATCTAACTCGTAGACTTGTGTATGTTACTCAAGATGTTATTATTACAGAAGAAGATTGCTTTAAGTCTCTTGGTGAATCAGTAAAGGGAATGAAAGTTTCTAAGATTGTTTCAGAAGGCAGAGTAATTCAAAAATTGAGCGAAAGAATAGAGGGTAGAGTTGCTGTTAATGATATAATTAATCCTAAAAACAACGAAGTAATAGTGAAATCAAATGAAATGATTACAAGTTCTCAAGCAAAACTTATAGAGAGTTTGGGTATAGAAGAAGTAGAAATTCGTTCTGTATTTACTTGTAAATGTTCAAGAGGTCTTTGTGCGAAATGTTATGGTAAGAGCATGACAAGTCATGACCTTGTGCCATTAGGCGAAGCTGTTGGTGTTATTGCAGCACAAGCAATTGGTGAACCAGGAACACAGTTAAGTATGAAGAACTTTGCAGCTGGTGTCGTTGGTGGTATAGATATTTCAAGAGGTTTACCAAGAATAGAAGAAATATTTGAAGCTAGAGACCCTAAAGGAAAAGCATATTTGTCTGAAGTTGCTGGTAAAATAAGTGTTAGAGAAGTAGACAAGAGAGCAGAGATAACTGTTCATTCTAAGTCAGATGGTGATGTCGTTTACCTATTACCATTTGGCGTTAAGTTAAAAGTTAAAGATGGCGACACAGTAGAACCTGGAACTCCATTTACTGAAGGACCTATTAACCCTAAAGAATTGCTTAGAACAAAAGGTGTTAAAGTATTGCAAGAATATCTATTGCAAGAAGTTGTATCAGTATATAGCGGTCAATCAATAGATATCAATACAAAACATATTGAGATAGTTATTAGACAAATGGTTAAGAAGGTTAAGATTGAAAACGCTGGAGATGCTAATTTCATTCCAGGTGAATATGTAGACATTCATGAGTACGAGAAAGAAAATCAGAGAGTGCTAATGGAAAATGGAGTACCTGCGCTTGCAAAGAAAGAAGTTTTAGGTATTATTAAAGCATCTATCAATAGTGATAGCTTCCTTGCAGCAACTTCATTCCAATACACTTCTAGTGTTCTTACAGATTCTGCGGTGAAAGGTAAAGTAGATAACTTGCTAGGACTAAAAGAAAATGTATTAATAGGTAAACTTATACCTGCTGGTACAGGTTATCCACTATACAAGAATATAAAACCTGTTCATATAAGCAAACTTGAAAACGAAAATAAAAAAGAAAGTTATCAAGAAGATGAAATGCTTGAAGAAGAAATAGATTTCTAAAAATGCCGTAAAAATATTGAAAAATGGTATTTACAAATGAATTATCTTATGGTATAATATTTGTGTAAGATATAGAAAGGAGATTGTCCTATGGAAAAAAGTTTTAACTATCCTGTTAATGTAGCTAGAAATTTAGTTTTAAGTGGCTATAAAATGAAAGCAATGGTAAAAGATACAGGTGATATAATATACATGAATAGTCATGGAGATTTAAGAATTTTGTACAATCAAAGTTTGAAATCAAAATTAGCAAATAAAATAGCATCTTCTTTTACTTATCCAAATAAAGAAGAAGTATTAGAAAACTCATATTATGAAGAATCTAGAAGACTTGCTGCTGTTAAGCAAAATCTTCAAAATAAAAATAATAAGATTGATAATATAGAAAAATAGAACCGTTTGGTTCTATTTTTTATAAATAAAAATTCAATTATAAAGATATATATTTTTTTATAAGTATTTCAAGTTATATTTTACCACTTGTGAGCAGAACTTGTACCTATTCTATTAGCACCTGCTTTTATCATGTCTAGTGCAGTTTGCATATCTCTTATCCCGCCAGAAGCTTTTATCTTTTTGTCTTTACTTATGTTCTGTTTGATAAGTTCAATATTTTCTAATTTTGCTCCTTCGCCTACAAAACCTGTACTAGTTTTAATGTATTGAGCATTGCTTTTATCAAATATTTTACTTATTTTAACTATTTCTTCTTTGTTTAAAACGCTAGTTTCTATAATTACTTTTACAATTTTTGCACATTTACAAACTTCATTTATATCATTTAGTACATATTCATAGTTATTAGATTTAAAAGCGCCTATATTTGCGACCATATCTATTTCATCTGCACCATCGTTTATACATTGCATACATTCAGCAACTTTTATATTTGTAGGGGTGCAACCTAAAGGGAAACCTACAACTGTTGCAATGTGTATATTACTATTTTTATAATTTGCAATTATATACTCTTTAGCGAATTTTACATAATAAGGATTTATGCAAATAGCATAGAATTTTTTTTCTACTGCAATATCAATTAAATTTTTAATATCTTCTTCATTTGCATCTGTTTTTAGTAATGTTAAATCGATATAATCATTTATTGGTTTCATTTTTTAGACTCCTTTTCCAGTAAAATAGGTATTGTTGTGCATATCCACTATATAATCCAAAGATTTTTACTAAATCAAAAGCAATTTTTTTTCTATTTGTTTCTTTACCTTTTAAGTTTTCTTTATAAACTTTATCTATCCAGGTATCTACAGGAAAGACATCTTGTCTTCCATAGCCAAAAAGAAGTATACAATCTGCAACTTTAGGTCCTATACCACTTATAGATATTAGTTTTTCTCTTAAGCGATTAGTTTCTAATTTTTCTAATTCAACTAAATCTAATGTCTTTAATTGTTGCAAAGCTTTAACCATTTGTTTTGCTCTATAGCCTAATCCTGCTTGAAGAAAAAATTTTTCATCTTGTTTAGATAAAGTAGCTAGAGTAGGGAAAGCAAAAAAATCTGTTTTTTTCTCGCCTAAGTTACTGCATATATATTCTATGCTCTTTTGTATCCTAACTATGCGATTGTTTGCGGAGATTATGAAACTAATAATTACTTCAAAAGGATTTTGCTTTAAAATTCTTATACCATTTCCAAAATTAATTGCACTATCTAGTAAAGGATAATTTTTTAA
The DNA here is from genome assembly GCA_949292875.1 of uncultured Christensenella sp. Taxonomy (GTDB): domain Bacteria; phylum Bacillota; class Clostridia; order Christensenellales; family UBA1242; genus CASFBJ01. The sequence continues at coordinate 23,818 of CASFBJ010000008.1, forward strand.
GTGATTTTTAATTTTTGAATAATCAGTATTTAAGTCAAAAAAATTTCTAAAATACTCTATATCTTTTTCTTTACATTTTATAATATAACCTGTTTTATCTTTATAAATTTCAGCTTTTTTATCAAGACTTATAACTCTATATCCTTGATTTGTTTTAGTGTATCTAAAAATTTGCCCACATTCTAAAATATGGGTAGGGTTAAAATCATTTGCATTTTCTACTTTAATAATTGAAGTTTTTTCCATATTATAATTATATCTTAACTAGATAATATTTGCAAATATAAATGTTAAATATAATTTTCTAATAAAGCTTAATGAAAAAAGGTTATAGATTACTATAACCTTAAATTTAAATATAGCTATTTTTTATAAAGTTGGATTATTGTACAATTCTTCTTTTAATCTTTTCTTTAAATCTTGATTGAATTCAGCCATTTCTTCTTTAGCATTATTAGAAGTTTGTTCTAATTTTATCTTAGACTTTTCTGTCTTTAAATTTATAGTATTTACTAACATTTGTTTGTAATTATTTAAAGTTTGAAGCCCAGCCTTATAAATAGCATCTTTGTCTTTCATTAAATCGTCATACTTGTTTTGTAATTTTGTTAATTCTTTCTTACAATCTTCTATATTTAAGTCATATTGAACTAATTCTTTTGCCTTGTTTTCATCAAAGAACTTTGTTATTGCTTCAGTAATATTTTTTTCTAATTCAGCAGTATCTTCATTTTTCAATGCTTTTTCAACCAAAAATTTCATATCATTTTCAGATAAAGTAATAATTGGATTGTTGTTAATAGGGTAATTTGATATTACTGTATTAATTAATTTTGTAACATTCTTTAAAATTTCATTTTCGTTAGTACAATTCAATAATTCTTTTTGTTCATTTGATAAATCTTTAGTTATATTATCTTTTTCAGTATTAGTTTTTTCTAGTAACTTAGCTAAATCTTCATCATATTTTGCATTAATATTTTTAATCATTGAATTGCATATATCAATACTATCTTGAATAGGTTTTATAGCTTCTTGATTATTTGGGTCAATTTTACTTATTGTTTCTTTACTATTTTTGATATGCTCTTCATAAATAACCAATTCTTTGTTTTTCTTTTCTTCTAATGCGCTTTTTTCTTTTGTGCTATTCTTTTCAATTTCAGCTAATTTATTTTTTATATCTTTATTTGTTAAAACACTTTTTCTTATATTTTCTAGAGTAGTAGCTATGTCGTTTGGCATTTCTTTGCTCATTTCTTCTAGTTGAGCTTTTCTAGAATTGCATTCTTCAATAAAAATATTTCTTTCATCTATTTCTTGTTTTATAGGTGCTAATTCTTCATCTAATTTTTCTAACTTTTTACATGTGGATAGATAACTTGTTGTATATTGGTCTACAATTGCTTGCATTTCATTATCTTCAAATTTTAGATTTGGATCTTCATAGTCATTCATTCTTGCTATTTGTTCATTTAGCATTGCATCAATATTGTCTTTAATTGAAATGTTAAAAGTATATTTGTCTAAATCTTCTTTAATAGAAGCATTTAATTCATCTCTTTTAATATTGTACGCATTATTATAATTATGTAGATTTACTTTAGGTTTAACTTTTCCAAATCTCATTCTAACTTTTCTATATAGGCTACCTAATATACTATTAGAACCAAATATTGTATTTAATCCTTTGACTGCGCCACCAGCGATACCAAATCCTAAAAGTCCCATAGCTAAAGGAGGTAGAGCAACAGCACTTGCTACAACAGTAGCAGTATAGGCGATAGTAGGAACTGCACATATTGCTAACAAAGCTCTATTTCCGTTTTTATCAGTTTTTGCTACATAGGCAGGTTTAAAAAGTTCTTGTGAAAGAATTTTTTTATCTCTTTCTTGAACCATGGCTTTTGCACCACTCATGTCAAAATCGTCAAGAATAAAATATTGTAAATGTTCATCATCTACATAAGTTTCTGCTTCATTAGGAACTACTACATTTTCTGCAGCATAATCTTTTATAGCATTTACAGTATTGTCTTGTAATTCTATAGGTTTTGAAACCACAGCTGTTGTATCAAAATCATCTAATGAAGATTGTCTATAATTTTTTTCTGTATTTTCTACTTCTATATCTTCAACTTCTTGTGTTCTAATAAGTCTAGAAAAATAATTTTTAAATTTAGTTAAAATCATAAAACTCTCCTTTTATTGAAACAAATTTTATTTCAATAATCAAACTAAATATATAATAGCATAGTTGTTTATAAAAGTCAATATGCCTAATTAAGAAAGTTTGTAAAAAAATAAAATTAAAACTGGTTTTATAAAAAAATTAAAAGACAGCATGCTTATACTTGCGTTTACATTTAAGATTGGGTATAATATATTATAATCATTTTAAGGAGTAAATATGAAAATACCGACACCACATATAAATGCGAAAAAAGGCGATTTTGCTAAAACTGTATTAATGCCAGGAGACCCAAACAGAGCAAAATATATAGCTGAAAATTTTTTAGAAAATGCAAAACTTGTAAATAATGTTAGAGGTATACAAGGATATACGGGTAAATATAGAGGTAAAGACATTTCTGTAATGGCTAGTGGAATGGGTGTTCCATCAATGCTTATATATAGTGAAGAACTTTATGAAGGTTATGGCGTAGAAAATATTATTAGGGTAGGAAGTGCTGGATCTATTAACGAAGAACTAAAAATAAAAGATTTGTTGCTAATTCAAGGGGCTAGTTCAAATGGTAAAGTTTTAAATAATTTTGTAAAAGATTTAAGTATTTCTGCAGTTTGTAATTTTGAATTACTATCTAAAGCAAATAATCTATGTAATAATTTAGGATATAAATGTAAAGTGGGAAATGTTCTTTCATCAGATTTTTTTTATGATGAAGCACCAGAAAAAATGAAGGAAATTAAAAACTTAGGTATACATGCTGTAGAAATGGAGTGTGCAGGTTTATATTTAAACGCTATGAGATTTAATAAAAAAGCTTTAGGAATATGTTCTATTTCAGATGAAATATATAGCGGTAAAAGTTTAAATAGTGAAGAAAGAGAAATAGGCTTTAACAATATGATAAAATTAGCTTTAGAACTTGCTTTTGTTTTATAATTAATCACAAAGTTTTAGTGCTATGCATAATCTATGTATATGATATATTTAGATAATGCTAGCACTACTTTTTTTAAACCAAAGCGCGTAAAAAAAGCTGTTAAAAAAGCTTTAAAACATTATACAGCAAATGCAAGTAGAAGTGGGCATGATTTTGCTGTAAGAACTGCAATGCAAGTCTCTAAAACAAGGGAAATTCTTGCAAGTATTTTCAATTGTGAACAAAATATGGTAATTTTTACAAGTGGCTGTACTGAAAGTTTAAATCTTGCTATCAGAGGTACTTGTAAAAAAGGCGGTCATATAATACTTACCGTTTATGAACATAATTCTGTATTGAGAGTAGTTGAGTATTTAAAACATAATTATGATATAAGCACTACGATAATTTTACCTGAAAAAAATGGTAAAATTTTACCCGAGCAGATTGAAAAAGCGATAAAGAAAAACACTTATTTGCTTATAGTTAATCATACAAGTAATGTTACGGGTATTACGCAAGACTTATTAAGTATAGGAAAGATAGCAAAAAAGTATAAGATATTATTTTTAGTTGATGCTGCGCAGTCTGCTGGACACAAACAAATAGATATGAAAAAATGCAATATTTCCATGCTTGCATTAGCTGGGCATAAAGGTCTTTTAGGATTGCAAGGTGTAGGTGCTTTATGTGTTTCTAAAAAAGTAAAAATAAGCCCTATAAAATTTGGAGGTACTGGAACTTTTAGTGAAAGTTTAAAACAACCTTATGATATTCCCGAAGGCTTTGAAAGTGGAACTTTTTCTGCGTTAAATGTGATATCTATGGGTGTTGGTGCAAAATACGCATATGATAATTTAATTTTAATTAATACTAAAATATTAAAATTAGCACAAAAAATAATCAACAATTTAGCAAAAAATAAAAAAATAATACTTTATTCTAATGAAAAAGCGGAAAGCGGAGTTGTTAGCTTTAATATTGTAAATATGCATCCACAAAATGTTGCTACTATATTAAATGACAAGTATAAGATTGCGGTTAGAAGTGGTTATGCTTGTGCTCCTTTGGTGCAAAAATTTTTGAGAACAGATGCATTAGGGGGTGTTGTAAGAGTATCTATAGGTTATGGAAATAGTATTAAAGATATTAAAAAATTTTTAAGTGCTATAGAAGAGATTACGCTTGGTATTAGTAAAAACTGATGTTATTATTTAGATTAATTCAACTTTAAATTAAAATTGTGTTATTTTATTAATTAAAAATTGATGTCTATATCTATACTAATTTAAATTCATTTTTAAATCTTCATTATAGCTGTTGACATTTTTTTAATCACAATGTAAAGTAAATTTGTTATCTATTGTTTCAAATTGCATTATGAGTAAGACTGAACAATAGGAATGATTATATTCGTAAGTATTGAGGTAAAAATGAATAAAGTTGATGACATAAAGGATTTAAGTAAATTAGGAAAAAAAATAGAAAATTATAAATTTACTTATAACAAAGAAGGCCTTGAAGCTTTTGAAAACAAGTTGGGTAATGATATATTTGTAAAGTTAGATGCTTTTGAGTTTACGACTTTATGTCCAATAACAGGACAACCAGATTTTGCTGATATCATTATAAACTATGTCCCAGATAATTATCTTGTTGAAAGCAAATCTTTAAAAATGTATCTTTTTGGATTTAGAAATGAGGGAAATTTTCATGAAGCCGTAGTTAGTAAAATAATGCAAGATTTAATAGACTTGCTTGACCCTAACTATATAGAAGTGATAGGTAAATTTTCTGCAAGAGGTGGAATAGCTATATTACCTTTTGTAAATTATGCAAAAAAAGGAACAAAATACGAAGATTGGCTTGATAAAAGAAAGTTAGATTATGCAAGACAATAATTCGGTTAATATTTGTTTTAACTTAAATTTTATAAATATGTAGATTTTGTTCTACATTTTTTTATATAAAAGCCAAAAGTTTACTAAATTTTTAAAAATTTTCTTGACTTTTTTATAGAAGTTTGCTACTATACATGAGTACTTTTTGCGAATAAAGTTCTATTTATTAATTTAGCCCTTAGTAATTAGGAGTTTTAAGGCATCTAGTCAAGAAATAATATTGTAGTTTGGAGATAAAATATGAAAACATATATGGCTAACCCTCAAACTGTGGAAAGAAAATGGTATATAGTAGATGCAAAAGGTCTTACATTTGGTAGATTAGCTAGTAAAGTTGCAAATGTACTAATGGGCAAGCATAAAACAACTTATACTCCACATGTTGATTCAGGGGATTTTGTTATTGTAATTAATTGTAGTGAGTTAGTTTTAACAGGCGATAAATTAGCTCAAAAGAAGTATTATCATTATTCAGGTTTTCCTGGTGGCTTGAAGGAAGTAGGTTACGATAAACTTATGAAAGAAAAGGCAAATTTTGCTTTTATTCAAGCTGTTAAAGGTATGCTTCCAAAAAATAGTTTAGGAAGAAAAATGATAAATAGGCTTAAAGCTTATAATGATGCTAATCATGGGCATGAAGCTCAAAAGCCAGAAATTTTAGACTTAAAAGGAGAAAATAAATAATGCCAGCAAAGAAGAAAGTAGAAGAAGTAGCTGAAGTTAAAGAAGAAGTGAAAGCTAAAAAAGCAACAACTAAAAAAGCTGACGCTAAGACTGAAGAAACTGTAAAGAAAGCTCCTGCAAAGAAAGTAACTAAGAAAGAAACTGCTAGTGAAGAAGTAAAAGAAGTTAAGTCTAAAAAGACAACTGCAACTAAAAAAGAAGCAGTAAAAGAAGAAGCTAAACCAAAGAAAGTGGCTACTAAGAAAACTAAAGTTGCTAAAGATACAACTATTCAATTCTGGGGAACTGGTAGAAGAAAGAAGAGTATCGCAAGAGTTAGACTTTTACAAGGAAATGGTAAGATAACTATAAATGAAAGAAGTGTAGAAGACTATTTCCCATTTGGAACACTTGCTCAAGTTGCTAAGCAACCATTAACATTAATTAATGCCCTTGACAAATTTGATGTTATAATCAAAGTACAAGGCGGTGGATTTAGTGGACAAGCAGGTGCTATAAGATTAGGTATAGCTAGAGCACTTATTAAGTTTGATGAAACTTACAGAAGTGAACTAAAGAAAGCAGGATATCTAACAAGAGATGCAAGAATAAAAGAAAGAAAGAAATACGGCTTAAGAAAAGCTCGTCGTGCTGTTCAATTTTCAAAATAATTTGCATTTTTCAAAAACCACGCAAGTGGTTTTTTTTAAATACTTGCAATTAAATAAAATATTTTTGTATATTTTTTGCAAAATATAGAGAAATGTATTATACTATCACTATATAAGGAGATAAAAAATGCAATCAAAGACTTGGAAAATAGATTTAGATGGTAAAATTATTACTATAGAAGTTGGTAAATATGCTATGCAAACTAATGGACATTGTATAGTTAGTTGTGGCGATACTAAAGTTATGGTTAATGTTACAATGGCAGAAAAACCTAGAGAGGGTGTAGACTTTTTCCCGTTAGGCGTAGATTTTGAAGAAAAGATGTATTCTGTAGGTAGAATACCTGGAAGTTATAAAAGAAGAGAAGGAAAAGCAACAGATAAAGCGATACTTACAAGTAGGCTTATAGATAGACCACTTAGACCGCTTTTTCCTAAAGGATTTTATAATGATGTAAATATTGTTGCTACTGCTCTTTCAGTAGACCCAAATGTTTCGCCAGAACCACTTGCTATGCTTGGAAGTTCTGTAGCATTAAGCATTTCTGATATACCATTTGAAGGACCTACAGGTTCAGTATGTGTAGGTATGATTGATGGAAAATATGTGATTAACCCTACTGCGAAAGAACAAGAAATGAGTAAAATGCATACTATGCTTGCCGGAACTCACGATGCTATATTAATGGTTGAGGCTGGAGCAAGTGAAGTAACTGAAGAAGAAATGCTAGAAGCTATTGCTTTTGGACATGAATACATTAAAAAATTAGTAGAGTTGCAAAATGAGATTGTAAAAGAATGTGGCGTGGAAAAAAGCAAAAAGGTACAATATTTTCTATTAGATGAGAGCAAAAAAGCTGAAGTTAGAGAATATGTGTATCCTTTGTTAGAAAAAGTTTATGCTGAAGTAGACAAAATAAAAAGAAAAGATTTAGAATCTAGTACAGATGAGAAAATAAAAGCATATTTTGAAGAAAAATATCCTGATGATTTAAGGGAAATATTAGATGCTGTTTATAATATAAAGAAAGAAATAGTTAGAGGAAAAATTGTAAACGAGGGCGAAAGACCAGATGGAAGAAGTTTAAAAGAAATTAGGCCTATTTGGTGTGAAGTTGGAATTCTTCCAAGAGCTCACGGAAGCGGTGTTTTTACTAGAGGACTTACTCAAGTAATGACTACTTTAACACTTGGAATGTTATCTGAGGCGCAAGAGGTAGAAACTTTAGAAGAAGATGATATTCAAAAAAGATATATGCATCATTACAATATGCCTGCATATAGTACAGGTGAAGCAAGACCTTTAAGAGCTCCAGGAAGAAGGGAGATAGGTCATGGTGCTTTGGCGGAGCGAGCTTTGGAGCCAGTTCTTCCTAGTGAAGAAGAATTTCCTTATGCTATTAGGACTGTTTCTGAAGTTTTGTCATCAAATGGTTCTACTTCTCAAGCTAGTGTTTGTGGTAGCACTTTGGCATTAATGGATGGAGGAGTACCTATTAAAGCACCTGTTGCGGGTATAGCAATGGGCTTAATTAAAGATAAAGAAAGTGGCAAAGTTTGTGTGCTTTCTGATATACAAGGCTTAGAAGATTTTTTCGGAGATATGGATTTTAAGGTTGCTGGTACAGAAAAAGGCATTACTGCTATACAAATGGATATAAAAATAAAGGGAATAGATGGAGCAATATTAAAAACTGCGTTGTCACAAGCAAAAGAAGGCAGACATCACATTTTAGGTGAAATGTTAAAAGTTTTAGATAGTCCAAGAAAAAATTTGAGTCCATATGCTCCAAAAATTATTTCTTTTGAAATAGACCCAGAAAAAATAAGAGATGTGATTGGTACGGGCGGTAAGACTATTAATAAGATTATAGAAGAAACTGGCGTGAAGATAGATATTACAGATGAAGGATTAGTTTCTATCTCAGGAAAAGATGCTGATATGCTTAACAGAGCAAAAGAAATAATTCAAAATATAGTAGAAGAAGTAGCCGTAGGAAAGAATTATAATGGCGAAGTTGTGAAAATAGAAAAATTTGGCGCGTTTGTTAGTATTTTAGGCGGAAACAAAGAGGGGCTTATTCATATATCTAAAATGAGTGATAAGCACATTAAAGATGTAGAAGAAGTTTTACGATTAGGAGATAAAGTTGAAGTTCAAGTTATAAAGATAGATGATAAACACAGAATAGACTTTAAACTTAATAAAATTTTGATTTAAAAAATTGCAAGGCTTTTTGCAATTTTTAATTTTATTTTAAAAATTACTTGACAATTTGAATAATAGGTGGTAAAGTCTTTATGCTTGACTATGGGGGAACTATGGTAAAAAACAACGAAGAATTATTTTTGTTGTACGATTGTTATAAAAAATTGTTGACAAAAAATCAAATTGATTGTTTTGAATTGTATTTTATCTATGATACAAGTTTAGTTGAGATTGGAGAGCAATTAGGCATATCTAAGCAGGCTGTTAAAGATACTATAGACAAGGCTAAGACTAATTTGGCAAAATATGAAGATGCTTTGCATTTGGCAGAGAAGTACAAAAGATATAATGCAATAAGGCAACAAAAGCATGATTTGGAATGTGAAGAATATGCTAAGTTATTAGAAAAATTGATAGAGGAGTAGAGGTATGGCATTGTTTTCATCTTTAAGCGAAAAAATGAATCATATTTTTTCTAAACTCACGAAAAGAGGCAGACTAACTGAACTAGAGATAAAAGAAGCAATGAGAGAGATTAGGGTTGCTTTATTAGAAGCTGATGTAAACTATACAGTAGCAAAAAATTTCATAGCTTCAGTTTCTGAAAAGGCAGTAGGTGAAAAAGTACTTACAAGTCTTACTCCTGGACAACAAGTTATAAAGATTGTTAATGAAGAACTAACTAATCTTATGGGTAAAGAACAAAGCAAATTAGTGTTTGCTTCTAAACCGCCAACTATTTTAATGATGTGCGGTTTGCAGGGCGCTGGTAAAACAACAATGTCTGGTAAGCTTGCAAGTTATCTTAAGCAACAAGGCAAAAAAGTTCTTTTAGTTGCTTGTGATATTTATAGACCTGCTGCAATAGAACAGTTAAAGGTTGTAGGTAAACAATCAAATACTCAAGTATTTGAAAAAGGAACACAAAGTCCTGTAAAGACTGCAAAACAAGCTATAGAGTATGCAAGTAGTTATGGTTTTGATGTTGTTATAATAGATACTGCTGGTAGGTTGCATATAAACGAAGAACTAATGATAGAGTTGCAAGAAATAAAAGAAGCAATAAGTCCTACTGAAATTTTGCTTACTGTAGATTCTATGACAGGTCAAGATGCTGTCAATGTAGCACAAACATTTAACGAAAAACTAGATATAACAGGTGTTATTTTAACAAAGTTAGATGGTGATACTAGAGGCGGTGTTGCTTTATCAATTAAGCAAGTAATAGGAAAACCTATAAAGTTCTGTGGCGTCGGCGAAAAAATGGGGGATATAGAACCTTTTTATCCTGATAGAATGGCTTCAAGAATACTCGGTATGGGAGATGTACTTTCTTTAATAGAAAAAGCACAACAAGCTATTACTGAAGATGAAGCAAAAAAATTAGAAGAACAATTTAGAAAAAATAATTTCACATTTGAAGACTATCTAGCACAAGTGGAAAGATTGAAAAAAATGGGAAATATTAAAGACCTAATTGGAATGATACCAGGAATGGGGAATAAGTTAGGTGGTGCTTTAAAAGACTTTGATGATAGCATTATAGATAAAAATAAGGCTATTATACAGAGTATGACAAAACAAGAAAGAATGAACCCTAATATAATTAATGGTAGCAGAAAAAAAAGAATTGCTTTAGGTAGTGGCACTACAATTCAAGAAGTGAATGCACTATTAAAGCAATATGAACAAACAAAAGAAATGATGAAACAATTTAATAAGAAAAAAGGTTTGTTTAAGTTTTAATCTGGTTACAACTGCTTATGCAGTTTAACATATACAATAATTTAAAAGGAGTAAAAAATGCTAAAGATTCGTTTACAAAGATTTGGTGATAAAGGAAATCCTAATTACCGTGTAGTTGTTGCAGATTCAAGAAATCCTAGAGATGGAAAGTTTAAAGAATTGTTAGGAACTTTCAATCCTATGAGAGAACCTGAAGAAATAAAAATAAATGCAGAACTTGTAAAGAAATGGATTGCTAATGGTGCACAACCTACAGATACTGCTCGTGCATTGCTTGAGAAAGTTGGTATATTAGAGAAAAAACCTTGCACAAAAGTTTTTAAGAAAAAAGAAAAGAAAGAGGACTAATAAGTGAAAGAGTTATTAAAATATATCATCAAAAGTTTGGTATCTAAACCAGATTTAGTTCAAGTAGAAGAAATAGAAGATGGTGCTTTTATGGTGCTAAAAGTAATTGCAAGTGAAGACGATTATGGAAAGATAATTGGTAAAAATGGCAAAGTAGCACAAGCATTGCGTTCTATTATTCGTACTGCAAATAAGGAAAAAGATATTCGTTATTTAATAAAAATAGGCGATAAATAAAAAGAGCATTATATATTAGTGTCGTGTAAAACTTCACTTTTATATAATGCTTTTTGTTTATTTTAATTCGTCTTTATCTCTCATTAACATTATTCTGCCTCTATTTGCTATAGCTACATATATTAGGTACAATGTTGCTAAGCCTACAAGTATGTATATTATTCTGCTAAAAACACTTGCTGTAGAGCCAAATATACCTGCAACTATATCAAATTGGAAAATTCCTACACTAAGCCAATTTAATCCACCTATAGCGAGTATAATGCTAGCAATCAAATTTATAATTCTCATTTTTATTCTCCTTTTTCTTAGTCAATTATAGTGTACGCTTAAAAATGAATATTATACTAAAAATAATAACTTTTTATTTTTACTCTTTTGCTTGCGTTCAACTAATTTTTGTTATATACTTATAAAGTATTTAATTTTTAGAGGTTTATATATGATAGAAGTAAAAGAAGTAACAAATAAGAAAATGCAAAAAGAATTTTTAAATTTTCCTGATTTATTGTACAAAGATTGTCCTTATTATGTGCCAGCATTAATAGGAGATGAAAAAAAGATTTTTAAACCTACATATTATTATTATGAAAATTGTGAAGCTATTTATTTCAATGCCTATAAAGATGGTGAAATGGTTGGTAGAATTTCTGGTATTATACAAAAACAATCTAATGAAAAAAATAATGAAAAAAGAGCTAGATTTACTCGTTTTGATACTATTGATGATTTAGAAGTTGCAAAAGCACTCCTTTCTAAAGCTGAAGAATGGGCTATAAGTAAAGGAATGGATACAATTTGTGGACCATTAGGTTTTAGTGACTTAGAAAGATTAGGTATGCTTGTTAAAGGCTTTAGAGAATATGCAACATATGAAGAAGCATATAATTATGATTATTATCCAAAGTTAATAGAGCAGTGTGGTTACGAAAAAGAAGTAGACTGGTTAGAGTTTAAACTTTTTCCGCCAAGAGTGATGGATGAAAAGATTACAAGGCTTTCAAAAGCAGTGCAAAAGCGATATAAATTACATGTCCCTGAAGTGAAAAATGTTTCAAAATTTTTAGATAAATATGAAAATCAAGTTTTTGAAGTTTTAGATGAATGTTATAAAGATTTGTATGGAACTGTGCCTTTTACTGAAAGTATGATAAAAAATCTCGTGGCTCAGTTTAAGTTAGTAATTAAACCTGAGTGTCTTATAGCTGTATGTGATGAAAATGAAAATGTTGTTGCTTTTGGTTTTGGAATGCCATCTCTTGGAGAAGCTGTAAAGAAGAGTAAGGGTAAAATGTTACCTTTTGGTTGGTACAGAATTCTTAAGGCTATAAAAAATGTGAAGGTAATGGATTTAGCTGTTATAGGTGTAAAACCTGAGTTACAACACTCTGGTATAGTTGCTGTACTTATGGAAAGATTAATGAATGTTATGGTAGATGAAAAGCTAGAGCATTGCGAAACTAATTTTTGTTTGGAGCATAACACAAAGATACTAAAAACTTGGGAACTTTTTGAAAGGGAACAACACAAAACTAGAAGAGCATATGTAAAAAAATTAGTTAAGGAGGAAAATTAATGGGTTTTATAGATTGGCTTACAAAAGACAATTCCGTTGCGGTAGATGAAGAAGTTAAAGAAGAAAAAAATGAAGTTGTAGAGCAACCAGTAATAGATGATGATGCTCTAAATTGTTTGAAAGAACTTTCAAATAATGAAAAAATGCAAACTGCTGAATATGATGAAGAATACGACAATGAAGATGATTTTGAAGTAAATAAGTTGCCTCAAACAAATTTTCAAATGCAACAAAATGCCTCTTTTACTATTTTTAAGGTTATAGATGAAGAGGATGTAAGACAAGTTTTGAAACATTTAAGTGAAAATGCTCCTTGTATTGCAACATTTGAAAATGTTAAGAAAAAGGACTTAATATTATTAATGAAGTATTTGCAAGGAGGGACTTTTGTGCTAGGCGCTAATATGAGTGAATGGCAAAAAGATGCTTACATTATAGTACCTCGTGGAATGACAATTAATCTACAGGAAAAAACGAAAAGGAAATAATATATGTCTCATATAAAACAAATATTTTCTAAGACAAACCTTATTTTGTACGGTATAATATTGGGTATAGTTTTTTTAGATTTGCTTTCAAAATTTTTAGTAGATACATTTATGGACTTATATGAATCTGTACCTTTTATAGAAGGTTTTATTAATTTTACATATATAGCGAATAAAGGCGGGGCTTGGGGAATGCTTGCTGAATCAGGCGCAACTCTATGGCTTGCAATATTTTCGCTTATCTTTATCATAATATTTTTTAGTTTAAATGCTTATTATATAAAGAAGAAAAATTTATTGTATCATTTTAGTTTTTGCTTAATTGTAGGTGGAACTTTTGGAAATATGATTGATAGATTTTCGCTTGGTTATGTGAGAGATTTTATAGAGTTTGATTTTATAAATTTCCCTGTATTTAACATAGCGGATATATGCTTAGTTGTAGGAGTATTTTTGTTTTGTTTGTGGTATATCTTGTCATTATACAAAGAATGTAAAATTAATTCAAGTGATGTGATATGTAGTACCGGTGAAACTAATGAGCAAAGCAATAATATAAAAAATATGGAGCATTCTATTGAGGACAATAATAACAAGTTGGAAAAAAACGAAAAAGATAACAATATAAAAACTGATAATATAAAATAATTATAATGCTAATGGAATAATAAAAACATTTATTGCACACATTATTATTAGTAGGAGGTGTGATAAATGAAAAAGATATTTTTACTTATTTTTCCATTAGCTTTTTTGATAGGTTTAATGCCTTATTTCTTTTCAAATCAAGAAGTAAGTTATACAAGTTCACATCCAAATATTTCTCCTGAAGAAGAACAAGTTCAAACTTTTAGTAAAGAAGATAGTAAAAAACTAGAAAGGGAAGTGAAGAAAGTAGAGAAGATAAGTGCAGATGTTATAGGTGTAACAGAAAATGCAACTAAACTTATAACAGATGGAATTTATAGCATTTAATATAATTATATTTGTAGAAAGATAGTAAAATTGTATAAAAAGCTACTATTTGTAGAAAGATAGTAAAATTGTATAAAAAGCTACTATTTGTATAAATGTAAAATAAAATTTAGTTTTTTATAACTATTATACTTGAATTATTTAAGTTTTTTTGATATAATGAATATCCGTAGAGCGGATATTTTTATTTTAAAAAATTTGTTTATATATTAAGTTTTATTGGAGAAAATCATGAAGGTGTGTTGTTTGGCAAGTGGAAGTAAGGGTAATATGACATATGTGGAAACTGAAGATTTAAAACTTTTAATTGATTGTGGTTTAGGTATAAGAGATGTAGAAAGTAGACTTGATAAAATTAATGTAAATCCTCAAGACATTGATTTAATACTTATAACGCATGAACATTCGGACCATATTTCAGGAATAAACAAGCTATATACAAAGTATAATGTAAAACCTTATGTACATTTCCAAAGTTTTGATTCTGTAAGAGAAAAAACTAGACTTACAAAAAATAGTTTTATCACATTTTATAACTCTGATTTTTATATCGGCAGTACTATTATAACTCCGCTTTTATTAAGTCACGACGCAAGTAGTTGTGTGGGCTTTAGTATAGTATCTCCTTCAGGTAAAATGGCAATTATTACTGACACGGGAACAATTAAAACCGAAGTTTTGAATATAATAAAGAATAGTGATGTTGTAATATTAGAAGCAAATCATAATGAGGTAATGCTTAGAAATAATCCAAACTATCCTATAGCATTAAAAAAGCGCATCCTTTCAAATATAGGTCATTTAAGTAATAGGCAATCTGCTGATTATATGTATAAGTTATTCGAATTAGGTTGTAAACAATTTGTGCTTGCGCATTTGAGTGAAAACAACAATACTCCAAAACTTGCTTATATGGACATCACAGAATATATGATGTCTAATGATTTAATAGAAGGGAAAGATTATTTTATAGATTTAGCTTGGCAAGATAGAGTAGGAACTGTATACAATATACAACAAGAAAATAGTGTAAAAGTCGAAAATGTAACTTTTTAGGGGTTTAAAGTGAAAAAAGATGGTAAAAAAACAATCAATCAACTAGAAGATGAAACCAAAAATTGTTCTTTAGATAATCAATCTTTAAATGAAAAAAATGAGGTTAAAGAAAAAAAAGAAGTTGAAGAAATAAATAAAGATTGTGAAAATATAGATGATATTGGTCAAATAGTTGATGAAGATATTTTTAGGAAAAAGTTAAAGCGAAGTAAGGAATTAGTAAACAAAGATAAGTCACCTCAAAAGAAATTATGGTCTTTTATATTTTTTGTATTAAATGTTGTTATTGTAGCTATCATCTTACTTGGAATGCTTGAAGGTGATAATTACACTCCTTTAGATAAAATTCCTTTTAATTATTGGTGGATTTTTGCCTCTATTATGGCTTTTGTTGTAATGGTTCTTATTGATCAAGTAAGATTTTGGCTACTTATTAAAAAGTCTACTAAAATGAAACGCCCTTTTCTTGCTTATAAAGTAGGGGCGGTAGGGAAGTATTATGATGCTATAACTCCTTTATCTACAGGTGGGCAACCTTTTCAAGCGTATTATCTAACGACTAGAGGAATTAAGGCTAGTCATGCAGTATCTATTCCTATTGCAAAATATATAGCGCAACAACTTGTTTTTTCTGTTTTGTCTATAATTATACTTATTCTTGCATTCACAGAATATAAGCATCTGCTACCTGATGGCTTTGGAACTGATTGGGTTCTTTTGGCTTGCTGGATTGGTTTCATTTGTAATTTTGTTTTAGTAGCACTAGTTATTTTGCTTTCTATAGGAACTTTTGGGAAAAAATTTGTTTTAGGTATATTAAAGTTTTTAAATAAAATAAAACTTATTAAAAATTATGATGCAACATATGAAAAACTTTTAAATATAGTTGAAGAATATCAAAGAACAGTAAAGTTTTTTGTAAAATCTCCTTTCTTACTTATTGCGACGATACTTTTTAGTGTTGCATATCTAGTTATACAATACTCAATCCCTTATTTTATTTATTGTGCTTTTTGTGGCACTCCAAGTACAGAAGTTTGGGTTCAAATGCTCATTGTATCATTGATGATTGATTTGGCAGCTAGTTTTATACCATTACCTGGCGGTAGTGGTGTTGCTGAACTATCTTTTACTGCAATGTTTGCTGGACTTTTCTTAGGTGCAAGTTTTTGGGCTTTGTTATTCTGGCGATTGCTAACTTATTATGGATATGTTATACAAGGATTTTTGCTTTTGGTTTACGATGCGGCTTGGGGAAATAAGAAAAACAAAAAGCATCTTGCTTATTTAAAAGAACATGATGAGTATTATAAAAATGTTAATGAAATTAATGATGTTTTGTTAAACGATGAAAAAGAAAATAGCAATTTAGATGCGTCAGTTGAACAAACTGAAGAAATAAGCATTCATGAACAAACTGAAGAACTGTTACAAGATGAAAAAGGGAATGAAGACATAGAACAAAATAGTAAAAATATTGATGCAAATAACTAAAAAAGAAGATGATTATTCATCTTCTTTTTCTATAACAAAAGTTAAAAAATTTTTTGTTAAGTCGTCGTATTTTACTAATTCGCTTACTTCTATACCTAATACAACATAAACCATATTTTCATGTGCTATTAAAGGAATGAAATCTCTTTTTCTTTGTGGTATTTTTTTATCAATAAAAAAATCTTTTAATTTCTTTTTTCCGCCACCAAATTTTACAAATATGTCGCCTTCTTGTCTATATCTTATAACGCAATTTGTAGGGAGTTTGTCATAGTCAATTATGTGTCTATATAGGTTTTTGTTTTGCAAACTTTTCTGTTTTTTTATAGTAACCGTACCAAAATTTTCAAAAACATATTGTTCTAATTTCAAATCTATAGGTTCTAATACATTTTTTAAGATTTTGTTAGTTATGGTTATTTTGTCATAATCTTTGTATACTATAACATTGTGCGGTAAATCTATTTTACTGCCATTTTGCGCTTCTAAGGCAAATTTGTATACTATATCAAAATGTTTTTTTTCTATGTCTTTATATATTTGTAAAAGATTAAATGCTTTTTTTAATAATCTATATATTATAGAAGTATGTTCGCTAAAAACTTTTAAAGGAACATATACTTGATTATTTTTTTTCTCTAATAAGTCTAAATTAGTATTTGATAAAATATAATTTTCATCTAATTTGCAATTATTTGAAAAGCTACATATGTTTTTTTCAAATGCAGGAAATTTTTCTTGAATAATAGGGAAGATTACATTTCTTATATAATTTCTTGAGTATTCATTATCTAGGTTTGTTTCATCTGTCATATATGTTAAATTATTTGCGTTTATATAGCTAATAATTTCATACTTTGAAGTATGTAACAATGGTCTAATGTAGAAATCTCTTTTTTCATCCATACCACAAGCGCCTTTTAATCCGCTTCCTCTTAATATATGTAACATTACAGTTTCTGCTTGGTCTAGCATATGATGTGCTAATGCTACTTTTGTAATGATTTTATCTTCATAACATTTTGCAAAAAAATTGTATCTTAATTCTCTAGCGCCATCTTCTATACTTAAGCCATTTTGTTTGCAATAGGAAGAAACATCTACTTGAGTACTTAGTAACTTTATTCCTTTACTTGCACAGTAATCTGTTACAAATTTTGCATCTCTTAAGCTAGTTTCTCTTAAAGTATGGTCCACATGTAATGCTATAATATCAAAATTCATTTTGTCTTTTATTTCATGCAAAAAATTTAGTAATGCTATACTATCACTTCCACCACTAACAGCTACACCTACAATGTCGTTTTTTTGAATTAAATTATACTTTACTATAGTATTGTATACACTTTGCATTATATATCTCCAATTATGAGTATATTGTACAATTTATTCTTTTATTTGTCAATATTATGCAAAATGTATTTTGTCGTATTTTACATTTTATTGTACAGTAACGCTTTTAGCCAGATTCCTTGGTCTATCGGGGTTAAGGTTTAAAATGTTGCAAGACTTATATGCTAACTTTTGAAAAGGTATAATACTATACAAATTTATAGGCATATTTTTCTTTCTTTCTAACTTTATTATGTAGTCCGCAGTGTCTTTGGGAACATCTAAAGTAGTTATTAGGGCGGTTTTTCCATTTCTAGTTTTTATTTCATTTATTGCTGTAAAAATAGAATTAGCATATTTTTCTTGTGTTAAAATGGCTATACTTAAAGTGTTTTTGTCAATTATAGACAGTGTGCCGTGTTTTAATTCTCCACAAGGATAGGAGATGGCGTTTCTATATGTAAGTTCTCTGTATTTTAAAACTCCTTCCATAGCAGACACATAATCTTCGCATTTTCCTATAAAAATTACAGTACTAGATTTACACATTTCTTTAGCAAGTTCATCTTCTTTATTTGACTTGATTAGGTCTGTTAAAAGTTTTGCATCTATGTCTATATCTTTTTTCTTGCATAGAAAATATATAGCAAGTATAGTGCAATTATAAACTTTAGTTGAAGCAACACTAACTTCTTTTCCTGCATATATAGGCAAACAATAATTACATATTTTACTTAATTGACTATGAGTAGTATTTGTTATACCTAATGTTTTATATCCTAAATCTTTTACTTTTAAAAGCGCTTGCAAAGTGTCGTAGGTTTCACCGCTTTGACTAATGAAAATAAATAAAGAATTTTTGTCAGTCAAAATTTCTTGGAATAAAAACTCACTTGCAATATGGCAAGTGCAGGGAATCTTAAGTAAATTTTCAATAATGTATTTTCCAATGCATGCTGAATGATACGCTGTGCCACAAGCGATTATATGTATTTGCTTATATTCTTTTAGGTCAGGTATTTTATGAGTAGAATTTTTGTAATGAAATAGTGTATTGCATAGTGCTTGAGGGATATCATTTATTTCTTTTTCTAAAAATGAACCGAATTCACCTTTAGAACTACTATAATCAAAATCTTTAAATTCTATGCTTTCTTTTTCTATTTGTATATTGTACATGTTAAAAAAAGTAATTTTTTGTCCATTTGCAATGAAACATTCTCCGTCATTTAATTCATAATATTCTTTTATTAAGCCTTGAAATGCTATAAGGTCACTGCTAAAAACATAACCAGCTTCCATTTTGCCTACATAAAGTGGAGATTTGTTTTTAACTCCATAAATGCATTTTTCACAGTCTTGAACTTGCGCTAGAATTGCATATGAACCTTCTAACAGACTTATAGCATCTATAAAACTAGACATACTTACTCCGTTTATAAAAAATTGTCTATCTATAGTTTGCGCAATAATTTCACTGTCGCAATCGCTTATTAGTTTGTCCTTTAAATTAAGAGACTTTATTAAATCTTTATAATTATCTATTATCCCATTATGAACAATGCAAACTTTTCCAATATGGTGAGGGTGTGTGTTTTTTTCACATATATTTCCATGTGTCGCCCACCTTGTGTGGCAAATTATATTTTTAGATTTTTTGCTACTTATTTTATCGTATAAAGTTTTTATGTATCCAACGCTTTTGTATACATTTAGTTTGTTTTTATCTAATGTACTTATCCCTACAGAGTCATAACCTCTATATTCTAAAAGTTCAAGTCTTTGTAAGGCTTGTTTTAATTCGTATGAATGCTTTGAAATAATGCCAAATATACCACACATAAATAAAATTCCTTTTTAAAATTTTGATATAATTAATTATGCGTGATGCATTTAAAATGTTTATATGCTTGCATTTTTTATAAATATTTTTTATAATTAAAAGATGTTTAGGAGGTAATATGGGTAACAAGAAAGGGAATAAAGGCAAAAAGAATATAGATAACAAAAAAAATATAGTTGAGGAAAAAATTGAGCAAAAGGAACTAGAACAATCACAAAACAACTTAGAAAATGTAGATAATATTTCTAAAGAGTTAAATAAAGAAAATGAGAATGTACAACTTAAAGAAAGCAATAATTTTACTTTAAGTGAGCAGGAAGAAGATATAGTAGAACAAAAAAAGTTTGGTTTCAATAGATTTGATAGTTCTATTAGTTTAATAATAGGAGGCATATGTGTTCCATTTGCTTTTTCTATTATCGCATTAATTGTTCTAAGTTTAGTTTCTGTTATTTCTGGAGTAGGAGCAGATAAATTATTAGAAATACCTATAGTATATACATTAGTTTCTTGTAGCGCACTCATTGGTTATGGTCTTTTTGCACTATATATGTGCAAGAAAAAAAATAAAGATAAAAAGAATATTTTGAAGTTACAAGATGTAGATGTAAAAACTAGAACAATTATTTTTAAAAAAGTTAATTGGAAAATGGTTCTTATTTGCGTAGTGTTGCCACTAATTGCCTTATTTTTAACAAGTTATTTTGTAAATTTAGTAACTGCTGGTTTGCAAAATATAGGTTATAGTAAGCCTAATGATTTGCCGTTCAAAATAGATAATTTTTGGAATTTTCTTTTATCCTTAATTTTCTTAAGTTCGTTACCTGCATTTGTGGAAGAGTTGCTTTTTAGAGGTATAATTTTAGGAGGACTTTTAAATTCTGCAAAAACTCATAAAGCAAGGGTTATAAGCGTATTTGTTTCCGCGCTTCTTTTTGCTCTTTGTCATCAAAGCGCATTGCAATTTGTTTATCCACTTATTATGGGTGTAGTATTTGGCTTTATTTATATGTACACAGGAAATATATGGTATAGTATAATTGCTCATTTCACTTCAAATGCGGTAGTTTGTTTAGTAAATTTTATAAGTGAATTATCTGGTAATGTTTCAACTAGTATAGATGTAACTTGGCTTTATGCAGTTATAGCTATTTTGACTTTAGCTGTCTTTATAACTATTTTGTATTTTGTATTAAAACTTATTAGAAAAATGTGTAAAAATAGTTCCTCATTTGATTTGGATAATACAAATGTTAACCAACAAAATATAGAAAAATGTTTAGTTGAAAGTAAAGAAGATTTGATGTATACTCATATAGATGGTGTATATAACTATAGAAAAAGTATGGAAGAGAAAGATAAGCTTGCTATAATTTATGGAGCCATTACTATAGCTATACTTTTAGGACTACTTATAAATGATTTAATCACATATATAAAATAGGTACAGTATATGAGAGAAAAAAATATAGATAGTAATTATGAAGTTTTTACAATAACAGATAATGAAGTAGGTAAAAGATTAGATGTAGTTTTATCAGATGTTTTTAGTGAACATTCAAGAAGCTACATAAAGAAGCTTATTGATGAAAATTTTGTATTTGTAAATGAAAAATGTCAAAAAGCAGGTTATAAAGTAAAGTATGGTGATATAGTATATATAGAGTTCCCTGTAGAAGAAACTTATAGTTTGGAGGCACAAAATATTCCTTTAGATATTGTTTATCAAGATGAAGATATTGCAGTAATAAATAAAGCAAAAGGAATGGTAGTTCATCCTGCTGTTGGTAACACGGAGGGAACTTTAGTAAACGCAATTCTGTATCATATAAAAGATTTAAGCGGAATAAATGGTGAACTCCGTCCAGGAATAGTGCATAGGATAGATAAGGATACTACAGGACTTTTAGTTATAGCAAAAAATGATATGGCTCATAGGTCATTAAGTGAGCAAATAAAAAATAAAACTTGCAAAAGAATATATAAAGCTTTGGTCCACGGTGCGCCACCTAATAGTGAGGGTAGAGTAGTTACTTATATAGGTAGAAACCCGAAAGATAGAAAGAAAATGGCAGTTGTAGAAGAAAATGAAGGTAGACTTGCTGTGACTAATTATAAGGTTTTAAAAAAATATGCACATTTTAGTTTAGTTGAATTTTCTTTAGAAACAGGAAGAACTCATCAAATAAGAGTGCATTGTAAATATTTAAACATTCCTATTGTAGGTGATTTTACATATGGAGCACCAAAAAATAAGTTTGGAATAGAGGGTCAACTTCTTCATGCTTGTAAACTTATTTTACAGCATCCACGCACAAATGAAATAATGACTTTTGAAGCGAAGTTGCCTAACTTTTTTCAAGATGTTATAGATAAATTAGAGAAAACAAATTAAAATATTCTTGCTTTTATTAAAGACTTGTGGTATACTACAATATATTTGTTAAGGAGATGATTAAATGTCAGGTCAAGGTGGAAAAGATTGGAGAGTAATAATCAATGCTCTTGCTTTTGTTTCAGTTATGCTTATAGGTATTGCACTAATTTTAGTTAAGATTTTTGGTGGCGGTCAAGTTTCAACCGTTATTGCAAATGTTGCAAATGCTTTAGCTTACATTATTACAGCTATATCAGGTTTTTTCTTTGTAAAAAACAAAAAGCAAGTTTGGATATGGGTAGCTTATCTAGTTGGTGTAGTGATGATTATAATAGGCTTTATACTAACATTATTTAGTTAATTTTAACCACCGATTAAAACATTCGGTGGTTTTTGTTTTAGGAGTGGTATGAAATTTTTTAATAAATATATTTTTTATTTTATAGGTGTTCCTTTCGTCTTATCAATAATATTTTATTTGATAGCATTAAAACTAAGTAATGCTGTATTTTTAATTTTATATTTGGTAATGATAACTATAGGATTGGTTTTTTTTTCCTATTATTCTTGGAGAGAAGTTTTAGACATCTATAAAACATATATCTATATACCAAAACTTGAAAAAATGGAAATAAAAATGCAAATTAAACAAGACCCTGTTTTTGCAAGTGAATATAAAGAAAATAAAAAATTAAAAAAGCAGTTTTATCAAAAAAGATTAATTAATCATGTTTTTTTTGGTATTTTTTCTATTGCGTTAATTGTGTTGATATTTATTAATTTTATTTAATGGTAACTAAATGAACAAATTTTTTGATATATTACAATCTCATTGTCAGGATAAGACAGTGAGATTTTTTTTCAGGTTCGTCTTAACTGGCGAACCTATTTTTTTTGATTAAAGGAGGGAAGAAAATGCTTACAAAAAAGAAACCAAGCATCTGTTCACAAATTGAACCTGAATTGAAAGCATTGGTTGTGGACTATGCAAAAAAAGAGTTCGGCGGAAATGAGAGTCTTGCGGTAAGAAAAATCATTGAAAAGTTTTTTGAAGCAAACAAAAAACAATAAAACAAAAGCAATTAAAAAATGTATTTTAATGGAGGTATCAAATGAAAAAATACAAAATTAACTTTTATTCAAAACTTCTAAACAAAAGAATAACAAAGGTTGTGGAAGATCCAAAAAATTATACCGATGCAATTATTCTTGAAGTGATTGAAGAACCAAGAAGCATTTATCACAGACAATTAAGAATTGTTTTGGAGGTGAATGTATGAAAATAACAAACAACTTAAAATTGCCACAACCATTTGTTGATGCGGTTGACAAAGATTATCAATATAAAGACAAAAGGTATTCAGTTACAACACTGTTAAAACCAGTCAGGGAAATCATGTTGTTAAGAAGACACAATGATGAAATTGAATGTGATGTCAGTGATATGATTTGGGCAATTTTTGGAACAGCGGTGCATTCTGTGTTGGAAAATTCAACAGAAGGAAAACACCTATTAAAAGAAAAATCACTTGAAATCAAAATCGGTGATTATACATTGTCAGGAAGAAGTGATTTATATAATGTGCATTCATTTACAGTTATTGATTACAAAGTAACATCAGTTTGGAAATACATATTGAAAGAATTTGATGATTATAAAAAACAGGGTGCAATGTATGTTTATATGTTGCAAAAGTTGGGTTACAAAGCAAAAAAAGCAGAGTTTATTTTGGTTTTGAAAGATTGGCAAAAATCAAAAGCAAAGTTTGATAAAAATTATCCACAACTTCCTGTTCAAAAAGTTCAGTTCACTTTTACAGACAAAGACATGGAAGAAATTGAAAAATTTATCTTTGATAAGTTTGAACAAATAAAAGAAGCGGAACAACTTGAAGATGCAAAATTGCCATTATGTTCAGCAGAAGACAGATGGAACAGTGGTGATAAGTTTGCAGTTATGAAAAATGGAAGAAAGACCGCTTTGAGAGTGTTAGACAGTAAAGAAGAAGCAGAACAATACAAAAGCAACAATGGTGGTGATTACATTGAAACCAGGAAGGGTGAAGATAGAAAATGCCAGGATTATTGTCAATGTTGTGAGTTCTGTGAACATTACAAAAAATGTGTGAAAGATGGTGGTTCACAACCACTGCCATTTTAGAAAGGAGGTATCAATAAAATGGAACAAAAAGAAATACGACTTTTAACAAAAGATGACATTGAAGTTAAAGTTAAAAAAGTTTTAGATGGCAAAGCATTATTACTATTATACAAAACTGCAAGGATTGACATGGCAATACTTGATGAAGTGTTTGGTGTGTTCAACTGGTGCAATGAATACAAAGAAATCAAAGGCAACATGTATTGTGGTGTCGGTGTAAGAGAAAGTGCAGACAAAGATTTCATTTGGAAATGGGATTGTGGCATTGAAAGCAGGGAAGATGAAGAAGGAAACCAAAAGAAAGGTGAAGCAAGTGATGCATTCAAAAGAGCATGTTTCAAAGTTGGTATTGGTAGAGAACTTTACACTGCACCTGTTATTTACATAAAAGCAGAAACAGTTGCTGATGGTAAAAAACACAAATTAAAAGACAGTTTTGCAAAATATACAGTCAAAGAAATTCAATACAATGAAAACAGAGAAATCACAAAATTGATTATTGTTGACAGAAAGGGTGTGCAAGTATTTCCAGTAAATAAAGTTGAAAACACACCTGCACCAAAAGAAGAAAAAAAGCAACCTGCAATCACTGGTGAGAAATTAAAAGAAAGACAACAAAGATTACAGGAAGCATTGGCAAATAGTGAAATAACACTTGAAAATGCTAAAAAATGGGCAAAAATTAAGTCAAAACAAGACATTGAACCTGAACAATTAAGTGATGATTTATTTGAAGCACTTATTCAGTCAATAACCAAACCTGAATATCAAAAGAAAAAAGAAGAAACACCACCTGATGAAGATGACATATTTTAAGGGGTAGGTGAAAGATGATTGGCAAGATTAAAGTGGGAAATCCACAATTAAAAGTAGATTATAACAACAACTATGAGATTTCTTTTCCAGTGAATAATCAATCAAAATATGCGGTTAAGCAAATTATGAATGACCTGCAAAAGAATGAAAAAGAACTTTCAATTACTATTGATTATCAAAAAAGACACAGAACATTAGACCAAAATGCATTGATGTGGGCATTGCTTACAGAATTTGCATATCACCAAAATGGCGGAAGAAGGGGTGGAATTACAGAAGAAGAATTGTATATCCAAATGCTTCACAAATATGGACAGGTTAAGTTCTTGTTGATAAAGGAAGAAGCAGTTGAAAGTTTGAAAAATGATTACAAAGACATTGTGGTTATCAATAAAGGTTTGAAATATCAGGGTTCTTTGTATGCAGAAGTCAAATGCATCATTGGTTCATCAAATGAAGTTTATGACACAAAAAGAATGGCAGAACTTATTGATGGAATTTTAGATGAAATGGCAAAAGCAGGAATTGAAACTGCAAATAAAAGAGATTTGGAAGAACAGTGGAGGAATTATGGAAGAAAATGATGTTGTTATTGTATATGGTGAACCAAAAGGAAAAGCAAGACCAAGAACAGTAACAATCAATGGTTTTGTTCAAACCTTCACACCAAAACCAACAAGAGATTATGAAGCGGAAGTCAGGAAGGCATACAGGAAGCAAAATGGCAAAAAATGGAGCAAAGAATTTCCATTGAAATTGATTGTTTCTGCTTACTGTAAAATTCCAAAAAGTTTCACCAAATTAAAAAAGCAACAGGCAATAGATGGTGCAAAAAGACCTATCAAAAAACCTGATTTAGACAATATCATAAAAATCATTTTAGATGCTTTGAATGGTGTTGCTTATGAAGATGATTGCCAGGTTGTTGAAATCAAATCAAAGAAATTTTATAGCGAAGTTGAAAGAGTTGAAATCAAACTGGAGGAAGTGAAATGGTAAAGATTTACATGGAATTAACCGCAAGAAAAAGCGGTTTAACACAAATTGGTTTTTACAAACCTGGTAACAGTTACATTCCAAATAGTTCAGTCATTCAAATTCCTTTCACTTTGACAGACAAAGAACTTGCACCAAGTTTTGATTATGGAAAAGCACTTAAACTTGCAAATCAAACACTTCAATCACTAAACATGGGTTATTACAGAACAATAACAGTTGACTTTGTGGAGGTGCAGAATGAAAAAGTATAACACAGTTAAAAGTCAGGATCTAACAGAAACAACAAGAAACAGGTTGAACAAAGTTTATTCAATGTTAAAAACATCAACAACCAAAGAAGAAATTGTGATGAATTTAGACATCAATGAAAGGGTTGCAAGAGATTTAATATCTTACATAAAAAAGAAATTTCCAGTCATTTCAAACAGTCAAAATAAAGGTTACAGATTGGCTCTTTCAGTTGATGATTTGGAAGATGCAAAACAAACTATTGCAGAAGCAAGAAGCAGAATAAATGACTTGCAAGAAGGCATCAAACCACTTGAAGATTTTGTTGACAGAATAGGGGTGGTTTATGAAGAAAAATAGTTTTGTGGTGTATAGCGAATATTTAAGATATTTTGATAAATTGTCATTGATTGAAAAAGGAAAATTGATTGATGCAATGTTAAGATTTTCACAAGATTTGCCTGTTGAAGAACAAATCAAAGACATGGAAGCATCAACAGAAATGGCATTTATGTTCATCAGCAATCAAATGAGTTTAGATGCACAAAAGTATGACCGCAGGTGCGAAACTTCAAGACAAAATGGTTCAAAAGGTGGTGCTCCAAAAGGGAATAAAAATGCAAAAAAACTTGATGAAAATGATGAAGAAAAACAACCTAAACAACCTAAAAACAACCTAAAAACAACCAAAAACAAGCCTAATGATAATGAAAATGATAATGATAATGATTTTCAAAAAGAAAATAAAAAAAGAAAAAGCATCATCTTGGCAGATGATGACATTGAAGGTTTGATTGGTGAAAATTTTAGAGATGAAGAAGTTGCAAATAAGTTTAGAGAATTTATCCAAATGCGAAAAGCAAAAGGTGTTTCAAAGGCAGTAAGAACAAAAGCAACTTTTGATGGGTTGGTTAGAGATTTAAGGAAGTTTGCAGGTAAAAGCAAAAAGAAAGCACTTGCAATTCTTGATAAAGGAATAAACAACTGTTGGCAGGGTTTATTTGATATTCCTGACTTTGTAGAAGATGAAGAGGAGGGTGTTCCTTATGCAAACTGACAAGAAGTTTTACAATGCACAAGCAGAAAAAGAGATGTTGGCATGTGTGTTGGTTGACAATGTTGCGAATCCATTTGTTACAGAAGACATAATGGCAAAAGTTAAAGTTGATGACTTCTTCTGCAATGAATACAAAATTGTTTACACATTGATGCAAAAGTTATTCAGGGCAGGCAAAGAAATCAACATTGTTACATTGTGGGAACTTCTTGACAGACAATCACCGCCACCTTTGAAAATGGAAGAACTTGTTGCACTTGCAGATAAAATTTTGCCAAACAATTCAAATTATCAAACAACTATTGATATTTTGAAAGAGAATACCAGGTTGAGAAAATTGAAAAATCTTGCAACACAGTTTGATGAAAAGTTAAACACCAAAGACTCTTCATTGAACATCATGAAATCAATTCAGGGTGAACTTGTAGAACTTGAAGAAAGTGAAATTGTAAACTTTGACATTGAACATGCTGATGTCAGTTCCAAGAAGGAACTTGAAAGAATAGACCAAATAATTATGGGAAAACATGATGACTTTGGTTTGCCAACAGGTTTTCCAGTATTGGACAAAACATTGTGGGGTTTACAGAAAAGTGATTTGATTATTCTTGGTGCAAGAGCAGGTGTCGGTAAAACTGCATTTGCATTGAATGTGTTAAACCACTGTGCAAACGAATTGAAAAAGAACTGTTTGTTTTTCAGTTTGGAAATGCCAAAAAATCAAATCATTCAAAGGTTGTATTCGCTTATTGGTGGGGTTGATAACTATGACATCAAAAAAGCAACACCGCTTGGACAACAACCTGAATTATTGAAAAAGATTGCATCAAAAATTGAAAATGGAAGTTTGTATATTGATGACACATCAAAAAACACAGTTGCATCAATGTCAATTAAGGCAAAAAGATTTCAGCGAAAAAATGGTTTAGATTTGGTTGTGATTGATTACTTGCAATTCATCACACCAAGTCAAAGGACAGGCAACCGCTTCCAAGATGTAGGTGATATTGCAAGAGATTTGAAAGTCATGGCAAGACAGTTGAATGTTCCAGTTATTGCACTATGTCAGTTGAATAGACAGTTGGACAATGAGAAAAGAACACCAACACTTGCAGATTTGAGAGAATCAGGCGAAATTGAAAACAATGCAGATATAATCATGTTTTTGCATTCAACAGATAGCAAATACAACGAAAAGCGAAACATTGATTTAATTATTGGCAAGTTTAGAAGCGGACAGATGCGAGCAGTGAAAATGGAATATGAAGGCAAGTGTTTCAGGTTTAAGGAACTGGAAAAAGAACCAGTGAAGAAACCAACAACCAAACAAACTTCAATGGAATTAACACCTATTGAAGATGATGGAAGTTTGCCATTTTAGTAGGAGGTAGTATGAAATTCTTTGAACTTATAAAGCAATACAACAATACAAAATTCAGGTTGAAATCAAAAATGAATGAAGAGGCAGAATTAAGGGAATTGTGTGCATTGCCAAAAACAAGTGATATGGGTGGAATGCCTGGTGCTCCAGGTTATAATGGTTCACCTGTTGAAAAATTTGTGATTAGACTTGATGAATTAAAACAAGAACAAAACAAACTTAATTCCAAACTTGAAGACATAAGAAATGACATCATGCTTTTCATTGACACACTTGATGATTACTTTGCAAGACAGGTTGTTGAATTAGTGGTATTTAGATTATCACCAAGACCGAACTGGAAACATGTTGCAAAAAGAATTGGTTACAGTGAAAGCGGTGCAAGAGCATTATACAAAACAAGTGCTTCAAAATTGGAAAATCTTGAATTGGAGGAATTAAAAAGATGAGTTACTTTGGAAATGAAAAAGAACTTGCAGATAAAGAAAGAGAAGAAGCAGAAATTGTTGCAAGTAACGAATATCAAAAAGAAGTTGATGAAGGTTCGCCACACATAGAAAGATTGGCAGATGGTTCATGGGTTGCAAGCATAGAAGTTGACATGCAGAATGCAAGTATTGATGAAGTTGAATATCAACAACAAAGATTGCTTGAAGCAATATTGGAACAAAAAGAAAAAGATGCAACTGACACATCAACCTATGTTTGCGAAACAAAAATGCTTCATTTTGTTGCATCAGGAAGAAAAACAATAATTGTCAAATTGAGAAAGGTGCAAAATTCAAATGAATAAAAAGAAAGTTGTAAAAATTGGAATTATCTGTTTGTGCTTAATTGCATTGTGTGTTGGGGTTTATTTCATTCTAAAACACTTTGGCATAACAGATGTTGAAACAATAAGAAGTGTTGTTGAAAGTTGTGGTGTTTGGGGTTGGTTAGTATTCATGCTTATGTTTATAACTGCCAGTGTGTTCTTGTGTTTTATACCAGGAACATCAGCATCATTCATTGTTGTTTCAATCGTATTGTTTGGTGCATGGAAGGCATTGATTATATCTTCTGTGTCAGTCATTATTGCTTCATCAATTATGTTCTTTATTGGACACACTTTTGGTGAAAAGGTGGCGGAAAAAATTGTTGGAAAAGACAGTTTACATAAAGCACAAGAATTGATTGATGTTAAAAGCAAAATATTCTTGCCATTGATGTTTCTGTTTCCTGTTTTTCCTGATGATGCACTTTGCATGGTTGCAGGAATGACAAAAATGAAATACTGGTATTTCTTAATTGTTGTTGCAGTTTGCAGAACAATAGGTATTGCCACTATATGCTTTTTGGGTAGTGGTTTTATAAACTGGGCATCACTATCAATTATTGAATGGTTTTGCCTGATAACATGTTGTTTGGTTTGGTTGTTTGTTATATTCAAAGCATCAAACAAAATAGAACAAAAAATTAAAAATAAAAAGGTGGAAGAAAAAGATGAATAAATGTATTTTTATTGGAAATTTAACAAAAGATCCTGAATTGGCAACAACTTCAAGTGGTGTTACAGTGTGCAGGTTTACACTTGCAGTTCAAAGAAAATTTGCAAATGCAGATGGCGAAAAGGAAGCAGATTTTATCAACATTGTTGCTTGGCGAAAACTTGGTGAAACTTGTGGAAAATATCTTGCGAAGGGTAGAAAATGCAGTGTTACAGGTGCAATGCAAACAAGAAGTTATGATGCACAAGATGGTTCTAAAAGATATGTAACAGAAATAATTGCAGAAGAAATTGAGTTTTTATCAGCAAAACCACAAGAAGACGGCGGTTCAGCTGATCCTGAATTAACACCTATTGAAGATGATGGTGATTTGCCATTTTAGTAGGAGGCGAACATGAGAAACATACAACAGATGGTGAACTATTTGCAAAAAAAGTTGATTGAACATGGTTTTATAATTCAGCGGTTAGATGCAGAAACAACAAAATCAGTTTATTTGAAAATTGATTATGGTTTGTGCAATAGCATAAGAATAAGCGACCATACAGGCAAAAAAGAATTTGCATACCGCTTCAACATTTTAAGACAAATGCCATCAAAATCTTGCCAGTTCTTTGACAATGGCAGATTTCCAAGATATTTCTATTCATTTGATATGGTTGACAAAATGATTGAAGACAT
Organism: uncultured Christensenella sp.; assembly: GCA_949292875.1. Taxonomy (GTDB): domain Bacteria; phylum Bacillota; class Clostridia; order Christensenellales; family UBA1242; genus CASFBJ01. Next base: position 54,651 of record CASFBJ010000008.1, read on the forward strand.
CTTGAAAAGAAGAAGTCAGCAAATTCAAAGATATGGCAAGAAGTTGTATTTGGCATTCCAGGAAAAAGAGAAAACTGAAAGGAATGGAAACAACAGATTTTGGAATAAAGCAAAATTTGTGAATTGACCTGGAGGAAATATGGAAGAATTTTATGTGTTGAGTTGGAGCAGGGGCAAAGACTCCAGTGCATTGTTGGTGTATGTTCTTCAAAAAAAGATGCCACTTCATGCAATAGTAACATGCGACATAATGTTTGATGAACATACCAGTGGTGAACATCCACTTATGGCAAAGTGGTTAGATGAAGCAGAAGAAAGAGTGAATTATTTATTAAAAAAGTTTGGTTATGAACATGTAAAAATAATTCACTTGACTGCCAAAAGAAATTTTTTAGAACAATTTTACACAGTGAAAAGAAAAGGCAATCATATTGGTGATAACTATGGGTTTCCTTATATTATAGGTGCTTGGTGTAACAGTAAATTAAAACTTGATCCAACAAGTAAATATATCAATAATTTATTGAAACAGGGTTATTGTGTTACTGAATATGTTGGAATTGCAAGTGATGAACCAAAAAGGTTGAAGCGGTATAAAGTTTTAACTTCACACAATCACAAATACATAACACTTGCAAAGTTTATGATAACAGAACAAAAAGCATTAAGGACTTGCAAATATTGGAAATTGCTATCACCGAAATATGAAAATTCATTCAGGTGTGGTTGTTGGTTCTGTCCAAAACAATCATTGTATGATTTGTATAATTTGTGGAAGAACCACAATGAATACTTTGAAAGATTGTTAAAAATTGAAAAGGATTCTCATAACACTTTCAAACCTGGTTCAACACTTGCTGAAATTAAGGCAAGATTTGAAAGTGGTTATATTCCAAAAAGGAAAAGGTAGGTGGCAAATGAAAACAGAATATGTGTGGGTAGATAGAAACCGAAATCACTACAAGTTAGAAGACATAAGCAATTCATACTTATTAAACATTATTAAGTTTATTTGTGATGGTGGTGGTTTTACAGATGAAATGAGTGAAAGAAAAATCAAAATGCTATTTGATGAAGCAAAAAAGAGAAATTTACAACACAAATTTCAACTTGAAAATGCAATAAGTGCATACCATGAAAAATTAAGTTATGAATGCCAGGTGTTTTGTCCTGATTGGGAGTGATTATGAATAATGAATTTAATGCAGATGAAATCAAAGCAAGATATACCATTTATGAGATATTAAGCAAGTATGGACTTTATCCGCAAAGAAATAACATGATTGCATGTCCATTTCACAATGAAAAGAATGCATCAATGAAGATATATGACAACAATACATTTCATTGTTTTGGTTGTGGTGCTGATGGTGATATTTTTGACTTTGTGCAAAGAATGGAAAATTGTGATTTTATAAGAGCAATGGAAATTATCACAAATAGCACCTTTCAACCTTACATTCCAAAGAAAGAACCTGTTAAAACCAAAGTTGCACAGAATCCACAAATGTTGAAAAACTATATCAAAAAATGTCATGACAATTTGTCAAAAACAGATTACTTCTATAAAAGGAAGTTAAACAAAGAAACACAAGAAAAGTTTTGTCTTGGTTATGATGAAAAATACAATTCTGTTGTGATTCCTTACAATAAAGAACTTACATATTATCAAAGCAGAAATGTAGAAACAAAAGCATTTTACAAACCAAACACAGACATTGCAGGAACTGAACCATTGTTTAACCAGGAAGCATTGAAACTTGCAGATTGTGTGTTTGTTGTTGAAAGTCCTATATGTGCATTATCAATCATGCAATATGGATACAATGCCATTGCATTATGCGGTGTGCAGGGGTGGAAGAAATTACAGAACATAGAAATAAACAAAGATTGCAAACTTATTCTATGTTTAGACAATGATTTTGAAGGCAAAAAGGCAAGAGATAACATCATCAATGCTTTTCCTGAAAAATCAATCGCATATAACATTGCCAGTGAATGTAAAGATGCAAATGAACTTCTTATTAAAGATGAAACCAGGTTTGTAAAAAATCTTTACTTAATATCAACACTGGTGAAGAAAACATATTTTGGAGGGAATTATGAAAATTGAAAGTATTGAAAGTAAAAAAATTTTAGATGAAGCATTGAATTATGCAAAAAATGTTACTGTTGACTATACCACAAAAGAAGGTTGCAATGAGTATATAACAAATGTTATTGATAAGTTCAAAGAAGCAAAGAAAAGCATTGATGAACTTGCTGAAAATGTTACATACAAATTGGAAAACATTGAAGAACTATTGACAACTGATAATGTTGGAAACATGTTTGAAGTTGGTGATGAACTTGAATTTGAATTGTTGACTGGCGAACCTGCAACAATAGTTTGCATTGGCAAGAACCATGACAAATTAAAGAATGGTGAAAAAGCAACATTGACATTTGCATTTAAGAAATGTCTTGATGGCGAATTTGAAATAGATCCAAGTGGCAAAAATGAATGCGGTTGGAAGAATTGCAAAATGCGAACAGTTTACTTGCCAAGAATATTCAAATTGCTTCCAAAGGTTATTCAGGACTTGATTGTTCCAGTTGAGAAAATTGCAAACAATGGAAAAGACAAAAAAGAAACAATGCTTGACAAACTATTCCTTTTGAGTGTTAGAGAATACACAGGAACAGATGAAGACAGTTTGAAAGGCGAAGGTAAACAATATGAATACTTTGCCAAAGGCAACAAGTTCTTGAATGAATTCTGGTGGACTCGCAGTCCTTACACTAATTACACTATTAATTGGTACACTGTTACCAATTATGGTCACATCAATTATTACAGTGTCTACTCTACTCTTTATGTCCGCCCCTGCTTCTGCATCTGTTAAAATCGCAAGTGTATTAACACTTGCAATGCTATATGCGGTTAGAACCAGGAAATGTTTACAACATGGATTGTATAGATGGCATGAAGCAATTATTGAAGCAGGGTATCACAGTTGATTGCATCATAACAGATCCACCTTACAATATAAGTGTTGAAGGCAAAGAGATTAAAAGAGATAAACCAAATACAAAAACCGCCAGGAAAACATCAATCAAATTTGATTTTGGTGAATGGGATAAAATGGACAATGCAGAGTTTGAAAAGTTTATTGAAGAATTTGTTTCACTTGCATGTCAGTTATTAAAACCTGGAGGAGCAGTGTTGTGTTGGTTTACAAAAGAAAAAATAAGTTGGTTAGCAGATTTATTCAATAAGAATGGAATTAAAACCAAAACAATAATAACTTGGCACAAAACAAATCCAACACCACAATTTAGAATTACAAATTATCTGTCAGCAAGTGAATTTTGTTTTTATGGAATAAAAGAAGGCGGAAAATACACATTCAATTTTGAAAAGCAAAATGACATGCACAATGTGATAGATTATCCAAATGCTTCTATTTATGGCGAAACAGAGCATCCAACAGAAAAACCGCTATATATTATAAATAAGTTGGTGCGAACACATACAAACGAAGGTGATTTAATTTTGGACTGTTTCATGGGTTCATTCACAACCGCAGTGTCTTGCCACAAATTACAAAGACAGTTTATAGGTTTTGAGAAAGATGCGAAGTTTTATGAAATGGGAAGTGCCAGGTTAAAGAAAGCACAATCACAATTAAGCATATTTGACATGGGGGTTAAGATATAATGCAATCAATTCTTCAAAAAAGAAAAGAGTGTTATATAACACATTCAACTGTTGGACTTCATAAGCATCACATCTTTGGTGGTGCTAACAGGAACATAAGTGAAAAGAATGGGTTTTGGGTGTGGTTAAGATATGACCTTCACAACCTGTCAAATGATGGTGTCCACAATGATTATCAATTCAATTTGCAATTAAAGCAGAAATGCCAAAAAGAGTTTGAAAAAACACATTCCAGGCAAGAATTTATGAAATTGATTGGTAGAAACTATCTTGATTGGTGAAATTGTATCACTTTTAGCAGGTTTTAGCACATTTTAGCAGAACAAATAAAGAAGAAGTGTGATATAATTATAATGTGCAAAAGTATAAGAAAAAACAATCGTAGCAATTAAGTTTGCCGAAAATCTTTGCGAAAGTAAGAACGGAAAAAGCAGTAAGAAATTACTTTGTGAGTTTGATTGTTTATAGCATAAAACAAAAACAAGTTGGTGATGCTGACTTGTTTTTTTATGGTGTTGTTCTGCATCTGTATGATACCTCGCAGATAAAGAATAGGGGAAACCGACTGCCAACATTAAAAATGCGGTTAAGGTGGGTGAATTTAATGGCAGAAATCAAATAAAGGAGTATTTATGGAAGAAAAAGACATTTTGAATAGATTTGTATATCACAAACCAAAAGAAGATGATGCAATGAAATTTGTTACAATAAGACAACAGGCAAAACAATTTGCAGACATAATAAATGGGGTTGTGCCAGAAGGTAGAGAAAAAAGTTTGGCAATAACAAAACTTGAAGAAGTTGTGATGTGGGCAAATGCAGGAATAGCAAGAAGGGGGGAATAATATGAATATAGCAATTTTAATATTTTTAATTATAAACTTCTTACTTGTTGGAATGATTGTTGCATGTTTTATTTGGGGCATTCATAGTGATAACACAAAACAAGTTAAGAAGGTTCATGAATTGAATTATCAGTTGAATAAACAAACAGAAGATTTTGGCAAGTTAAGAGCAGAATATTTTGCACTGCAAGAAAGAAAACCACAACATTCAAAATTCAAAATAGGTGCAAGAGTTTATTGCATCAAGAAAAATTTTGTCTATACAGGTGTTATTGATAGTATAAAGTTTTTAAGTGATAAAACAATACAGTATGAAATTAGCACTGACACAACAAAGGTTACTGCATTAGAACATCAAATATTCTTGGGAACACCACCAGTTGAAGAAAAATAACCTAAAACAACCTAAAATAAGCAAATAGGTTGTTTTTATTTTATATAAAAATACAAAGTTAGGAGGGTGGCGGTGAATAGCGAAAAAGAATATCCAAATTTGAACACTCCTAATGCAATAAAAAACAGGTTCAGCGGTGAAAGGGCGGTAGAGTTAGGCAAGAAAGGCAATAAGAAGCGAAGTGAAAATATACAACTTAAAAAACTGCTTATAAAAGCATTACAAGATAAAGCAGAAAGTGATATTGCCAAAGAAGTTATGAAGCAATCAGGAGTGCAAGTTACACAAAGGCGAAGTGTCAAAAACAAAGAAGTATTGGCACAGTCCATTATCTTACAAGCACTTGGTGGAAACTTCAAAATGACACAACTGCTTATAAAGATGATTGGTGAATTGCCAAATGACAATACCGCTTACAATATAGAAAATCAAAAACATGATTTAGACACAATCGTGAATGCATTGAAAGGAGTGAATGATGACACAGAAGAAACAGAGTAAAAAAGAAGTATGTGCAAATTTTGCACGAACTCACAAAGTTGGAAGCAAAGTGTATGGAATGAAGATATTTGATATTGCAAGAAACAATGAAGGTGAAATATTTGTCATATTGCCTTTGTATGATTTTGCTAAACACATAAATGTATTGGGTGAACAATGTTTGGCGGATTCACAAAAAAGCAAAAAAGAATAGTCAGCAATATCAACAAGAGATGGTTAAAACCATTAACAATCTTCAATGGTGCAGTTAGGAGTGGTAAAACCTTTTTAACATATTTCATCATTCCATTATTGCTTGATGCTTTTGCAGGAAGCAGGGGCATCATAACAGGCAAGACACTTGGAACAATAGAAGAAAACATTTTGAAACCTATGCGGGATTTGTTTCCTGCAAATGTTGGTGATGTCAAAGTTGATGCAACAGGCAACAGGTATGTGAACCTATTTGGAACAGATGTCAGGTTGGTTGGTGCGAATGACAAAGCAAGTGAATACAAAATCAGGGGTGCAACTTATGCATGGGCAATCTGTGATGAAGTTACAACATATCCAAAGAATGTGTTTGCAATGCTTATGTCCAGGTTAAGTGAAGATGGTGCGGTTTGTATATGCACAACAAATCCTGATATACCTTCACACTGGTTGAAAGTTGATTACATTGATAAGAAAGACATTGACATTGATGTTTACAACTTCACCATTGATGACAATCCAACACTTCCACCTGCTTATGTTCAACACATGAAGAACCTATATGAAGGCACAGAGTTCTATGACAGGTTCATTCTTGGCAAGTGGGTTAGTGGAAGCGGTGCAATCTATAAGTTGTTTGTATTAAACAATGACAGATATTTGATAGATGAACCAAAAGAAGATGAACCAAAGGTGAAATACATTGAATATGCCTGTGGTGTTGACTTTGGTGAAAATGTTTCTGCAACAGTGTTCAAACTTGTGGGGTTAAGACAGAACTTCAAAGGCATTGATATTATTGCAGAAGAAAGAATTACAGAACATGGTGATGTCAAACTATTGCAAAAACAATTCATTAACTTTTTGAAGAAATGCAAAAGTTATGGTTACAGGGTTGATTTTGCTTATTATGACAATGCACAAAAGACACTTGGTGAAAGTTTGAAAACCGCAGTTGCAAAGGAAGGAATTGCTTGCAATGTAAAACCATGTGTTAAAGATGACATTATTGAGAGAATCCACCTGGTTATTGCATTACTGGGTGCAGACATGATAAAGGTTCACAAAAGATGTAAACATGCGGTTAAAGCATTTAATGATGCAGTATGGGCAGAAGGCACAGAAGAAAGATTGGATGAAGTCAGTGAAGTCAATGTGGTTGATGACCTTGATGCATTTGAATATGCAATACAACACTGGAGCAATAATTTGAAGAAGGTTGCATTGTTAGAATAATAAACTGGAGGAATTATGGAATTAGTAAAAACAGTTAGTGATTACTTACACAGAGCATTCAAAACAGACATTTCATATATAGAGTTCTTTACAAGAATAAGTGATTTCAAAGAATGGTATGAAGGTGAAACAAAATGGCATGATTACAAGATTTGGAATGGTAAGAAACGAAAGAAACAAAAACATCTTTCACTTGGTATGGCAAAAACTGCATGTGAAGACATGGCAAGTTTGCTGATGACTGAAAAGGTTGAAATTAGGTGTGCAAAAGAACCTGCAAATGCATTGTTGCAAAAAGTATTAAAAAACAACAATTTCAAAGTTATGGCAAATCAACTTGTTGAATTATCTTGTGCATTGGGAACAGGTTCTTTTGTTGTTTCAATTAAAGAAGGTTCAAATATGAACAATCTTACTGTTGATGACATTTTGATTTCATATATTCATGGTGATTTCATTTTTCCTATAAAGTGGGATAATGGAAGAATAACAGATTGTGCCTTTGTTACTACTGGGAACAAAGATGGTGATGTTACTTATAAAGTCATGAGTTTTGTATATGATGAAAAAGCAAGAGAATACATGGAATATGTTGAAGAAGTTGATGGTGATGGCGGTGTTATAAGAACTGGTGAAATCATTGAAGGTGTTGAACTGATTGAAGATAAAGGGCATCAATACAAAACGAGATTAAAACATTCACCATTTCAAATTATCAAACCAAACATTGTAAACAACTTTGATAAAACAAATCCTATGGGTATGTCAATCTTTGGCAATGCAATACCTGTTCTAAAAAGCATTGATGAAATATATTCATCTTACAAAAATGAATTTAGAATGGGCAGAAAAAGAATATTTGTCAAAGCAGGGTTACAAGCAATCAGGTATGACAAAACAGATGACACCTGGATTGATTACATTGATGACAATGAAGTTGTATATCAGCAACTTGCAGATGAGTGGGAAAACAACAAACCACCTATTTATGAAAGTAACATGACATTAAGAGTGGCAGACCATAATAGTGCTATGGAAATGCAACTTAATGTGTTTTCAAGAAAGGTTGGACTTGGTGAAAACTTTTACACATTCAACAATGGTTCAATTTCAACTGCAACACAAATAATTAGTTCAAATTCTAGTTTATTTAGGAATATAAGAAAGCATGAATTAGTGCTTGAACCTGCACTTATTGGACTAGCAGAAGCAATTTGTGAGTATTTGAAGGTTGATCCTGGTGAAATTACTGTTGACTTTGATGACAGTATTATCATTGACACAGAAAGCGAAAAGAACCAAGCAATGCAGGAATATCAAGCAGGTTTAATTGATAAGGTTGAATATTTTGTCAAAACACAAAAGATGACAAGAAACCAAGCAAAAAAACATGTTGATGAAATGACAGCAACAGGCACAATGATGGAAGCAGAAGACATCTTGGCAGAAAAATATAGTGAAGAAATGGGAGGAATGCATGAGTAACTTTATTGGAATGGTGTTTGCCACACTTAAAAAAGAAGGCATTGATACAAGCAAAATGGACACAAGCGAAGCAATCGCAAAATACAATGAAATTCAGGGCAGTGGTGGCGGTTCATCTACCAAAGGTGATGAAACACCAAAGACAGAGCAAAAGACCGCTACAAAGGCAACAGATAAGAAAAATTTAGCAGTTGATGAAGGAACTACCGAGAAAGACTCGGCAGATGCAACAGTTTCCAAAAAGGAAACAGTTGAAGAAACTGGTGTAATAAGTCAGGACAAACAAAGGAATGACAGATATACAACAGGCAATCCTGACAATATTTCAAAGCAATCAAACATTGCAAACATTGGCAATGACCTTCAAAACTATAAAGGTTCAGGAAGTGCTGACTTGGTATTGCCTGGTGGCAAGTTTGTTCAAATTAGACCGCAAAAAGATGGTTCATTCCTGGTAAGAACGAGCAATGGGCAAAAATATGTTTCTTCTGTTGATGATGCGAAACAAGAAGCAGTCAATGCTTATGGTGGCAGTTCTACACAACATGGAGCAATAAATACTGCTGAAAAAATGTCAACCGCAATGGGAATTTCACCTGATGAAGCAAAAGCATTTGTTTCAGGAAAAGGTTCATTGACAAAAGGTGGTTATGAAGGTGTAAGCAATGTCAAATCTGCACCAACTTTTGAATATAATACAACTAAAAAAGTTAGCACATGGGAAGAAGCACAGACTTATATTAAAGATATTAAACAAAAAATCAATGAACTAAACAATCAATTAAATAATGCTCCAAACAATGAAACAAAGAACAATATAAACTTACAGATAGCAAACTTAAAATATGAACTTGCAAATTTTTATGATGAAAATGATGTAGATAGTTTGTGGTTAAAACGAAATAAGTAGGTGGTATATGTCAAATTTCATAGGTTTAGTGTTTGGAACACTAAAAAAGGAAGGTATTGACACTAAAAATATGAGTGTTGATGATGCTATTGCAAAATACAATGAAATCACAAAATCATCTTCAAAGTTATTGACATCAGGAACAACTGGAGGTAAAATACAACTACCAAAACAAGAATATGCACAAGTGGCACATGCTTTGGCAACCAAATACGCAAACAAGTCAATCAAAGCAACATCAATAAGCATTGGAAATACAATGTATATGGTAAAAAAAGTTAAACCAGGTTATTTTGAAGTTGTTGACAAGATTGACATTGAAGAATATAGAAATTTGATTGAAATGTTGGAGGATAAAGATGATTGATGACAAAGAAATTGCACAGAAATTAAAACCTGAATTAAAAAGGTTTAATTTGACACATGAACAGATTACTGCAATAGCAATAGCAATAAAAAAGAATCCACAACACTTGGACAAATGTGTTGAATATCTAAAAAAAGCAGATGATAAAACATCAGGTGAAGAAATACAAACTGAAATCATTGACATCTGCTATTAAAAATAAACAAAAAGCAACTAGAACACATAGTTGCTTTTTTAATACCTGGAGGCAAGATGTATAACATTAAAGAAATTGTTGCTGACCTGGAACTTGATATCAAAATTTTGATAAAACAAGCAGTTTTTAATGTGTTTAAGGCAGAAAACTTGATGAAGACAGTTACTGCATTGATTGATAAGGAATTACAACCAGTAAAAGACAAACAGGTTAAAGACAGAGTAAAGAAAAGTTTAATTAAGTTCACAATTAAGCAATGGAAAACAATTTGCCATTCACTGCATCTTGGCGAACCATTATTGTTGATAGGTTTAGCAATACACAACCGCAAAACACCTGTTACAGACCTTCAAAAGAAGTCATTGCAGGTGGCGGTAAGCAAAAGCATAAACATGACAATAAAAACAAATGCAAATGCTATAAACAACACACTTTCAAATCTTGCAGATAGTTATCCAACAACCAAGATTGCACATCAACCATTGGACAGTCAGGTTGAGATGTGGCAAAGACATGAAGACCAGGAACAGATGGTTGACAGATTAAAACAACAAACTGACCTGGTTATTGTAAGCAGTCATGCAAACTGTTCTGCAAGATGTGCAAAATGGCAGGGTAAGGTGTTGAGTTTAAGCAACAAGTCAGGCATGACAACAGATGGCAAAACAATTTATCCATTAAAACAGGCAACAGATGTATTTGTAACAACAAAGGCAGGCAGAACCTGGAAGAATGGATTGCTTGGGTTTAATTGCAGACATAAATTAATCCCTTACAAACCTGGAATGCGACAACCACATGTTAGCGAAGCACAAAGAAAGCATGAATATGCCATTGAATTAAAGCAAAGAGAATTTGAAAGACAAATACGAAAATGCAAAACAGATGGCAAACTTTTGGAAGGTGCAGAAGCACAAAAACAAAGGTTAAAAGCAAAACAGTTAACACTTGAATATCAAAAGTTCTGTGTTGATAATGGCAGAGCATTCTACAAATCACGAATAGTGATATAAGCACCTGGTTGGTGCTTTTTTAATTGGTATAACCAACAGAAGTTGTTTATATAAACAAAATTATTTTTTAAGGAGGTAAATATGGACAATGTATTTCTTGAACTTGTTGAAGAAACTTTGAAGCAACATGGCATTGATGCAACAGACATGGCTGATGAAGAAAAAATCAGGCAATTTGAGCAACTTGCAAACAAAGACACAGAAGTTGCAGAAGAAGTTGTTGAAAAGGTTGCAGAAGAAGCGGAAGCAACTGGCACAGATGAAGATCCTGATGCTGAACAACCACTACCAACTGGCACTGTCAGTCCAACAAAATTAGTGTAATAAATAATTTTGTTTAATTAGTCAACAAAGACTCAAAAAAAGGAGCAATTATGGAAGAAATTGAAAAGGTGGACACATCAACACCACAAAATGATGGAACAGATTTGGTTGACACTTCCAAAGAAGAAAAAGTGGACAATGGTTTTGACAAGTTAGAAGATGCAGATTTTGAAGAAACAAAAGATGCTGAAACAAACGAGAATGAACCTGCAAAACAAGACAAGAAGGTTGACAAAACCTATACACAAGCAGAGTTGGAAAAAGTGTTGGAAAAAAGGTTGGCAAGAGCAACCGCACAACACAAAAAAGAACTTGAAGCACTTGAACAAAGATATAAAACAGGTGATTATTCGCCTGAAATAAAATCTTTACAAGAAGAATTAAAGTCAGCAAACCAAAAGAATGTTGAAATGCAAAATCAACTTGTAAGATACGAGATTGACACTGCATTCACAAAAGCACAGGTTAAAGATGAATTTAAGGAATTTGTGGAATATAAGGTTTTGAGAATGGTTACAGAAGAAAAGAATTTTGAAAAATGCTTGAATGAATTTAAGCAACAAAAAGAAAATTCACAGTATTTTGCAGAAACCACTGGTGGAAAATCCGTTGTGCCACCAAGACCAACAAATTCAACTGCTGATGCAGAAGTGTTGGCAGGTGAAAGAAAATTGCAAAAGGCAATGGGAATCTAAAACAAAAATAAAAAAATTTTAAGGAGATTATTATGGCAAATAATATTAGTTTACACAAAGTGTATTTGAAGTCATTAGACAAAATTTATCAAAATGAGTGTCTTACATCTATATTAGACACAGAAGAAATTGACTCTACAAGAGAAGCAAAAACATTCACTGTTGACAAAATGGAAATGGATGGTTTGAGTGATTACAGTAGAGCAAATGGTTATGTAAATGGTGATGTTACATTAACACAAGAAGAAAAATCACCAAACTATGACAGGGGCAAAAAGTTTTCTGTTGATGAAATGGATGATGTTGAAAGTGGTTACATTGCATTTGGAAAACTTTCAGGCGAATTTGAAAGAACCAAAGTTATTCCTGAAATTGATGCATTTAGAATTGCAAAATATGCTAAAAATGCAGGATTAACAAAATTTGGTGCTATCACAACTCCAGAAGATGCAGTGTCAGCAGTTGAAACCGCAGAACAAGAAATGGGTGATAAAGAAGTTCCATTGGAAAACTGTGTAATGTTCGTTTCTAACTCATACTACAACCTTTTAAGAAGGGGTGCAGTTCAAAGATTTAGCGAAGTAAACAACACAAAAGTAAATAGAAAACTTGAAGAATTTGATGACATGAAAATTGTCAAAGTTCCTGAAAAGAGATTTTACAGTGATTGTGTGCTTGGTGAAAAAGGTTACACAAATGGCGGTTCAAAACTTAACTTCTTGATTGTTGAAAAATCAGCAGTTATGCAATTCCAAAAACACAAAGCATCAAATGTTATTTCACCTGAACAAAACCAAAATGCAGATGCATACATCTTGAAATATAGAAACTATGGACTTGCAGATGTTTATGATAACAAAATTGATGGTATTTACTCACATTCTGTTGAAGAAGTGGTTGTGGAAGCATAGTGAAGGAGGTATTAAAATATGCTATTAGAAACAGTTAAAACATATAAAGATAAATACACAGGCGAAATCTTCAAAACAGGTTCAACAAGAACAGTTGAAGCAGAAAGGGGCAAAGCACTTATTGCAAGAGGTGTTGCAGTTGAAGCAGAAGACAAGAAAACTAAAAAAGCAGAAAAGAAAACAGAAGAACCTGCTGAATAGTCCTGTAAATTATAAATTAAACAAAAAGGCATTGAAATACAGTGCCTTTTTTATCACTATTAAAGGAAAATCGCAGTTCAATTCTGCAAATAGTGCAATAAATGGAGGAAATTATGATTTATACAGAAGGCATGACATTTGATAGTAAAACAAAGAAGTTTACACTTGATGAAGAATGGGTGAATAACAATGTGATGAAAATGGACTTTACAACAGTTGATGAAACTGATGCCAACATTAGCACATTGAATAAAAGAATACTTGCAAGGGTTACAGAAGATGTTTACAGGTTCATCAGGCGAAGTTCTGCACATTATGCATCAACATGTTATTTGTTGGCAACAGATGAAGAACTGAACATTGAATTAAGAAACTGTTTGCAATATCAACTTGAACACTTGACTATTAAAGGTGATACATCATTGCTTGAAGAACAAAAAGACAATATTTCACCTATGGTTAAAGAAATATTATACAGTTCAGGTGCATTGTCATTGATATTGCCTAAAATTCCAAGTGTGGAGGAATGGTAAATGTTAGAATTTTTAGCACCTAAAAGAAAGCAAATATTCAAAGCAAAGTGGGTTTCAGGTGATGATGAAAATAAAACTGGTTTTTTTAAGTTTTCAAAACCTGGTGAAGAAAAGCAAAACAAAACTTCTATTGGCAATATGAGTATAAAAACAGGAAGTGTTGTTTGGGAAACAAAAACCACATTGCCTATTAAAACAGATGATATTTGTTATTATAACAACCAAAAATATTATGTTGTTGAAGTTGGAATAAATGATGAAGAAAACCAAATCGCACATCTTTATTTCAATAATAATGGCAATATAACAAAAATAATAACATTACAAAAGGCAGGTTAACATGGATAATTTGCAACTTATAGCAATACAAGCAATGAATTATTTGAGATACAATCATGCACCAAACATGATACATAAAGACCGCCATCCTTATGCAACAAACTATCTTGCTTTTACTGCAATTAAGTGCAAACAAAACAATCCGCAACAGTGGTGTATTTATGTTGATGCGGAAGAACTTGTTAAAAGGGCAGGAATTGATTATCAAACAATAATCAATGAGAATCCAAAGTTTGTGAACACATATAAGTGGTTTGACAATGCAGTTATGCCAACTGCACAATTTATAGCAAAAAAAATCGGAGGTGAAGTTGATGCTTGAAGTTAGTGATGTTGCACAAAAAATTGAAAATATTTTGAACACAAACGAAGAAGGCATGATATTCAAAATATTTACAGACACAGGCGAAATGGAAGTAGACATTGGTGCAAGAAAAGGAACAGAAGGTTATGTGTGCGGACTGTTTGAATTGTTTGGAAATACATTGAGTGGTGAAGGGTTGAAGTTCCAAGATGTAACATTTCAATTAACCTGGTTTGTTGATGGCAAGAAGACAAGAATAAATGGCAAGAAAATGGCATTGCAGGTTGGTGCAGTTAGAAGGGTGTTAACAAAGTTTGCAGAAGGTTATAACAACAAGAATATTCCAACTGAAAATTTTAATGATGATTACTATTCAACAACATATTTTGTTAAGATGCCAACAAATCAAACAGAAATTAAAAACTTTGGTTATTTGGTTTCTTGTGTTCCTATTACACAAATAATTGAAATGGTGCTGATTGAAAATGGTGTAAGTTCAAATCAATGGACTGTTAAAGCAAATGGTGAAAAACTTGTTTATCAATCTGCAACTATTTCAAATGAAAAACAAGCAAATCACAACCTTATTGCAGATGAGAAAAGAACCAAAGGTGTGATTTTGTCCAGTGGTGTTTGTCTTGATATGGTTATTCAACAATTAACAACAGATTTCTGTGATTTGGTTGAAAAAGATGTTTTGGACTATGACAAAGATTATGCTGTGTGTGTTTATTTGAAAGGGCATAAAACACAAAACATTTATATCTGCACTTTGGGTAGTGATAGCATAAGTATTCAACCAGGAACAAATGCAGGAATTAACATTGCACTTGTTGAAGGTGTTGAAGACCTTTTGTATTATGATGAAAACTGGAGCATTAAAGAAGTAACAACAACAAAAGAAGATGAAGTTGTTGAAATTGATGCAAAAGGACATATATTTTGGGGTGATGGTAAAAGAACTATTGGTGCAAATGATAAAGTGCAACATTCATTTGCAGATCCTGGAACTTATACAATCAGGGTTTTTGGAACTATTGCTCCAGGTGAAGAAGAAACAGAATAAAATGAAGGAGGGTATAAATGGCAACCTATGAAATAAATATCAATATGAAAGATGGCGGTGGACAGGCTGAAAGCGAAAAAGACAAAACAAAAGTTCCAAGTAAAGATAACAAATCGCCAGGAAGTGTTGCAAACAGTGTCATGATGTATGTTGCATCAAAAACTGTTCAACCATTTATACAACAAACAGTTTCATCAATAAGCAGTCAAATCAGTATGGTGTCAGGCAAAAAAAGTGTTAGTGAAAAAATAAATTTTGGAATGAATATTGCTAGTCAGGCAATGAGTGTTGTAAGCACTGCAACCGCAGGTTTTGCTATGGGAAAAACACTTGGAATTGGCGGTGGTGCAGGTGTTGGTTTAGGTTTAACAATTATGGCGGTTATGAAGGGTGTTGAATTTGCATTTAGCAGTGCAGAATTAAGCACAAAACATAAAATGCAGAACCTTCAAAGTGCAATGATAAATGGTAGAGCAGGAACAAATGTCAATGCATCTAGGGAGGGAATTTAATGAAAACAAAAGTTTTGGTTGGTGGTATTGATTACACAAGACATGCCACAATGCCTTTGCAGGAACAAAAAACCGCAGATGAAAGTTTAGATGCAGGTTATTTGGAATTGGTGTCAATTAACCAGGAAAAACCTGTTAAACCTTTCACAAAGTGTCAAATCATTAAAGATGATGGCATAAGTAAAGAAACAGAGTATTATTACATTGCAAGTGATGAAAGCAATGAAGTAATAAAAAACAAGCATTTCAATCATGATTTAGTTCTTATTGAAGAAACAAAAGAACTTGAAAGATACATTGTTGATGTTAAAACATTAACAAATCCTATTGTCCGCAATTATTTAGATAATCCTTCAAAAATTATGGCAAATGGTGAAACAACAACATATTGGGTATTCAATACACCATTTTATGTTACTTTTGACATGTATAGTCCACAAGAAATAAATACAGAAGTTGAATGTTTAAGACCATATTATTTGCTTCATGCAATACAAGATGTTGCTGACACATGGAATGGTGGAAGCATTGTTAATGTTGAATTGTCAATTTATGATCCTGATGGTGAAAGGGTTTGGTATGGTTATGATGGTTGGAGTTCTTTTCCTGATTCCAAGACATTTAAGTTTATACCAACAAAAGAAGGTGATTACACATTCAAATTAAATGGAACATCAACTATTGGTATTACAGAAGGTGAAGTTAAGTTTACAATGACAATATTGAAACGAACACCTGAAAAACAAGATTACACTATAAAACAGGCATGTGAACTCTTTATTGCATGTTGCGAAACATTAAGAGAAAGCGAAAAAGCAAGATTTACGTTAGCACAAATTGAAGATTATGATGAGTTTATGCAACCACTTATTAAAAAGTTGTTTGAAGCAAAATCACCTGAATTTTCATGCACAAAATGCACCTTATTTGAAGCATTAAAAGAATGTGGCAATTATATTCATGCAATACCAAGATTAAGACAAGGAAAGGTTTATTTTGACCTTCTTGGAACGAATAAACAATGTGATGTAAAGTTGGACAAATACCATTCACATACACAGTCGCAATCAATAGATAACTTTTGCAGTGAGTTAGACACAAACATTGAAAATTTACTCAATACAGATGATGAAAAAACAGGAAGCATCACAGAACCATTTAATAATCAATATAAAACATTGAGAGTAGAAAAAGGAACTGCACAAATTACAGAAGATGGTGTTATTATAGAAACAGAATATCCTATATATGATATAAAGTCAGTTGAAGTTGGGTTTTTAAGCAATGGAACTTATGTTGGTGATATTACACCATTCATCTATGAAGAAGCAGAATATCGCACACTGTCCGCTTCTGGCAATTCCTTTCCAAATGCAATGATGTTTGCATTAAAATATACACAGGGGCAGAAGAACATAACAGGATTAACATTCAAAAAAGACAACTTGATTTCATCTTCATTTGAAGGTTATGCAGTATTGAACATTATACATAAAAAGTTGAATGCGGTTACAAATTGGTGGAGCAACTATAAGAATTATGAAGATATATACAATCTTCAATTCAAAGTTACTTATACACCTATAATTGATACAAGATTGAAACAGTCAAAATCTCATGTTGAAGACTTGGCATTCAAAAGTGTGTTAAGTTACAACCAAAGTGCAAATATGACAAGTTCAAATGCTTTTGGTGAGCATTTAAGGGGTGTTGTTGCAAAATATGGTGTGCCTGAAAAGAAATTGATGATTACAGTCGGCAAATTAAGTGAAGTGCCAAAAGTAAATACGAAATATAAAGATTACACAATAACAAGTGTTAAAACAGAAACTTATAATAATTTTATTTTGGTTGAAGTTGGAATGAGTAAAAAGTTCAATAATAAATCAGCATACATTTCAATAAATAGTCAAAAAAGATTTTATGAAATAAGCGAAAAAGCATGTGCCGAAAGATACATTTTGTATGAAGATTATTGTGTCATTGGTAATGAAATTGATAATGATGATAAGTCATTGATTACAAATGAAGGCATAAATGCTTTTATAAATTCATTTTCAAATGGACAAACTTGCCAAATTGGTGCAGTTAAAGCACAGGGTTATACAGAAGAAGGTTCAGCATTAACAGAAGTTGCAAAACCTGTTTTTGCACTTGGTGTTGGAAATTCAATTTTGTTTGGTTATTCTTATGATGATAACTATTCAGCAGGAAGCACTGCATCTTATGATGGAGATACCAAAATTCAGGAATATGTGAAATATGCTGATGTTTATGGTGAAATTGAAACATTGAAGGTTAGATTGGGGAGGGGAACAAATGAAATTGATACCTATGAGATGGCAGTAACAAGAGGGGATAACACGCCAAAGGGTTCTGCAATACCTGATGGCAATTTTATTGCTTACTTTTCAACAGAAGATGATAAAATTGTCATCAAAAAAGATGGTAGAGAAAAAATATCATTTTCATATCAAATGCACATGGTAACAAATAGACAAAACATGATGGTTGGTTCAGGTATTGGAAGAAAAAATGTTTTTACAAGCAGGGAACAATTAAACTATAAACTTTATATTTTGCCACACACAATCAATGAATTTGAAAGACAGGTTGATTTAGAAGATGCAACAGAAATTGAACTTGTTGTGGAAGAAGCAGGAATGAAAAAAGTAAAAATCAAAGATGTTATTGCAACCGCAGATGGAAATGCTTGGGCATTGGTAAATGTTGGTGCAACAAATGAATTGTTGGTTGGTGAAAATATATCAATAAAGAATGGTGAAGAAATATCTTTGCCATTTTTCAATTTTACAAGAAAAATAAGAGATTAGGAGGTTCTTATGATAATTTTTGCAGATGAAAAATTGAATGTTAAAAAGTTGCTCCATGAAGCAGTGCATCAGGGAAGCAATAAGGCAAATTCAATTCAATTTGTTGCACCTATAAATAGCAATGCAACAATAAAAATTGCTTTTGAATTGCCAAATGCAGAAAACACAAGACAATATTTAATGGAAAGTGTTGGTGCATACGAAGATTATTACATGTGGAGTCTTGAAGTTCCTTACAATGTTTCAAAAATACCTGGCAGGGTAAGGTGTCAAATAATTGCCACAATCGGTTCACAACAAATTGGTAGTCAGTCAGTTGATTTTGTTGTTACAGAAGGTGTTGAATACAACAATGCTGAATTTGAAGAAGACCAGTTTAGTGAAATTATTGGTTACATCAACGAAACAAAAGTTGGTGTTGCAAACAAAGTAAATATTAACTACAACGAAATGTTGTTGGTTGAAAGTCCTTTAACCACTTATAGTTCGGAGTGTTACAGAGCAATATATTCTTACAATGCGGTTGCAGGTAATATAACAAACACAACTGGTTACTTTGTATATCAATATAATAGTGATACAGGGACAGGTGAGTATGTTGAAGCAACTGGTGCAGTTGATAACACCATAACATATTACACAAGAGTTGTAAGCGGTTATGAAAGAGTTACATTGCCTGATGATTATGTTGAAGGTGTGAATTTCTATCAAATCAAAACACAACAATCAATATTCAATGATGAAAATGGTTTGTATTTCTACATTGTGCAAGATGGCAAGTCAAAAATCATGAGAATACAAAGTGATAAAATCACCATTGATGATTCCAAAGTTATTACAGAAAAAGACATGACTGCTGAAAATGTTGCCTTCAATGATGAAGACACAACACTTGGTGCAAAGAATGTCCAAGATGCAATTAAAATGGTGGACAAAAAGGTTGATGCTATTGACACTTCACAAGTTATGACTTTTGTTAAACTTGGAATGTTAAGTATTGCATCAAATGAATGGAGTTCTGTTCAATATTTGTATGTAAATGTTGAAGTTAAAGAAACAGATTTTGGCAACACATTCTTTGTGTTTAATAGTGAAACAAAAGATTACACTGAAATAGTATTAAGTGCAGAAAACTATGATTTAGAAACTGCATATTACAAACGAGAAGAATTTTATTATTATGATTTCCAACATAGACTTTTAACAAACAGTGTTACACAAGATATTTTATTGACACCTGATGATGACACAAATGCATTGTGTGATGAAGAACACATTAAAATTTATCCACATGTTGAGATGGGTGGAACAACAGGAAATGCTTATGGAAGAATAAAAATAAGCAAATTGCCTTCAAGAACAATTACATTTACTGATGTAACATTATATGGAACAGGCATTGCAAGTGAAGCAGAAGGTTTGAAAGCAAGTCAAATTGACTTTTTGCCAACAGATGACATTGAGTCAATAAGTGTTCAGGGTGCAGTTGTTGAAGTGAATACAAAAATTAAAAACCACATTGAAAGCACAGAAGAAACAATAAGAGAACTTGAAAACACTGTTGCAAATTTAAGAGAATCCAAAACTGTTGATGCTTACATTGTGGAAAATGCTGGAGCATATAGTTCGCTTTGGTTAAAAGATGCAGAAGGCAATATTTTTAATACTGCTGATGGAACACTTAATCAGTATGATAATTATTATATTGTTCAGGAAGGCACAGATTACACAGGAAATACTTATAATTGGAGTGGAACAAATTATGTTAAGGTTGCAGGAAATTTATCACTTGGAAGCGGTGCAACACAAGCATATCCTGGAAATGAAGGTGCTAAAAATAGAACAGATTTAACACAAGCAAAAGCAGACATTACAAAACTTGCACAAAGAATGACAAGTGCTGAAAATACTAACACATCACAAGAAGGAAGCATTGGTGGATTAAGTAATTCAGTATCAGTCATTCAATCGGTTGTAAATTCGCTTTCAGCATTGATGGGAAATGCAAGTTTATCAACAAATGATAAAACAATAAAAGGTGCAATCAATGAAGTTTTGAAGCAATCAATGATACCTACATTTGAACAATTTAATAACAGAGCATCAGGTAAGAACAATAATATGTATCACTATTTCACTGTTATAACATGGGGTGATTACAGAATAATTTTTGGTAAGGTTGACAGTCTTGATGCAAATGGCAATGTTAGAGTAAGTTGGAACAGTGCAATGTTTAAGAGTGCATCATTCCATTCAAATGATGGTTATATCATTGTTCCTGGTTTTACAATTCAAACTAGAAATGACAACAGGGGTATGGATGAACCAACACATATTAAAGATGTTTACACTGATGGTTTTATCTTTTACAATTCAAATGGTTATACAACCACAGGAACTTATGTTGCATTTGGTAAAAAGGTATAGGAGGAAATTATGGGTTCAATATTTACAGGTGAAACAAGTTTGAAAAAAATACAAGAACTTGAAGAAAAAATGTCAAAAATGGTTTCAACAGATGATATTTTAGAAAATGGTAAGATAAAACAAGCACTAATTCCTGGTTCAACAGATGAAGTGCGTGAGTATGATACATTTGCAGATTTTCCTGCCATTGAAGATGCAAAGAAAGATGTTATATACATTGACCTGTCAACAAACTATCAATACAGGTTTAGTGGCACACAATACATTAACATTTCAACATCAGTTATTCATGATGAAGCGGAAGGTGATGTTACAACATACTCCAGCAAAAAAATCAATGAATTGATAAGAAACAAAACAGAAATTGATGATACTTCAAATAGCACAACAAAAACATTGTCCAGTGCGAAAATCAAAGCAGATTATCAAACAAAGATAATCGCAGATGTTGGTGCTTTTTTTACAGACAAAACTGTTGAAGGTGCATTGCAACAAATTGGAAGCACATTGAATGGTGTTGAAGATTTGTTGAGTGAAATATAGGAGGCATGTATGAGTATAAAAGAACAAATACAAAGAATAAAAAATGCTAAAACAAACCTAAAAACAGGTTTGAATGCAATATTGCCAAGCGAACATCAAATAAGTGATTATGAAAAACTTGATACTTATGCAGACCATTTGGAACATATTGAAACAGGTTCAGGTGGCGGTGGAACAACAAACATTGAAGTATCAATCAATGGTAGTTCTGCAATAATGGTTGCAGAATTGCCAAATGTTTCACTTTCAATCAAAAATTCAGCAGGTGTGGTTTTAGATACTAAAAACACAGGTTCAGCAGGTGGTGTTGTTATATTCAGTGTAAGTAGCAATGGAACATACACAGTTACTGCAACAGATAGTTATGGCACAGAATTATGGACAAATGACATTGTTATTGATGGTGTTGGAACTTACAACTGCAAAACAGGTAAAGCATTGAATGATTACACTTGGGCAGAGATAAACACTGCTTCTGTTGGTGGTTATGCAAAATACATGTGGAGTGTTGGTGATGGCAAAACATTTGTCAGCACAGGTTCAATCTTCAACAACTATGAGTTCATCATAATTGGTTTTGGACATGATACATTAGCAAGTGATGGGGTTTCAAAAGCAGGTATTTCATTCATGATGAAAAAATATTATTCAGGTTCATCATACAATATCAATTTGAAACTTTATCTTAATGGATCTTCAACATATAGAAATGTGGGTGGTTACAGAAGTAGTTTGATGCGACAAAGAAGTTTGCCACAAGGTAGTGAGATTTATTCACAAGCAAGTGGTGTTACTGCTGATTTGTTGGCAAGTGGTTTCCGCTATGCAGATGGCACAATTTGTCCGCTATATTCTTATAATGAAAGCACGGATACTTACACAGAAGCAACAGGCGAAACTTTTAGCACAAGCAAAGTTTATCATATTAAAGGTTATTATAAATCACTTGGAACAATAGAAGAAGCAGATTTTGTTGAAGGTAAACATTTCATCTATTCAACAAGTGGTTATACAGTGCCTTCTACATGGGTATCAGGAACAACATATTATATTATTTATCAAACATTGCAAGAAGATGGTGTTTTTTATAGTGCATTAAGCGAAATCATGCAATATATTAAACCTGTTCAAAAAACACAAAGCACTGGAAATTCAACAACCACATTATGCACAACAACAGAAAAAGTTTGGCATTTGGCAGTTGAAGAAGTGCTTGGAATAAACAGAAATTCAAAACTTGATAGCGGAAATTCAGGAACATCTGCAAATGCGTATAATGCACAGGATGAAGGTTCAATTTATGATTATTTCAAAAACGAATATCAACATGGAAAAATTGCACTAGGAAATACCTGGTGGACTCGCAGTCCTTACACTAATAACCTTAATAGTTGGAACTCTGTTTACTATTATGGTTACATCATTAATCACTATGTCTCCATTACTTATTATGTCCGCCCCTGCTTCTGCATCTAAAAAAATCAGCCACCTGGCAGGGTGGCATAGCAAAAAGGAGTTTTTATGTCAGTTATTGCTTCAAAAAGACAAGAAAGTCATGTGCAGTTTATAACAACCGCAGGTGATTTATTAAAGTTTACAACACAAACATGTTTGAAGTTTCCAAAAAGAATAACATTTTTTATTTCAACAGATTTGGTTAAAACCTCACAAGACATTTACAGGGATTTGATTTATGCAAATTCACTGTATTTATTTACGCAGGAACATGCAGTAAAAAGAAAAGAGTTGTTTGAAAAAGCACTTGGTTATTTGGAGTATTTGTCATCAATGCTTAATGTTGCAATGGTGTATGTTCCAGGAACTAAACCATCGGTTTGGACAAAGTGGACAGAACTAATAGGCAGAGAAAAACAACTTATTAAAAATGTCATTGCTAGTGATACCAAAAGGACAATTCAAAACAAATGATTTTACTTGGGCAAATGCTGATACTGGTGGACTCGCAGTCCTAACACTAATAACAATAATAATTGGAACAATGTTAACAATAATGGTAACATCAATAATAACAATGTAAACAATACTAATTATGTCCGCCCCTGATTCTGTTTAATAATGCAAACCTAGTAAAATGAAAATTTGAAAATATGCAAAAAAAAGAAGGAGTGTTTGCCCTTCCTAGAATGGAAAAATAGGTGATTTGATGCAACCTGGTGAACCAGTTGTTGCTATAAACAAACACATAAGGTGATTTTATTATGAGATGTGAAAAAGATTTTATAACTTATGATGAAGTTTTTACTTTTGATAATCTTTTGACTTGTGCAAAGTCATGTTTCAAAGGTGTAAGGTGGAAACCAAGCACACAAATATATGAAACACAGATGATTAAAAATGTAAGTGATACATACAAATTACTTAAAGAACGAAAATACAAATCAAAAGGTTTTCATACATTCTATATTCACGAAAGGGGAAAAGTCAGGTATATTCAATCAGTTCATATAAGCGAAAGGGTTGTGCAAAAATGCTTGTGTGATTATTGCCTGACACCAACATTCGCACCAACATTCATTTATGATAATGGTGCATGTATGAAGAAAAAGGGAACACATTTTGCAGTTAGAAGATTGAAAACACATCTTTCAAAATATTACAGGGAACATGGACATACTGGGTATGTCCTTTTGTTTGACCTGCACAATTACTTCAATTCAATCAATCATGAAGTATTGTTGGAAAAAGTAAAACCAAAGATAAAAGATGAAGAATTGTTTAACATTTACAAGTATTTTATTGATTGCTTCAAAGGTGATGGTTTGGGTTTAGGTTCGCAAATTTCACAAATCAGTGCTTCCATTTACTTGAATGGTTTAGACCATTACATAAAAGAAAAATTGCACATTAAGTATTATGGAAGATACATGGATGATGGTTATTTGATTTGCAATTCAAAATATGAATTAAAACATTGTTTGGAATGCATCAAAGAAATTGTCAAAGATTTGAAAATTGAACTAAACGAACATAAAACACAAATCAAAAAATTGCAAGATGGTTTCAGGTTTTTGAAAAGAAACTTTTATTTGAAACCTGATGGCAAAATTGTGATGAAACCTTACAAAAAGAACATTCAAAGATATAAAACAAAATATCGCAAACTTTTGAAGAAGGGTGCATCACAACAAACACTTGATGTTTTGCAACAAACCTTTGTTGGTTACTTGAAAGAATTTCATTACAAAGATTATTACACAGGGAGGATAAGAAAATGTTTAGACCAAGAGAATTGCCAAACATAACAAAAGACATTGTTATCAACAATGATATTTATGTTGTGGCAGGTATTTTATACCTAAACAGTGCCAAACACCAGTTTAAGCATGAAAAGGGTGCTTGGTATATCAAAGTTGATGATGGTTCTTTTGTGGAGATTGGGCAGGGTGCAATGCCTGGTTTTATTCTTGAAGAAAGAATTGATGCAACTGGTTTTGATGACTTTTTTGAAGAAATAGAAGAATAGGAGGAAGTATGGAAAAGAAACTAAAATTTTTTGACAAAACTGGCAAATTTGATGATGCCAGTTATCTTTTAACTGACAATGAACCACTTATTGTTTTGCTCCAGGTTGACACAGGAAGAACTGTTGACTATTATGTAACACTTCAAAACGAGAATGGCAAGAAAGTCAATTTGAAGGCGAAAAACAAGCAATTTGAAGTGCCAAAGGAACTTTTGACTTATGGTTCAATAGACACAACTATTGTGGCAAAAGTAGGCAATAACACAGTCAAAACAATATTCTGTGAAAAACTTATTGTTAAAGATGTTGGTGGACAAACACAGGTGATTCCTGAAATTGAAGCATTGCATCTTGAATTAAACAAAACAAATCAAAAATTCATTGATTATAAGCAGGAAGTCAATGAAGAACTTGAAAAAATGAGAAAGTGCATTGAAGCACTTATGGAGGGTTAAAATATGAATAGTTTACTTTTATCAGTCAGTGAAACATTTTCAGCATTTTGGGATTCTGCATCGGTGTTTTTTCAAAATTGTTGGGGTTATATAACTGCAAGTGTTTCAATTACTGCAATAGTGCTTTTTATTATCAAATACATTTGGTGGAAAATAAAAAACAATAAAACAATCAAAGAAGCAATTACAAAGGCAACTGGTGTTGTGGAAAATTCAACATCTTCTGTCAATAAAAGAATTGATGAATTTGAAACAAAGACCACAGAAATGTTTGCCAGGTTTGAAGAAAACTTTGAAAAGAAGTTTGAAGACAAATTTGAAACTTTGAAGAAGAAACGAATGAAGGCATACAATTCAATTATGACTGGAACAAACAAGATCCAGGAAGAATTGGACAAAGCAAACGAAATGGCACAGAATATTGATGCAGAGATGCAGAAGGAAACACCTGCACCTGACATTAAAGAACTTGCAGATGCTTTGAATTTGCCTGAAAATAAGGCACAGGAAGGCGAAACAGAAGCGGTTGAAGAAATAGTCGAGTCAACCACAGAACAAAGCACAGAAACATCTGTGGTGAATGAAAATCAGGTGTTAAGGTAGGTGCTTATGGATAGTTTATTTAAGTGGTTATACAGAACAGGTTGTTATTTCATTCCTGGAGGAACTGCACTTTGGTGTTTTGTCTTTGAAAACCTTTTTGACAAAGAAGTTTCAGTTATGGCAAAGATTGGTTGTGCAGGTGTGTTTGTATTGATTTTGATGGTTATTATAACCATCTTTTTTGCAAACAAAGCATTCAAAAAGAAAAATCAAAAACTTGAAAAAGAAGCAATCAAAGAAATGGACAATGCAAAAAAACAAGAAATTATCAACAAGTGGGAAACAAACGAAAAGAACCAGGAGTTGTTTCATAATACAATTTTCTTGGCAATATTTGTTTGTTTGGCATTTCTTGTAACACTTCTTGAAAGCAAATTATTGAGTTTAAGGGGTGTCTTGTGGTTTATGGTAGCATCTATTTCCGCAGGACTTGGTTGCAATGTCTTTCGCTTCAAAGTTATCAAAAATAAGAAAAAATAAGAGGTAGTCCATGAAATTTAGAAAAATAGATATTAAAAATCATCTTGGTGAAATATTTACTGGTTTAATCGTAGTAGCCCTGTTTAGTTATCTATTTGTGGGCATTGGCATCAAAACTTCATTGAATGAAGAATTTTGGACAATATTTGGAATAGGTTTTGCAATAATGATTGCAATAACATCTATTTGGTATCCTTCTGCAAAAGCGAAGGCGAAATTGAAAGACAAAAATTTCAAAAATCAAAGATTGGAATATTCCATTTTGGTTGATAGAGTTGTAAAAACTAATAACTTTAAGGGTTTAAGAGATTTCTGTGAATATGCTACCAACGAAAACAGAATTGAGAGAATAAAGGCAGTTTTGGCAAAAATCAATGTTGATTATGATGTATATGTAAAGTATTCAAAAGACATTAAACTTTTAGATAAAGACACACAACTTGATGCAGACCAAAAGAAAAAATTGTTAAAACTTATCAATAAAGGTGTAAAATACACCATCATCAATTCCAGTAAAGTAACAACCGCCATTGATAATATAAAAGAACATTATGACATAAGAAATGAAGAAGTTGCTTATGATACAAAAACATTAACTGCAAAAATAATTACATCAATTTTATGTTCTATTGGTTTCGCAATGATTGTATTTACTGGCACTGGTTTTACACTTGGCAAACTTGCACAAATTTTTTCTTGGTTAGTGCTTATTGCTTGGAACATTTGTCAGTCAATCAGTTCAGGAACAAAGTCAATTACAATTTACAGAGCAAATTTCTACAAGAAATTAAGAACATTCTTGGAAGAATTTTTTGCAAGCGAATATGCAGACAACACTATTGCTTGGCAAAGACCAACAATAAAAGATGAAGATGATGTTACAGTTGCAGATGCAATCAAAGACAAAGATTTTATCAAACAACTGGCAAAAACAATCAAAGACCTGGAACATAAAAACCAGGAAAAAGAAGAACACAAAGAAAAATGGCAGTTCTAATAAATATAAAAGAAGGACAGTTTATTATGACTGTCCTTCTTTTTTTGTTATTACAAAAACAATACAACTTAATAGATAGAGAATCCATACACTTAAAAAATACCAAATACTTATTTTTGAAGTGATGTTTATTATTCTTGTCAAAAAAGTTAAACCTAACAATATAAATGTTGTTACAGTTAGCCATTTGTTTGATATCCTTAATTTAATTTTGTGTTTCAAAATCAAAAAAGAAATAAATGATAGAATTAGCATAGTATATATAATTGGCAATATTATTAACAATATATTTACTTCATTTGTCCATAAATAATTTCCTATTGCATTGTCAAACATATCAATAGTTATTAAAGATGGCAATAATACCATGAATAAAAGATTTGATATTTTATAAAGTGTTTTCAAAATAAAAGTGCCTCCTATTAGGAAGGCACAGTCCTATGTAAACAAACCTTCCATTGTTGCGACACAATTATCCTATGTAGGCGGAAGAATTTGATTGATAGGCAAAAAAGACCTCTCCTACATAGGAATATTTAATTGTGTCGCATAATTATGATAACACAAAAAACATCAAAAAGTCAACTATTGGGGTGAAATCTTAATAAAATTACATAAATTTTCTGTATTTTTTTGAAATATACTTATTGAAATTTTAATTTTTTCATTCTATAATTGAAACACGAAACAAAGGAGTAAGATTATGAGAGGTGTCAATTTTACTGCATATCAAAAGAGAAAGGCATTAAAATATTGGTTGGAAGAAAAGATGCCTGTTCAAAAAGTGTGTCAAAAGTGCAAATGCACAGAAAGAAGTTTGTGGCGGTGGAAAAAGTTGTATGATGGAACATTGGCAAGTTTAGAACCAAACACAAGTCGCAAAAACATGATCCATCCAAATTCACACACAAAAGAAGAATTTGAGTATATTTCAAAGGTTTTCAAAGCAAAACCTGATTTTTCATTCAATGAAATATATGGTATATTAAGAACAAAACATGCATACAACAGAACCTATTGTGGTTTTTATAGATTTGTTGTTAAGAAGAATTTGCGACCAAAACAGGAAATTGAAAAGTATGTGCCAAAACCTTATGAAACACCTGAAATGCTTGGAACAAAGTGGCAGATGGATGTGAAATATGTGCCAGTTGCTTGTTATAAAGGCGAAATGGTGCATTATGATGATAACAAGTATTATCAATATACTATGATTGATGAAGCAACAAGAGAAAGGTTTTTGTTTCCATACAAAGAACATTGCACATCTTCAACTATTGATTTTGTAAAAAGAGCAATAGCATATTTTGGTTATGCTCCAGCAATCATTCAAACAGACAATGGCGGTGAATTTACAAATGTAAAGAAACCAGGACAAAAAGAACCTGTTAAACATGGTTTAGACATCTTGTTGGACAAATTACACATCAGGCATCAACTTATCCGAGCATACACACCAAGATTGAATGGTAAAGTTGAAAGAAGCCACAGAAGCGACCAGGAGTCATTTTATAACCATCTAAAATATAAAACTTATGAAGAACTAAAAAAGAAGATGATGAAGTGGAATATTCGCTATAATAACAGACCACATTCAGCATTAACAAACAGAGATGGCAAAAAGGTTTGGTGGACACCTTTGCAGAAAAGGGAAGACCTGTTGAAACTGTTACAAGAGAAAAAAGAAGAATATGAAGCAGTCAGGTTCATCAAACTTCCAAGAACAATCAAACAAGTTTATGCGGTTGCATAACACAATTTAATATCAGGTTGGCGAAATTCCATTCATGAATGGAATAGGTTTTTTATTGTCTTTATTATATATATTTGACTTTACACAAATAATAATGATATTATAGGAATATATTTTTAACTAAAATAACCATAAGAAATGGTTGTTTTTTAGTAAATTTTAGAAAAATAAAAAAATTTTCAAAAAATTACTGTAAATCAGTTGACATTTTTCAAAATGAACAAATTTTTAAACTTGTCTATATATTTATTTTGCTCTATACTTATTATTTTGGCAGTATTTTATGATTTACAATTTTCTCTATTAGTATATAATGGAGAAAGCTTTTTTGGTACATTTTTTGAGTATGTAGGCGAATTTCCTATTTATATATTGGTTAGTTATTGTATGGTTATATTTTTTCAAAGCAATAGACAATACAAGTCTACATTACAATTATTGATAAATGTTTGTTTTTTAGTTTTAGCATATATGTTTTTGTTTTTGCTTTTTTTTAAACTATATGATGGGAGTTTTTATATTATTTTAGATAGTTTGTTGGCTTTATTTTTACTTGCAATATTTGTACTATCTACATCATTTATAAATGAGAAAAAATTACAAACTTTGTATTCTTTTTGTAAGAAAACAATACTTTTTATAACTATTATTTTTTTATTAAATAGAGTTATAAAACTATTATGGGGAAGAATAAGGTTTGAAGACTTAGTGCTTCTTGAAGATTTTTCTAAGTTTATGCCTTTTTGGGAAATTTCTCCATTTTCAGGTAATAAATCTTTTTGCTCTGGACATGTTACTTCAGCTTGCTGTTTGTTACCATTACTTATACTTGTCAAAAATTCAAGTTGCAAGGCAGTACATAAGTGCATTTGTAGTCTTTCCATTTTTGCTTTTATTTTTCTAGTTGCTTTTAGCAGAATAGTGTATGGAGCACATTTTATTAGTGATGTAACATTTGCTTTTCTTATTGCTTGGATTTGTTTTTCTTTTATCTTTAAAAAAGATAAAAATAAATAATTATAAAATAAATCTTCTTATTTTGTTTGTATTATAGTATGCTTTTGTGTTATAATCAATATAATTGAAAGAATAGAATAAGGAGACTATATGCGAAGCAAACTAAATGAAAAAATGAAAAAACAATTATATACTTCATTACTTGTTTTTTTCGTATTTACCTTAGTATGTTTATTTACTAATTTTTTAAGTTTTTACAAACATTTTCTTATAGGCTCATTTGGATTAGTGATATACCCTATAGTGATTTTATCTATTTGTGTTTGTATAATAAAACTTATGAATAGAAGTTTTTCTTTAGATAAAAATAGCTTATTGTATTGTCTTTTTATTTTTATATCATTTTTGTGCATTTTGCAAATGGCATTAACTAGAACATTTGATTTTAGTTCTTTTCCTTC
The DNA here is from genome assembly GCA_949292875.1 of uncultured Christensenella sp. Classification (GTDB taxonomy): domain Bacteria; phylum Bacillota; class Clostridia; order Christensenellales; family UBA1242; genus CASFBJ01. Next base: position 85,369 of record CASFBJ010000008.1, read on the forward strand.
TTATATGACAGATGTATATAATAGCGAGTACACTGCTGGAGGAGTGATAATAGGCTTAATAGTTTTTCCATTTAGATATATACTTCATGAAGTTGCAACATATATAATTTTTTCCATAGTTTTAGTTATATTAGTGGCTTGTGCCATAGACAATTATTATTTTAAAATGTCTAAAATCATTCGTTCAAGAAATGTTTCCAATAGATATAGTAATCAAAATAGTATTACAAAAATAACTGAAAATATTATAAATGATGAAAAAAATGACAAAGATGAAAGCATTGAGATTAAAAATGAAATAGATGATGAAAAACTGGAGAATATAAGAAGAACTGAGAATGCTAAGCAGGTATTAGGTTTAACAAATAAATCTAATGCTATCTATAAGGCTAGTGCATATGATGTATTGTATGGAGATGAAAGCACTAGAAAAAAAGCAATATCTACATTATATCCTGAAAAAGCTAATGTTTTTGATATTAACACTGGTAGTGAAAGCTATTTGCAAAATAATCTTGAAAAATATATGCCTGATAGTTATAAAAAATCACAATATAGTGCACAAAGTGTAGATGAAGACAAAAAAACATATGATAACAAAAAATTACAAAGTGAAAAAAATACATCTATTGAATATATAAATAGAACACTTCCTAAAACTTTGCAAAAAGGTAAAATTATAAGTGGCGATTATTATACAGAAAGAGAAGAACCTATAGAATTTGTTGAAGATGAATACGATTTTAACAATGCAAATCTAAATGACAGCGAGCAAAATTTTTATGGTTATGTAGACCCTAATCCTTTGTATAATTTGCCTGAAGAAGATAATAATGAAGAAGAAGGATTAGAAATTATAAAAGATGCACATGTTTTTGAGCCTAAAGATGTTTTAGAAGATGTGCAAATTGTAGAAGATAAAGATATATACAAAGAACAAAATATAGATATAGATACAAAACCTATTGTAAATGATGAACCTAAAATAGAAAAAGAAAATACAACTAGTGTAGCGCATGAAGAGAAGAAAGAAAGTAAACCTGTTAAACGACATAAAAAATATGTAAAACCACCGGTTGAATTTTTAACAGTAGAATCTACAGATATGTCTGATATTCAAGCTGACACTGTTGCAAAGTCTGAGATTTTGGAAACTACGCTGTCAAACTTTAAGATACCTGCAAAAGTAAATAAAGTAATAGTTGGACCATCTGTTACAATGTATGAGATGATTATGCCTCCAGGCATTAGTGTTAAAAGAATTTCAAGCTATAGTGATGATATGGCGATGTCACTTGCGTCAAAAGGTGATATAAGAATACAAGCACCTATTCCTGGAAAAAATGCTGTAGGTATTGAAGTGCCTAATGAAAAGTCTGCTATTGTTGGATTTAGAGAAGTTTTTGAGAATGGGGAGTTTGCAAAAAATGCATCTAAGCCACTAAGTTTTGTACTAGGAAAAGACTTGTATGGAAATTATCAATTTTGTAATCTTGCCAAAGCACCTCACATTCTTGTAGCAGGTTCTACAGGCTCAGGAAAAAGTGTTTGTTTGAATATACTTATTTTAAGTTTAATATACAAATGCTCACCGCAAGAGGTTAAATTAGTTCTTATTGACCCAAAACGAGTAGAATTTGCTATATATGAAGGTTTACCACATTTAATGCTTCCAAGCATTATTACAGAGCCTGAAAAAGCAGTTAACGCATTCTCATGGGCTGTAAATGAAATGGAAAAAAGATATAGAACTTTGCAACAATTAAAGATTAGAGATATAGGCGAATATAACAATTTAGAAGAAGTAAAAAATGGTGCTAGAGAAAAGATGCCTTATATAGTCATAATTGTTGATGAGCTTGCAGATTTGATGGCGGTTGCTAAGCGAGATATAGAAGATAAAATACAACGACTAACTGCTAAAGCAAGGTCTGCAGGTATACATCTTGTTATAGCGACTCAAAGACCTTCAATTGATGTAGTTACGGGTACTATTAAAAACAATTTACCTGTGCGTATTGCATTCTCTTTAGCAAGTTTTAGCGATTCTAAGACTGTTATAGACCAAAGTGGTGCGGAAAAGTTGCTTGGTAAAGGAGATATGCTATATCTTGCACAAGATACTCCAGAACCAATGAGATTTCAATCTTCTTTAGTTACAACTGAAGAAATAAAAAATATAGTTGAATTTGTGAAAGCGAACAACGAATCTAGTTATGAAGATAATATTGAAAGTATAATGCTAGAAAGTCAAGCTAATCAAATGGAACAAGCAAGTAAACCTGTTGTAAATATTAAAAATGTTGCAGAAAATGATGAACTTTTTGTTTATGCACTTAAGATTGTTGTAGAAACAAGGCAAGCTTCTGCTTCGTTATTACAAAGGAAATTAAGATTAGGGTGGAATAGAGCAGGCTCTCTTATAGATGCTATGCAAAAAATGAATTACATTACTCCGCCAGATAATAACAAACGACAAGTGCTTTTAACTATGGAGCAGTTTAAAGAGATATATGGAGAAGTAGAAGATTTATGACAAAAGATGAAGTTTTAAAAAAGAAAATAGGCTTTATTTCGCTAGGCTGTGATAAAAATAGAGTAGACTTAGAAAATATGATAGCAAATATTAAAGATGCAGGATTTGAAATAGTAGGTGATGAACAACAAGCAAATATTATAGTTGTGAACACTTGTGCTTTTTTGCAGTCTAGTAGAGATGAATCTTTAAGTGAATTGCAAGAATTGCAACAATTAAGAGAAAATGCTTTAGAAAAAGTAATAGTAACAGGTTGCATAAATAGGTACAAAAATCTTTTAAAAGATGAGTTATTTTCGCTAATTGATGAACTTGTTCCTATTAAAGAAAATTGCAATATTGTGAGCAAAATATTTGAACTATACGGAGTAGAACAAAAATGCGAATATGATGAATGTAATAGAGTTTTGACTACGCCGTCACATATAGCATATCTAAAAATAGCTGAAGGTTGTAATAATAGATGCGCATATTGTGCAATACCTAGCATAAGAGGTAAATATGTTTCTCGTAGTATAGAAAGTTTAACTCAAGAAGCTACTAGGCTTGCCTTAGATGGTGTAAAAGAATTGATAATAGTTGCACAAGATGTTACAAATTATGGTTTTGATTTATACAAAAAGCGTTGTATCATAGACTTGCTTACTGAGCTAGAAAAAATAGATGGGATAGAATGGATAAGGTTACATTATTGTTATCCTGAGTACATAACAGATGAGTTAATTGATTATATTCAAAATTCTAAAAAAGTAGTCAATTACATTGATGTGCCATTTCAACATATTGTAGATGATGTACTTATAATGATGAATAGAAAAAATACAACTGAGAGAACTTATGAACTTGTTGAAAAACTTAAAAAGGCAAATATAAGCATTAGGAGTACATTTATAGTTGGTTTTCCTGGCGAAACAAAACAAGAATTTAAAGCTTTATGTAAGTTTTTAAAATGTGAACGATTAGATAATGTAGGTTTTTTTGCTTATTCTAATGAGATAGGTACAAAGGCTTATGAAATGGTGAATCAAGTTCCTGAGAAAGTGAAAGCTAAAAGATTGAAAAAAGTTGAAAAGATTCAAACAAAAGTATATAAATCTTTACAAAAAGAAAAAATAGGAAAAGAATACTCTGTTATAATAGATGAAAAACTAAGGGATAATGTATATCTTGGAAGAACAGAACATAATAGTTATATGGTAGATTCTTCAATTGTTTTTGTCGCTTTGCATGAGCATAATAATGGAGATATAATCAAGGTTAAAGTAACAGGTAATGAAGGTATAGACCTTTTAGGAGAAGAAGTATGAAAAATGTACCAAATATATTGACAACAATAAGAATAATATTAGTGCCATTGTTTTTAGTTTTTGCTTTTACAACATTTACAGAGTATAACCTTTATATAGCATTTGGGCTATTTGTACTAGGCGCATTGACAGATTTTCTAGATGGATACATAGCCAGAAAATATAATCTTGTTTCAAATATTGGAAAATTTTTAGACCCTATTGCAGACAAAATATTGATGCTAGCGGGACTACTTGTTTTACTTTATATTCAGTTTATGTACGAAGTTTTTCCATTCGCTTTTACTTATGTAACAATAATTAGTATATTTATAATCTTAGCAAGAGATTATATGGTAGATGTTATTAGACAAATATCTTCTAGTAGAGGGCATGTTATACCTGCGGACATTTTTGGAAAACTTAAAACTTTTGTTCAGGACATTGCCGTTCCAATGATTATTTTCTATTTTGCATTAGTTATAAATAGCGGTTTTGCTATAGATGGTTTTATATTTATTTATGGAATTATAAGTTATTCTTTGTTTTTAGTTGGTGTAGTTTTAACTATATTTTCTGGAATAAATTACTTTGTTAAGAATAGAGAAATATTTAAGCAGGAGTAAAAAAATGTTTGTAGTTATAAATATGTTTGGAATGCTTAAAAGTGAGGTGCAAGCTTTTCTTGAAGAACAAAATATATCTTATGATGGTTTACTTGTTGATGTAAAAGAAAAACATTATGAAACTTATGTTACTATTGAAGCTACAGAAGAAAAAAAAGATGTATTTGAACATTTGCAAGAAAGTATAATGACCGTCTTTTCCAAGAATATATATGGTACAAATGAGCAAAATGTATATTCATGTGCATTTGAACTTTTAAAAGAGCAAGGTAAAAAGCTGGCTATAGCAGAAAGCGTAACTGCAGGAAGATTATGCAGTGAATTTGTCGCTAATAATGAGGGCGCTAGCAAAATTTTAATAGAGGGCATAGTTTGTTATTCTGTTAAAAGCAAGTGTAATATTTTTGGCATAGAATCAGAATTTTTTCAAACTAATTCTCCACAAAGTGCTGAAACAAGTCAATTGCTTGCACAAAATTTAATGAGAATTAGTGGAGCTGATGTAGTTATAGCAACAACGGGTTACGCTAGTAATGACATTAATGATAGTGATAATGGTAATGCATATATTGCCGTTGGATTAGAGTCTGGAATATTTACTCAAAGAGTTAGATTTTTGGGTACGAGAAATCATATAATGCAACAAATTTCAAAATTTGCTTTTATGTTTTTAATTAAGATGTTGAAACAATATGAATGAGGTGTAAGAAATGGAAAAAGATGAAAAAATAAAAGCTATAGATAGCGCTATAGCTAAGATAGAAAAACAGTTTGGTAAAGGCGCGATAATGAAATATGGAGATAAAGAAGTAGAAAAAGTAGAAGTTATTTCTACGGGCTGTCTTGCTATAGATAACGCATTAGGCGTAGGTGGCATACCAAAGGGAAGAATTATAGAAATATATGGTCCAGAATCTTCAGGTAAAACTACAGTAGCTTTACATGTTGTTGCTGAATGTCAAAAAAATGGCGGTTATTGTGCGTACATTGATGCGGAACATGCTATAGACCCTGTTTATGCTGAAAAGTTGGGTGTAAATTTATCTGATTTGTATATTTCTCAACCTGATAGCGGAGAACAAGCATTGGAGATATGTGAAAACCTAGTTTCTACTGGCGCTATTGATTTAGTTGTAGTAGACTCTGTTGCGGCATTAACTCCAAAAGCTGAAATAGATGGTGAAATAGGGGACAATTTTATAGGTTTACAAGCAAGATTAATGAGTCAGGCTCTTAGAAAACTTGCAAGTATTACAAACAAAACGAAATCTTGTATTATATTTATTAATCAATTAAGAGAGAAAGTAGGTGTTATGTTTGGTTCGCCTGAGACAACTCCAGGAGGTAAAGCTTTAAAATTCTATAGTAGTATAAGATTAGATGTTCGTAAAGTAGATGTTTTAAAAGATGGTAATGAAATAATTGGAAATAGAACAAGGATAAAAGTTGTAAAAAATAAAGTTGCTGCTCCATTTAAAACTGCAGAGTTTGATATAATGTATGGAGAGGGAATATCACTAATAGGAACGCTATTAGATATGGCTGTAGAACAAGAAATTATAGAAAAAAGTGGTTCATGGTTCTCATATAATGGAGATAAAATTGGACAAGGAAAAGAAAATGCTAAACTTTATTTAAAGCAAAACCCTGAGATATGTAATGAAATAGAGAATAAAATAAGAGAAAATATGAAGAAATAAAAGGGAAGATATGGAATTAGAACAATCAAAACAAAAAGTTAAATTAGGTAATGCTGGAAGATTTATACAAGCATACAATAGAATAGACCATAGCCTAAGAGCGCAGTACAATTTTAAAAGAGGACAATCTTTTGGTGATATCATAAGAAGGTGTACATCTATAAATTCTATAGTAAGAAAATTTGAAGACACTTTAATAGATTATGCAAGACTTAGAAATGCCATTATTCATGGAAGTGATGAATATGTTATTGCAGAACCTCATGATGATGTTTTAGAAAATATGGAAAAAATTGCAGAACTAATTTGTACTCCGCCACTTGTTATAAATACGGTTTGCAGAAAAGATATACTTATTGTGCAAGCTGATGAGAGTGTGTCTTCTGTTATAAGCAAAATTTATGACTCAGGATATTCAAATATACCAGTGTATAAGGGCGACAGTTTTTTAGGAGTTGCAAATGGACAACGCCTTATAGATAAAATAGGAGAAGTTATATATAAGGGAAAATCTGTTGATGATTATTTGCAAAGAACGACTATAGAAGAAGCTGTTAAAGAAGAGCTTGCAAAATCTGCTTACTATGAGTTAGTAGATTCAGATATAACTATAGACCAAGCGTTAAACAAGTTTTATTCAAATAGAAAACTACTTGCTTTAATACTGACTAAAAATGGTAACAAAAATGAACCTGCGATAGGGATAGTAACTGTAGGCGATATAATGGACTTAAATGTTCTTATGGATAACTATAAATAAAATTAATAATGTAAAAAAATATGTAATAGTGCAAATTTATACAATAAAGGCACTATTCTTTTTTTTATTTTATAGGCAATTTTTTATTTTTTGAAATATAGTTAAAGCATGATACACTATACATATATTGAAACAGTTGTTTTTGATAATTTTGTTATAACATTTATTTTATTATTACTATCATTTCATATAGTTAAAATGTCTTATAGTAAATGGAAAATAATTTTAGCAAGTATTTTTGCTTGCACAATAAGTGTTTTTTATCCATTTTTACAATTAGTAAGTATATATACATTTATATACAAAATATCTTTAGGATTTATTATTTGTTTTATAGCATCATTTAATAAATCTATAAGAGAAATATTTAAGATATATTTTGCCTTTATTTTGCTAACTTGTTTATTTGGTGGAGTATATTATGCACTATATTATTCTTTTTTAGTCTATGTAGGACTAGATACAATACCATTGGGTTTTTTTGGCATATTTATTTTTATTATTGCAAGGCTAATTGTTAAATTATTTAAGAAATATTTACAACCTATTACAAGCGATTTTTCTTACAATTGCGAACTTACAATTAATAACAAAAAAATACCATTAAGAGCCTTCCTGGATACAGGTAATATGCTAGTTGACAAAGTGTTAAGTAAACCAGTAGTTGTAGTTCAATTATCTTCTATTAAAGAAGCATTTTCTAAAAGTGATTACATAAATATACTTAAAAAGGATATAGAAAAAACAAATTTAAGTCATGTGCATTATTTAGAGTATTGTACAATTGAGGGTAAAAATAAAAGTTTACTTAGTTTTAAGCCAGATCAATTTGTAATATATGAAAAAGGAAAGAAGAAAGAAGTAGATTGTGTAATAGGAATAAGTACTTCTGCACTTTTTTCTAAGCAAAATTATCAGGCTTTATTAGGTCTAAATATGTTGGGAGGTAAAACTTGTAATGTTTAAAAAAATAGTTAAAATGTTTAAAATAATTTTTAATTTTGGTAAAGTATACACTCAAGAACAGGTGGTGCATTTTTTATGTAGTGGAGCGCCCTTACCATCACCCTTAGATGAAGCAGAAGAACAAAAATATTTGATGCTTTTGGACTCTGAACAAAGAGATGAAGCCTGTAATAAACTTATAGAGCATAATATAAGGTTAGTAATATACATAGCGAAAAAATTTGAAAATTCTGGCGTGGATACGGAAGATTTAATTTCTATAGGTTCATTGGGTTTAATAAAAGCTGTAAAAAGTTTTAAAAATGATAAAAATATAAAACTTGCAACATATGCAAGTAGGTGTATAGAAAATGAAATTTTAATGCATTTTAGAAAAATAGTAAAATGTAAATGTGATTTAAGTTTAGACGACCCATTGAATGTAGATTACGATGGTAATGAATTATTACTTTCAGATTTATTATGTATGGAAGATGCTATGTGCGATTTGGAAATAGAACATATGCAAGAAAAAGAACAGTTGCATAAAGCAGTAGAAAATCTTAATCCAAATGAAAAACTAATTATGGAATTGCGTTTTGGGTTAAATGGTAAAGAAGAGTACACTCAAAAAGAGGTTGCTGATATACTTGGAATATCACAAAGTTATATTAGCAGATTAGAAAAAAAGATTTTTGCAAAATTAAAAAAAGATTTACTAAAATATATGTAATTAAGTATAAAAATTAAGTATAAGGAAAATATAAGACAAGAATAATGTTTGGAGTATTTTTGTCTTATGGCGAACAAAGTTTATATATGTGGGGTAAATACATCTAATCTTCCTACACTTAGCGCTAAAGAAGCAGAAGAACTTATGAAAAAGGTAAAGGCAGGAGATGAAGAGGCAAGGGAAAGGTTTATATATTGTAATATGAAATTAGTTCTTTCTATATGCCAGTATTTTACTGAAAAAAAAGAAAGTCTTGACGATATATTTCAAATAGGTTGCATAGGACTTATTAAAGCTATAGATAATTTCAATATAGATTTAAATGTTCGTTTTTCTACTTATGCTGTTCCTATGATAAAAGGAGAAATAAAAAGATATCTTAGAGATAATACATTAGTAAGAGTAAGTCGTTCGCTTAGAGATGTTGCGTATCAAGCATTAAAAAGTAGGGACAAATTAACTATACAAAATCAGATAGAACCTACAGTAGAGCAGATTGCAGAAGATACGGGCTTAGATAGGAAAGATATAATATGTGCATTAGATGCTATATCTGACACAATTTCATTAGATGAGCCTGTATACAACGAAGGAGAAGATGCCATACTTATGGAAGACCAGTTAGTAGATTCTACAATGAATAGTGATTTTGAAAAACTAGACTTAAAACAAGCACTTGAACTTTTAAATGAAAGGGAAAGACAAATACTACTATTAAGATATTTTATAGGTAAAACTCAAATAGAGATTTCTGAAGAGATAGGCATATCTCAGGCGCAAGTAAGTAGACTAGAAAAAAATGCAATTGCAAGTATGAAAAAGCTCTTGATGTAATTTTTTGAAATATTTTCGCATAAATTAAATAAAGATATGCGAAATATGTAAAATTGGCGCGAGGGCAAAATGGTAGAAACTTCTTTTTATGAATTACGAATGAAAAGCGTCATAAATGTGATTGACGGTAAAAATCTTGGACATATATGCGATATAGTATTAGAAGTGTGCTCAGGTAAGATTTTAGGTTTTGTTGTTCCAGGTCAAAGGCGGTGGTTTCATATATTTAAAAGTTGTGAAGATATATTTATACCATACCATAATATATGTAAAATAGGTGTAGATACTATATTAGTGGAACTTAGTTATACAGAATCTAAAAACTTTCAAAACACATCTTTTTACGAAGTTTCTTGCCCTGGTCAATCTCAAAAAAATAATTCTTGTTCAAATGGTTGTCATACTAGTAAACCAAATATTCCATGTGTACCAAATTGTCCAAATCCTTGCAAACCTCCGCAACAAAATTCTCAAACACCATGTAGAACAAATATAAATTTTTGTCCATCATTTTGTAATAATAATATACATAATAATTCAACAAGTGAAACTATAAAAACTTGTGAAGATAATTAATTTTGACAATTAAATAAATTTGTGTTAGTATATTTTTATGGAAAAAAACATGATAAGTAATTTATGCTATTTATATAGTGAAGTTTTTAAAAATATTGAAAAACAAATAGCAGAAATACATGATTCAGATATTAAATATAATAAAACTAGTTGCGATAGTATAGATATTCATAAATTTGAAAAACAATTAGATGTTAAAAAAACAAAAGATTACTATAATGAAAAGTTAGTAATCTATGAAAATGAAAGGTACAAAAATGTACGAATTGACGAAGAATTAGATGTCTATAACATAGTAAGCGTTTTTTTAATATGTATTATAAATAAAATAAAGGCAAAAATAGTTAAAAAAGATAAAAAAGACTATTTTTTATTTACGCTTTTATTAACAATATCTAATTCATTGGCCAAACAATTTGGATTAGGTGAGAACTTTTTCATAACACAAGATGCTTTAAAACAAGGCGAAAAATACGATTTTAAAATAACTAAAAATAGAAAAAAACTAATTTTAGCATGCAAAAATGGAGATTCTTTAAATTTTTATTTATAAAATATATTTTATAAAAATTGATGTTTTTATTATATTTTTTAAAATAAAAAGTAAATTAGAACGGCTAAAAATGGCAAAATTTGAAAAATTTTTGAAATTTTAGTATTAGATACTTGCTTTTTACATATACTTATGATATATTAGGTTATCTTTCAAGTGGTAAGTATATTTGCACTTGGATTTTAGGAAATTTTATCTTGAAAGAAATTTTCAAGGTTTGGAGGATATATGATATCTTATATTTGCATGTCTACAGCACAAATAGTAGGATTTTTAATTTTAGTTGTTATTGCTTGTGGTATTATATTTTTATGTGGAGTGTTGAAAAAAAAGATAGACCAAAAGAATATAATGCAAACAGTTAAAGTAAATTCTGTTAATTTAGATGCGGAAGAAGATAGTGCAAAAGTTGAAGGCGTTAGTCTACTTGCTAAGAGAAAATACATAGTTAGTGAGCAAAATAAGATTAAGCCTATGATGTATACACTTGTTGATGCTGATAATACTATTATAGTAATCAATAATATAGAAACTGTTTATAATGCTGGTGATTGTATAGAGTTTAAAGACGGAGATACAGTTAGTGCAAAAGATGAAACAGTAATGCTTTCACATGAGTAAAAAATAAGCAAACAAAGTTTGCTTATTTTTTAAATTACTTGTGATTTTTTTGTATTTGTGTTACAATACCAAGAGGTGAAAAAATGGATAAAGAAAATTTACTAAGATTAGAAAATATAAAGCAAGAAAAAAATAATTTGCAAGAAGAATTAGTTTATTTAAAGGAGTGTCTTTGACTACGATTCTAAAATTAATGCAATAGAAAACATAAAGCAAGATATGTCTAAAGATGTGAACTTTTGGCAAGATACAGATAAGGCACAAAGTATAACAAAAAAATTAAGTTATCTTGAAAAAACAATAAAAAAGATAGATGATTTGTGTAAGCATTTTGAAGATTTGACTGAAATGCTTGAATTTGCAGACGAAGATGAAATTTATGTAGAAGAGTGTGAAAATCAGTTTCAATACTTAAAAGAAAACATTGAATCATTAAAAATTCAATCATTACTTAATGGTAAATACGACAATAATACCGCAATTATTAGTATAACGGCTGGTGCTGGCGGTACTGAAGCTCAAGATTGGGCAAGTATGCTTTTTAGAATGTACACCATGTATGCAGAGAAATACGGATATAAGATGCAAATTTTAGATTATCAAGAAGGGGAAGTCGCTGGTATAAAAGGTGTTACTTTTTCGTTTGAAGGCAATTATGCTTATGGGTATATGAAATGTGAAATGGGTGTGCATAGATTAGTTAGAATTTCACCTTTTGATAGTGGTGCTAGAAGACATACAAGTTTTGCAAGTGTTGAAGTTATTCCTGAAATAGAACAATCTAATGATATAGAAGTAAAAGATGAAGATATAAGGATAGATACTTATAGAGCAAGCGGTGCTGGTGGTCAACACATTAATAAAACTGATAGTGCTATTCGTATTACTCATTTTCCTACAGGTATAGTTGTTACTTGTCAAAATGAAAGAAGTCAAATACAAAATAGAGAAAAAGCGATGACTGTGCTTAAAAGCAAACTTTTGCAATTAAAGTTAGAAGAAGAAGCAAAGATGTTGCAAGATATGAAGGGTGATGTGAAAAAAATAGAATGGGGCAGTCAAATAAGAAGTTATGTTTTTTGTCCTTATACTTTAGTAAAAGACCATAGAACAGGTTATGAAAATACAAATGTTCAAGCGGTTATGGACGGAGAGATACAAGGCTTTATAGAAGAATATTTGAAAAAATCAAAATAATTGGTGATATTATGAGATATATAGATGAAATGACAAAAGAAGTAGATAAAATAGTAAATAAAAAAGAATGTATCATACTTGGTATTGAGAGTTCATGTGATGAAACAGGAATAGCTATAGTAAAAAATGGTAGAGAGATTTTAAGTAATGTAGTTTCTAGTCAAATAGATATTCATACAAAATTTGGTGGAGTTGTTCCTGAAGTCGCAAGTAGAAATCATATAGCTTGTATAAACAATATTTTTAATCAAGCGTTAAAAGAGGCTAATATAAGTAAGGAAGAAATAGATGCTATTGCTGTAACTTATGGAGCAGGTCTTATAGGTGCACTATTTGTAGGAGTAAATTTTGCAAAATCTTTAGCATATACTTTAAAAAAACCGCTTATTGCCGTTAATCATATTCAAGGACATATTGCATCAAATTATATAGCTTTTCCTGAGCTTAAACCGCCTTTTATGTGTTTGCTTGTTTCTGGTGCTCATACTAGCATTTTTAAAGTTGATGATTATACAAAATTTACTCAAGTAGGTCAAAGTGTAGATGATGCAGTGGGAGAAGCTTTTGACAAGGTTGCTAGAGTTGTAGGATTAGGTTATCCTGGAGGCCCTAAAGTAGAAAAATTGGCTTTATCTGGTAAAGAAAATATATGTTTTAAAAGACAAAATAGTTTAAAGCATTCGTATAATTTCACATTCAGTGGTATTAAAACTGCAGTAATTAATTATGTGCAAAATGCACAAAGTAGAAAAGAAGAAATAAATAAAGCAGATATTTGTGCAAGTTTTCAGCATTATGTAGCAAAAGAATTGTGTGATAAAGCATTACGAGCTTGCGAAGAATATAATCAAAAAACATTAGTTATTGCTGGAGGAGTTTCTGCAAATAGATATATTTTTAACTACCTTAAAAATGAAGGCGAAAAATTGGGTATAAAAGTTTTTGCTCCTCCTGTTTCGCTTTGTACAGATAATGGTGCAATGATTGCTAGTTGTGGATATTATAATTTAATGTCAAAAGTTGGATTAAGTGATATAGATTTAACAGCAAAAGCAAGTATAAATTATAATTAAAATCATATTGTAAAAAAATTAAAGGTTATAACATATAACCTTTTTTAGTTAAAATCTAAATTATTTTTTTGCAAATATTTTTAAAAACCAATTTTTTATACTTTCTTGTTTTTTAGTAAGATATATGCAAAAGATTGATATAATTAAGAATATAACAAGCCATAGAACTAACCACCAACCATGCATAGGTACAATAGCTCCTAAAAAACATATAAAGATTAGATGAAGACCTCGTGTTAAAATGGTTACTATGGTGTAATACCAAATATTTATTTTTGCAATCCCTGCTAAAATACATATAATTTCATCGGGAAATATTGGAATAATGCAAAAATAGGGTAAAAGTATTTTGCCATTTTTTTGAAGTTCTTTATTCCATTTGTCAAATAGTGAATTTTTAGATAAAAGTTTATTTGCCCAATTGCTGGAGAAGAAGCCTACATAATAAGCAAGTATTGAGCCTATAGTTAGTCCAAGAAGGGTTAGTAGAAAGGTTGTCCATGGACCATATAAAATAAGTGCGGGCACTATAATGACCATTGTAGAGATAGGAATAATTAATATTTGCAAAATAACTAAAATTATATACAAAAAATAACCTTTGAATGATGGCTCAAACCAAGATTTAAATGTTGCCATATTTTGTACATTCATTAGTTTAATGTACAAGAATACCGATATTACAGCTATAAGTATTATGCTAATCCAAATTGAAACTTTTTTATATTTTTTTTTCATAAAATATATGTATGAATAGATATAGCTAATTATGAGATTTTTTATTCATTTTTCCATGCTTTAGTAAATAAATATATATAATATATTTATTTTCTAAATCTTTAAAAACCCTTTGTTTTTTATAAATTTTATGCTATAATGAATTATCTAATTAAGGAGATTATATTATGGCTGAAAAAGATGAGTTTACTATCTCAAAGGAAAATTACGATGCTGGAGCAATAAAAGTTTTAGAAGGACTTGACCCAGTAAGAAAAAGACCAGGTATGTATATAGGTTCTACAGATATAAGGGGATTGCATCACTGCGTTATTGAGATTGTAGATAATAGTGTAGATGAATGTTTGGCTGGTTATGCAACTAAAATAGAAGTTATTATTAATCATGATGGAAGCATAACAGTACGCGACGATGGTAGAGGTATACCTACAGGAATGCATGCTACAGAAAAAAAGAGTGCAGTAGAAGTAGTACTAACTAAACTTCATGCTGGTGGAAAATTTGGTGGTGGCGGATATAAAATTTCTGGCGGATTGCATGGCGTTGGACTTAGTTGTGTAAATGCTTTAGCAAGTAAGCTTATAGTTGAAGTACATCAAAATGGTAATGTATATAAGCAAGAATATGTTAGAGGCATTCCTCAATACGATTTGAAAGTTATAGATAAAGCGAATGACACAGGAACTATAGTTACATTCTATCCTGATGATGAGATATTTGAGACAATAGAGTTTGAATACGATTCTTTAAGGAACAGATTTAGAGAAATAGCATTTTTGAATAAAGGACTTATTATTTCTATTGAAGATAAAAGAGGAGAAAAAGAGAAAAAAGAGGTTTTTGAATTCAAAGGCGGAATTATTGAGTTCGTTAAGTACTTAAATGCAAACAAAGATAAAATGTTTGATGAACCTATATATATTTCAAAAGTTAATCCTACTAACGAAATAGAAGTTGCTTTGCAATACAATGACGGATATAGTGAAGTTATACAATCATATGCAAATAACATAAATACTCAAGAAGGTGGTACTCATCTTGTTGGTTTTAAAAATGCTTTAACGAAGATAATAAATGATTATGGTTTGAAAAATAGGATTTTAAAAGAAAATGAAAAATTGTCAGGCGATGATGTTAGAGAAGGATTAGTTGCTATTATATCTGTTAAACTTACAGAGCCACAATTTGAAGGACAAACAAAAACCAAATTAGGCAATAGTGAAATGAGAACTATTGTTGAGAAAGCAATGGTGGAAGGATTTGGAACATTTATGGAAGAGAATCCTAAAGTTGCAAAAGATATAGTCCTTAAGTGTGTGAGTGCTCAAAGAGCAAGAGAGGCAGCAAGAAATGCTAGAGATTTAACTAGAAGAAAAGGCGTTTTAGAAAATACAACATTGCCAGGAAAACTTGCAGATTGCTCTGAAAAAGATTCTTCAAAATGTGAAATTTATCTTGTAGAGGGCGATAGTGCAGGTGGTACTGCAAAACAAGGTAGAGACAGAAGATTTCAAGCAATTTTACCACTTAGAGGTAAGATTTTAAATGTTGAGAAAGCAAGACTTGGAAGAATATTAGAAAATGCAGAGATAAAAAACATGATACAAGCTTTTGGTTGCGGTATATCTAACGAATTTGATGAGAGTAAACTTAGATATAATAAAATTATTTGTATGACAGATGCCGATGTAGATGGAAGTCATATCCGTATACTAATGCTTACATTCTTCTTTAGATTTATGAGACCGCTTATTTCTCAAGGACATGTCTATATCGCACAACCTCCTTTATATAAAGTTAGTAGAGGAAAAGAAGACAAATATTTTTACGATGACTTTAGCTTAAATGAATATTTAGATAGCATTGGAAGAAAAGGCTATGAAGTGCAAAGATATAAAGGTCTTGGTGAAATGAATGCTGAACAATTATGGGATACAACAATGAATCCTGAGCATAGAACACTTTTACAAGTGCAAATGGAAGATGCTATTGTTGCAGATCAAATATTTAGTAAATTAATGGGTGAAGACCCTGAACTTAGAAGACAATTTATTGAAGAAAATCCAGATTTAGTTCAAGAATTAGATGTATAATGAAGTAATGCAAGAAAAAAGGAATAGATTATGAAAAAAAGAGATTATTCAACAGAACTTGACCAAATGGTAGATAATACCAAATATATAAAGGTTGAAGTTGCTGAAGAAATGAAAAAATCATTTATGGCATATGCAATGGCTGTAAATGTAAGTAGAGCAATTCCAGATGTTAGAGATGGTCTTAAGCCTGTTCACAGAAGAATAATATATGCAATGGGTGAGTTAAATCTTTTTAACGATAAGCCCTTTAAAAAGTGTGCGAGAATTGTTGGTGAAGTTTTGGGTAAATATCACCCTCACGGAGATACTGCAGTATACGATGCATTAGTAAGACTTGCACAAGATTTTTCTATTCGTTGTCCTTTAGTAGATGGACATGGAAACTTTGGTTCTGTAGACGGTGATAGTGCAGCAGCAATGAGGTACACTGAAGCAAGATTAAGTAAAATTGCTGCAGAGATGCTTAGGGATATAGATAAAGAAACTGTACCTTTTGCTCCAAACTTTGATGATACGCTTATGCAACCTCAAGTATTGCCTAGTAGGTTCCCCAACTTACTTGTAAATGGAAGTGATGGTATCGCAGTAGGTATGGCAACAAATATACCTCCACATAATTTAGGCGAAGTTATAGATGGCGTTGTAGCACTTATAAAAAATCCTGAAATAACTATAGATGAACTTATAGAGATTATCCCAGCGCCAGATTATCCAACAGGTGCTATAATCATGGGTAAAAGTGCTATCAATAACGCATATAGAACAGGGAAAGGCGGTATAGTAAATAGAGCAAGAGCTGAGATTGAAGAATATGAAAATGGTAAGCATAGGATTATAGTAACAGAACTTCCATATCAAGTAAATAAAGCAAAATTGATAGAAAGTATAGCAAACCTTGTTAAAGACAAAAAGATAGAAGGCATTTCTGATATAAAAGAAGAAAGTGATAGACTAGGTATGCGAATAGTTATAGATATAAAGAAAGATTATCAACCACAAGTTGTTTTAAATCATCTTTATAAACATACTAATTTGCAAGTTAAAGATGGTATTATATTTTTAGCACTTGCAGATGGCCAACCAAAAATCTTAAACTTAAAAGAAATGCTAACTTACTATTTAGAACATCAAAAAACTATTATAGTAAATAGGACAAAATATGATTTAGAAAAAGCTCAAGAAAGAGAACATATTGTATATGGACTTTGTATTGCTTTAGAAAATATAGATAGAGTTATTGCATTAATTAAACAAAGTAGAGAAAAAGCTGAAGCAATAGTAAAATTGATGGAAAATTTCAATTTGTCTGAAAAACAAGCAAATGCAATTTTAGATATGAGATTACAAAAACTTACTGGTTTAGAAATGGATAAATTGCATGAAGAATTAGAAATGCTTAAAGCTATGATTGCTGATTTTGAAGATATATTAAATACTCCTCAAAGAGTACTTGATATAATTGAAAAAGAAATATTAGAAATAAAAGATAAGTATGCAACTCCAAGAAAGAGTGAAATAGCTATTAATTATGATGATATAGATATAGCAGATTTGATAGCAAAAGAAGATGTTGTTGTCTCTCTAACAAAACAAGGCTATGTAAAACGAATACCTGTAAGCGAATACAAGGCACAAAGAAGAGGCGGCGTTGGTTTAGTTGCACATAAGACAAAAGAAGAAGATTTTGTAAAAGAAATGTTTGTATGCTGTACACATGACGACCTACTATTCTTTACAAACTTAGGAAAAGTATATTGCCTTAAAGCATATGAAGTCCCTGAGGCGGTAAGAACAGCTAAAGGACGAGCTATGGTAAATCTTTTAGAACTTGATGTTGATGAAAAAGTGACAACTATTATTCCTCGTAAAGAAGGAGATAATGGTTGTCTTGTAATGGCTACTAAACTAGGATTAATTAAAAAGACAAAATTAGAAGAATTTGCAAGTATTAGAAGAAATGGTAAAATAGCAATTACATTAAAAGAAAACGATGAACTTGTAGGTGTTGTGCTTGTAAATGAAAAAGATAATCTTTTAATGGGTGCAACAAGTGGTAAGTGTATAAACTTCAGTGAAGAAGATGTAAGAGCATCTGGAAGAACTTCTCAAGGTGTAAAGAGTATGAATTTGCTAGAAGGAGAAACTATAGTTGCGATTACTGTAATGAGTCCTAATAAGCAGGTTTTAACAATTAGTGAAAATGGTTATGGAAAGAGAACGCTTACAAGTGAATATAGAGAGCAGTCAAGAGGCGGAAAGGGTTCTAAGGCTGGAAACTTTAATGAAAAGACAGGTAATCTTGTTTGCTTAGATATGGTTGATGATAATAACGATATTATCATGATGACTGATGCTGGAGTTATAATTCGTACACCGGTTAGTGCAATTAGTATTATAGGTAGGGCAACTAGTGGTGTAAAGATTATGAAAGTTAGTGAAAATGCAAAAATCGTTAGCGTTGCAGTTGTAGAGCATGAAGAAATAGATGAGGACAATGTAGATAATAATGTAGAAAATGTAAATAATGAAAGTGAGACTGAAGTAAATAGTAATAAAGTTGAAGAATAGTTAAAACTTGAATTAAAGATAACAAAATGTAATATTCTTTTCTAAATATTTGATTTAATTTTAAATATTGCCATTAAATTAAAATAAAAATGTCGTATATAACTTATACGACATTTTTTAAAATATTTAATTATTTATTACTTTTTGTATCTTTTTTTGGAGTTGGAACATTTAGTGTTTCTTGAATGCTAGCTAGTAAACCTGTTATATTTTGTATTTCACTTGGTACTATTATCTTGGTTGATTGACCATCTGCTAGTGCTTTTAATGCTTCAAAACCTTGTAAAGTTATGTATGCGCTATCTGCTTTAGCGTTCACTATTAGACTAATAGCATCTGCTGTTCCTTCTGCTTCTGCAATTAGGGCAGCACGCTTTCCTTCTGCTTGTAATATCTGTACTTGTTTTTCCGCTTCTGCGCGTAGTATTTGAGCTTGTTTTTCACCTTCGGCAACTAATATATTGCTCTTTTTTTCGCCTTCAGCTTTTAGTATTTGTTCTCTTCTTTCTCTTTCAGCTCTCATTTGCTTTTCCATAGCATCTTGAATGTCTTTTGGAGGAAGTATGTTTTTTAATTCTACACGATTTATTTTTATACCCCAAGGGTCAGTTGCTTCATCTAAAATATTTCTCATTTTAGTATTTACAGTATCTCTACTTGTTAAAGTTTCATCTAACTCCATTTCGCCAACTATATTTCTTAATGTGGTAGCAGTTAAGTTTTCTATTGCTTTTATTGGTCTATCTACGCCATATGTGTACAGTTTTGGGTCTGTTATTTGATAGTATACAACAGTATCTATTTGCATTGTCACATTGTCTTTTGTAATAACAGGTTGTGGCATAAAATCTGCAACCATTTCCTTCATAACTATTGGTTTAGATATTTTATCAAAAAATGGTAAAATTACATGTATGCCAGTTTCTAATGTTTTATGATATTTTCCTAGTCTTTCAACTATGATTGTTGTTGATTGTCTTACTACTTTTACGCAAGTTGCAAGTATTGCAATGATTGCTATGCCTAAAACGGCAATAATTATTATTGCGGTTGTCATATAAAACTCCTAATTTCTATTTTCTTAATCTTTTATATCTGTATTTTTAGTTTCGTTTTGAGATTCTTCTATTATGTTATCATTGTTGTTTTTATTATTGTTTATAGCTTCTTGTGTATTATTTTCAAGTTGTTTAACGATTAATTTATTTCCTAAAACTTCTACAATTTCTACTTCAGTTCCTGTAGCGATAGATAAACCATCTTTGCTTTGAGCACTCCATGTAACTCCATTAATTTTTATAGTACCATTGCTAAACTCTGAAATCTCTTTAACAATTTTTGCTTTTTGACCAATAAACGAAGATATATTAGTATTTACAGTGCCTTTTGATATGCTTTTCTTTACTAGTGGTCTTAAGAATATAATGCATAATACAGTGATTACTATAAATGGAACTAATTGCCATAGAATAGGAACACCACAAGCACACAAAATTAGTGCAATGATTCCTCCACAAGTAACCCATATAGAAGTCATATCCCAACTAATTGCTTCAATTATTGCACTTAAGACTACTACAGCTAGCCAAATCCAAATCATAATTTAACCTCCTTTTAAATATACTTAATTATACATTAAAAGGCTTATATAATCAACTTTTTTAATTCTTTTTCTCAATATTGTTCTTTTTGTTTATAAAAACACTGATTAAAAACTGAACTAAAATTATTAGTATAGTTATAATAAATGCAATTGCAAAAATATAAAAAATCCATATACTTATCTCAGGTATTAAAAGAGAAAACAATATAACTATTAGCATACAAATAATGTTACCGATTACTATAGATATAAAAGATGGCAAAAATTTCATATTGCATAGTCCAGCAATAAGACAACTAGTATAATAACCTGTTAAAGGAACGGGTAATGCACATAATGCTCCAAGATATATATATTTTCTAATCTCAGACTTTTTATTAGCTAATTTTTTTTCATGGTTATTTATTTTATTTGCAACTTTATTATAAATGGAAGAAAACCATTCAAATTTTTTTAAATATTTAAAAAATGGTATTACTATTGCAAGTAGAATTAACGTCATTAATGTGCTTCCAATAAAGGCACTTAAAAAACTTAAAGGTAAACTTAATGGTGAAGAAAATATTGCATTTGTTGAACCTAAAGGGATACTTCCTCTTGCTTCTATAATAGGGAGCATACTAGCAAACATTGTGCCTACAAAAGCATTATCGCCAACAAAAAATAAGATAATATTTTTGAAAATTTCGTTCATTATTACTCCAAAAAAATTTGCTTTAATTATGTATATATTATATTGTATTCATTTGTTATTTAATTTATTTTATGCTATAGTTATTTAAAATATAAGTTGTTTTTTATACTTAGGAGAAAAAATGAGAATTAAAGAGATTATATCAATACTTAATAAAGGGATACAAGATATTACAAATATAGATTATGTAGAAATCGGAACTATTCATGGTCAGGGTGATTCTGGTAAAATATTAGTGAAAACTGGTCAAAAGGTAAAAAAAGGAGATATATTAGTAGATTGTACGGAAGATAAATTATGTGCTTGTGTACATTCATCTATTAGTGGCGAAGTAGTTTCTATAAAAAAAGCTGTAGGTCAAAATAAAGGTGCTGTGGATGTAATATGTATCAAAAAATCAAAAGATGTAAAAGGTGTAGCAAAAAAATACGATAAAATTAAAGACTACACTATAGAAAACATAAGAGAAAGATTAAAACATGCCGGAATTGTTGGTATGGGTGGGGCAGGCTTTCCATCTTATGCAAAGATTAAAAAAGATGTTTGTTATACACATTTGATTATTAATGCTTGTGTTTCTGATTATTTGTCTTGTGCAGATTTAGCTGTACTTATACAAGAATACAAAAAGGTAAAACAGGGAATAGAACTTTTAAAAAACATTTTAAAATTAAAAAAAGTAGTTATAATTGTAAATAAGTTTGCGAAGAAAATTATAACAAATTTAATAGACAAAAATGATGAATGTATAGAAGTTAAGTATATGCCTAATAAATATGGACAAGGAGATGAAAAAATATTTTGTAAAAAATATTTTAATATAGATAAAGAAAATGTTTTTCCTGCACATAGTGGTTATTTGATTTATAATGTACAAACTATTTGTGCAATATATGATGCCTTAAAGCTTGGTAAACCTTGTACAACTAGGGTTGTAACAATTTATGGTAAATGTGTTCGTAATGCAGGTAATTATAGAGTACCTATTGGTAGCGTTGTTGAAGATATAGTAAAGCAGACTGGAGGAGAAGTGTGCTTATACGAAGAGTACAAAAGTAGAGAAAATGAAGCAATGAAGAAGTATGAAGAGATACAAAAATTAAAAGAGGAATACAGGCAAAATACTTCTCCTGAATTTGTTGAAAATTTTATTAAAACAAGAAAAGAAAATAATAAATACATTTTTGACTTTTTAAAATATGAGCATATGTACAAGGGTTTTATTAGATACAAAGTTTTATATGGCGGTACGCACTGGTGTCTAAAATTTGATACTGACAAGTTGCCTATATATAAAAATACATATGCTATAGGTATAGTTAATAAATATCAATATGATAAAACATCTAAAAAGTGTAATTTTAAAAATTAAATAAAAAATAAAATTAAATTAAATTTTTAAAAGGTTTTTCAGTGTTATTATTAATGAATTATAACTTTTTATTATTGGAGGATAAATGAATAAACTTTTAGTTGTAGACGGCAATAGTGTTTTATATAGAGGATTTTATGCTCTTCCATTACTTAGTAACAAAGAAGGATTGTACACAAATGCAGTGTATGGTTTTTGTAATATTTTCATCAAAGCTTTAAAAAGTATTCAACCTACTCATGTAGTAGTTGCTTTTGATTATGGTAAAAAAACTTTTAGAAATGAGCTATATGCTGATTACAAAGTTACTAGAAAGGAAACCCCACAAGAATTAGTTATGCAATTTCCAATTATTAAAGAAGTTTTGCAATCTATGGGTATAAAATATATAGAGATGGAAGGATTAGAAGGTGATGATATCATAGGTTCACTATCTAAAAAATTTGATATTCCAACAATAATTTTAACTGGGGATAGAGATACTCTGCAACTCATTGATGATACAACAACAGTTTATTTAACTAAAAAAGGTATTACAGATTTAAAAGTGTATGACGAAAAGGAATTGCTTAATGATAAAGGTATCACGCCATCGCAGGTTGTAGATGTAAAAGCTCTTATGGGTGATGCCTCTGATAATATACCTGGGGTCGCTGGTATAGGAGAAAAAGGTGCTTATAAACTAATTATAGAAAATGGTAGTTTGGAAAATGTCTATAAAAACATTGATAGTTTTTCTGCAGGTTTAAAAAGTAAATTAGAAAATGGAAAAGAAAGTGCCTTTTTATCTTATAAACTAGGTACTATTAAAACAGATTGTGATATAGATTGTTCATTAGATGAGATAGTTTTACACTTTCCTTTTAAAAATAGTTTTCGTGAAGTTTGTAAAAAATATGATTTTACTTCTTTGTTAAAAGCGGATATTTTTGATAATGAGATAAAAGAAGAAGTTGTAGATTTGCAAATAGTTGAGCTAAAATCAGTAGAGGAGATTCAACAATTTGCAAGAGATATAGAAAAAGAAAAATCAGTTGCTTTAGATGTGAGTGAAGTCGGTATAGATTTTTGCTTTAATGATACAAAAGTTTATAGTATAAGATGTGGTCAAGATTTATTATCTTTAGATTTTGATATAATTAAAGTTGCTAGATATTTTATTGACTTGTTTAAATCAAAAAATGTCAAAAAATATTTTTTTGATTTGAAAAATGTGAAAAAGTTATTTTATGATAAGGATATAGAATTTCAAAATTGTGAAGATGTTGCATTGATGCAATATCTATTAATGGCAAATGACAAAGATATAGAAAAAACTGAGTTTTTATCAAGATACAAAACTTCTATTTTAGCGCAAGCTATATATTTAAGCATAAATAATTTAGAAGAAAAATTGCAAGAATATAACCTTGTTGAGTTGTATAGGGAAATAGAGTTACCGTTAGTAGATACGCTTTTACAAATGGAAATAAATGGTATTAAAATAGATAAAGAAAAGCTTTTTGAATTAAATGAAAAATATATGCAGGAAATAGATTATGTTTCAAATCAAATATTTTCATATATAGGTAAAGAAATTAATCTAAATAGTCCAAAGCAATTAGCTAGCGTATTATTTGATGATTTAGGAATAAAAGTAGTAGGTAATAAAAAAAATAGTACATCTGTAGATATACTTCAAAAGATTGAAAATGCTCACCCTGTTATACCATTAATTTTACGATATAGAAAGTTAGTAAAGATTAAGGGAACTTATATAGATTCATATATTAATTTTGAAAAAAATGGATATATTCATTCTCATTTTTTGCAAATGGTTACAGGAACTGGCAGGCTAAGTTCTAAAGAACCGAATTTACAAAATATTCCTGTTAGAGATGACGAGTCAAAAAATATAAGAGAAATATTTGTAAGTAGATTTGAAAACGGATATATAATTAGTTTTGACTATGACCAAATAGAGTTGAAATTAATGGCCCATTTTTCACAAGATGATAGTATGGTACATGCGTTTTTATCTAAGCAAGATATTCATAGAGCGGTTGCAAGTAAGATATATCATATTCCACTAGATGAGGTAACGTCAGAGCAGAGGAGAAAAGCTAAAAGTGTAAACTTTGGTATAATTTATGGTCAAGGAGCTTATGGACTTAGCAATAATTTAGAAATAAGTGTAAAATCTGCACAAGAATTTATGCAAAATTACTTTGCTACATTTCCAAAAGTAAAGGAGTATATGGAAAGAAGTATAGATATGGCAAAGGCAAATAACTTCACTGCTGTTACTTTATTTGGAAGAAGAAGATACATTCCAGAACTTGATTCAAAAAATTTTCAACTAAGAAGTTTTGGAGAAAGAGTTGCGATTAATATGCCTTTACAAGGTAGTGCATCAGATATAATTAAATTAGCTATGAATAAAATTACAAACAAATTAAATAGTTTAAATTTAAGAAGTAAACTTATTTTACAGGTACACGACGAGTTGGTTTTTGATGTTCACCCTGAAGAACTTGATATTTTAGAAAAAATTGCTGTAGAAGAAATGCAAGGTGTTGTAAAACTTTTAGTACCATTGACTGTTAGTGAAGAAAAAGGCAAAACGCTATACAAATGAAACTATACATCCTTATAATAAGAATAAAAAAATATTTTAAAGCATATAAAAAGAAGGTATGTTGATGAATGAAATAGAAAATAAAGAAATAGAAGAGATAGTAATAGAAAGTGAAAAAAGAAAAAAATTTAATGCAAGTTTTATAGCAAGTATTATATATTTTGCTATGGTTTTTTTGTTTGTGTTGCTAAAACTTTTTAACAATTTGGGTTTTTTGTCTAATTTAAGTCCTATTTGGCAAGAGATTTTAAATAGTTTTTTAATTCAAATTGTTATTATGTTGAGTATGCCTTTTGTCCTTTTTACTATCTTTAGAAAACAAAAAATAAAACAAACGCTTAAAGACTTTAGTTTTAAAAAGATATCCTTAGCATCTATAGGAATAAGCATTGTTATTGGAATTGCTGTATTTATTTTAAATTCTTATATAGCTTCTTTCTTTAGTACGCTTATAGGACTACTAGGTGCGGAATCTGCAGGTAGTACTACTGTTAATGCTGAAGATTATACTATACCTATGTTTTTTTTAACAGTGTTTTTATCTGCAGTTTTGCCAGCAATTTGTGAAGAAGTTGCGCATAGGGGTATGCTTGTTGGTGCAAATAAGAGATATGGGGTCGCTTTTGCAATAATTATTAGTTCAGTATGTTTTGGCTTATTGCATATGAATATTTATCAATGTTTCTATGCTGTTTTGATTGGCTTTTTATTAGGTTTTATTTGTATATCTACAGGTAGTATATATCCTTGTATGATAATACATTTTATGAATAATTTTCTAAATACTTTTTTTGATTTTTCTTATGTAAATGGCTGGCTCGGTGGCGGATACTATGCTTGGGATACGGCAATGAGAAGCTTTTTGGGAGATTTCGGAAGTTATATGATTAGTTTAGTTATATTTTCCGTTTCTGCTTTTGTTCTGTTTTATTTCACATTACTTTTAATTAAAAAAGAAAGATTAGATAAAAGTATGAAAAATATCGATGAAAATTATTTGCAAGAATATGCACAATTAGTTATGGGTGCGTATGATAAAGGTTTTTTAAATGAAGAAACATTGGCAAAATCTAAAGATAAAATTTATTTAGGGTTTTTAATATATAAAGCACAGCAAAACAAAACATCAATATGGGAATACCTTGAAAATCCAAATGGCAAATTGAAAAAACAATGGTATGATAATATATTTATATATACTAGTATAGTACTATCTGGTTTTTTTACACTTTATAGTTTTATTGCACTTCTACTTTAAATAAATAGAGCTAGTTAAGAAGTTTTTAATTTATTAAAAAAATAAATACCTTAACAAAAATTGTTAAGGTTTTTTAGTTTATATTAAAAAATTTTTTTAATTTCTATTAGTCTTTTAGTAATTACATAATTAATATTAATATAAGAAAAAGAAATTTAACTTGATTTTATCTTTTATTTATGTATATTTTAACATTCATTATTTTTAACTTTATGGCGTAAAAACATTCTTATATTTTCCTAAATTTTTTTACTTTTGTTTTATATGTGCTAAATTTCAAAATGATTAATCATTATTGTTCTATTTTTTTTATGTTTGCATATGTATAAACAAGTGATAGGGTAAATAATCACTTTTTGGAGGTAATATGAACAATTACAATATATACGAAGATATAGCACAGAGAACAAATGGCGATGTTTATGTTGGTGTTGTTGGGCCAGTAAGATGCGGAAAATCTACATTTATTTCATCATTTATGGATAAATTCGTTTTACCAAATATTCAAGAACCAAATGTTCAAGCTAGAGCAAAAGATGAGTTGCCTCAAAGCGGAGATGGTAAATTGGTTATGACTACGCAACCAAAATTTGTTCCAAGTGAGGCAGTATCAATAAGTGTAGATGATAATATAAAAATGAATATAAGAATGATAGATTGTGTTGGCTTTATGGTAGAAGGGGCTTTATCCAGTGATGAAGAAGGCAAAACTCGTATGGTCAAAACTCCTTGGTCAAATAAGGAAATGACTTTTGAAGATGCAAGTGAATTAGGTACAAAAAAGGTTATAAACGAGCATAGTAATATAGGTATATTTTTGACTACTGATGGAACTTTTGGAAATTTACCAAGAAGCGCATATGAAGATGCGGAAGACTTAACAGCAAAAGAACTCAAAAAAAGTGGCAAACCTTATGTGATTGTTTTAAATAGTGCTAATCCAGAAGGTGAACATTGTATAGAAGTAGCAAATGAGTTACAGTCAAAGTATGATGCTCCAGTTGTAAGATTAAAAGCTACAGAACTTAACGAAAAAAATGTGAATGAAATATTTGCTAAAGTATTAAGCGAATTTAGTATAAAATCAATAAAGATAGATATGCCTATGTGGCTAAGAGCTTTACCTTATGAAGACGATTTGATACAAGAATTAACTGGCGAAATACTACAAAAGCTTGATAATGCTAACAAAATTTCTGAGTTCAAAAGTGATGTCGTAATGTTTCAAGAAAATGAAAATTTTGAGCCATTAGTTGTAGATAGCATAAAATTAGGTACAGGTGAAATAAGGTTTAATGTTGTACCAAAACAAAATTTATTCTATAAAGTATTATCAAAAGAATGTGGAATAGATATAAAAGATGATTTTGAACTTATATCAAATCTTAAATCTCTTTCATATGCTAAAAAGCAGTATGATAAGATAAGTGATGCTTTGCAACAAGTTGAAGAAGAAGGATATGGGGTTGTATATCCTACTTTAGAAGAGATGCAATTAGAAGAGCCAAAACTTGTAAAACAAGGAAGTAAATCTGGCGTAATGATTAAAGCAAATGCACCAAGTTTACATATCATGAAAGTAGATGTTGAAACCGAAATAAATCCGGTTATAGGAACTGCAGAGCAAAGCGAAGAGTTAGTTAGTCAATTATCTGCTGATTATGAGCAAAACCCTGAAAAATTGTGGCAAACAAATATGTTTGGAAAGACATTGCAAGAACTTGTAAATGACGGAATTGGAAACAAGTTAAAAAGTGTGCCATCTGATGTAAAGAGAAAGATGAAAAAGACACTACAAAGAGTGACAAACGAAGGCAAGGGCGGAGTAATTTGTATATTGCTATAATCATTTAATTATTTACATGAACTTATATCTAAAATATCCTACGGGATATTTTTTAATATATTTTAAAAACTATAACAAAAA
Organism: uncultured Christensenella sp.; assembly: GCA_949292875.1. Taxonomy (GTDB): domain Bacteria; phylum Bacillota; class Clostridia; order Christensenellales; family UBA1242; genus CASFBJ01. The sequence goes on from CASFBJ010000008.1 coordinate 113,682, forward strand.
GTTAAAAAGCATTTTACAAATTAAATATTAGTATATATAATATTTATTACAGAAGTAAAACTTTTTGGAGGGGTTATGTTGCAATTAAAAGAGATTAAAAAGCAATATGATATGCAAGATACTGTAGTGCAAGCATTAAAAGGAATAGATATAGAATTTAGAAAAAATGAATTTGTTTCTATATTAGGTCCTAGTGGTTGCGGTAAAACAACACTATTAAATATAATAGGCGGATTAGACAAATATAATAGTGGCGATTTAATTATAAACGGTATAAGTACAAAAGAGTACACTGATAAAGATTGGGATAATTATAGAAATAAAAAAATAGGTTTCATTTTTCAAAGTTATAACCTTATACCGCACCTTACAGTGCTTGAAAATGTAGAACTTGCACTTACGCTATCCGGCATTGGTAAAGAAGAGAGAAGAAAAAGAGCAAAAGAAGTTTTAAATAAAGTTGGGCTTAGTGAAAAATTAAAAAATAAGCCTAACCAACTTTCTGGCGGTCAAATGCAAAGAGTTGCAATAGCGAGAGCTTTAGTAAACGACCCTGAGATAATACTTGCAGATGAACCTACAGGCGCTTTGGATAGTAAGACAAGTGTGCAGATTATGGAAATATTAAAAGAAATTTCTAATGATAAATTAATTATTATGGTAACGCATAACCCTGAACTTGCTAAAAAATATTCTTCTAGAATAATAAAACTTTTAGATGGTGAAGTAGTTAGTGATAATAACGAATATCATTGTAAAAAAGATGAAAAAGCAAACAATGATAAAGACAAAGTTTCTAATAATGAAACTGTAGAAGTAGTAGATGATGCTGATGTAGTAATAGATGAAAATAAGCTTAAAAGTAAAAATAATAAAAAAGCAAAAAAAGAAAAAACTAGAATGGGTTTTTTAACAGCAATTTCATTAAGTCTAAAAAATTTACTTACTAAAAAGGCTAGAACATTTTTGGTTTCGTTTGCTGGTAGTATAGGAATAATAGGTATAGCTCTTATACTTTCTTTATCTTCAGGGTTTCAAGCATACGTAGATATGGTACAAAAAGATACTTTGAGTTCTTATCCTGTTCAATTAACAAACAGTGCGTATAATATGTCATCATTAATGCAGATATTTTTTGATAATGATTCAAATGGCGAAGAGCATGATGATGATAAAGTATATACAAAAGATGAACTTATAGAAATGTTGAATAAGTTTAATGCCTCTTCAACAAAGAATGATTTAAAGTCTTTTAAATCATACATAGAAGGAGATGCTAAAAATGATATAGAGAAGTATACATCTGCTATTCAATATGTTTACGATGTAAATGTAAATGCTTATTATGATAGTGAAGTAAATGGACTTGTAAGTGCAAATCTTACGACAGTATTTGCAGACATCATTTCCGCATATCCAGATAGTCATCCGTTAACAACTCCAGACCAAATAATGAGATATGAAATAATAAAAATGATGTTTGGTTCAGAGAGTAGTTATTATTCAAATTCTTTTTGGTCCGAAATGCTAGATAATCAAGAACTTTTAGAAAATCAATATGAACTTATAGGAGAAGGTTCTAGGTGGGCTGAAAACTATAATGAAATAATGATTGTTGTTGATGAAAATAATGAAATAAGTGATTATACATTATATGGTTTAGGACTTTTAAATCAACAAGATTTAGAGACGCTTTTAGATGATTATATTAATAATAAAAATTCTGAAGGAACAAATGCGACATTTGAATATGCAGATTTGTTAAATTTAGAATATAAAATAATTTTAGAATGTGATTATTTTGAAAAACAAGCTGACGGAACATATATAGATATAAGAACTTATAAGCAATCTAATCCTGAGTTGTACAAACAAAAAATACAAAATCTTTATGATACAAAAGGTATCACGATTAAAGTTGCCGGAATTATAAAGGAAAAAGAAAATGCTGCTGCTTTAAGCATTGGTACTTGTATAGGGTACAAATCTGATTTAACAAAATATATTATTGAACAAGTTCAAAATAGCGACATAGTGCAAGAACAACTAAATAATAAAACTACAAACATAATAACAAATGAACCTTTTGACCTTATGCTTGCAAATACACAGTATAATCAAGTTTTAACTAAGTTAGGTTATGCAGATTTGACAAACCCTAGTGGTATAAATCTTTTTCCAGTAGATTTTGAATCTAAAAAAGAAATAGAAAATATCATTGCTAAATATAATGATATGGTGGTTAAAAACGGAGAAGATAGTAAAGTTATAACATATAGTGATACAATAGGTACAATGATGGAATCTGTAACAACAATTATTTCAGCTATTACTTATGTGCTTATTGCATTTGTATCTATTTCTCTTATAGTTTCTAGTATTATGATAGGCATAATTACATATATCTCAGTACTTGAAAGAATCAAAGAAATAGGAGTGCTAAGAAGTATAGGTGCAAGCAAGAGAGATATAAAAAGGGTATTTGTGTCCGAATCTGTAATTATAGGATTTATTGCAGGTTTGCTAGGAATACTTGTTACTATCGTTTTAAATATTCCTATCAATATTATAATTTATTCACTAGCTGGACTAAGTGGTGTAGCGACATTACCTTGGATTGGAGCTATTATATTAGTATTAATAAGTATGTTCCTTACATTTATTGCTGGAATTATTCCGGCTAGAATAGCAAGTAAAAAAGACCCTGTAATTGCTTTAAGGACAGAATAATATAAAACATTCCTTGAATTTTCAAGGATTGTTTTTGTATAAAAAATTTTCTTACTTGATATTTTTTCTTTTTTGGTTAAAATAATTAATATGGAGAAAAATATGGAAGATAAAATCATTATTAAAGGTGCAAGAGAAAATAATCTTAAAAATGTAAATTTAGAAATACCAAGAAACAAATTAATAGTATTTAGTGGAGTGAGTGGAAGCGGTAAGAGTACACTTGCTTTTGATACTATATATGCGGAAGGTCAAAGAAGATTTTTAGAAAGTCTATCTAGTTATGCTAGACAATTTTTAGGGCAGGCACAAAAGCCAGATGTAGATAGTATAGAAGGGCTATCTCCTGCCATTTCTATTGACCAAAAAACTACATCAAGTAATCCAAGAAGTACTGTGGGTACAGTAACGGAAATATATGACTATATTAGACTTTTATACGCAAACATAGGTACGCCACATTGTCCAAAATGTGGTAGAGAAATATCTCAACAAACAGTTGATGATATTTGTAATGCAGTCTTATCTCATAATGTTGGAGAAAAAATAATAGTACTTGCTCCTGTTGTAAGAGGTGAAAAAGGAGCTTTTGCAAAACTTTTTGAAAATCTACAAAAAGAAGGCTATGTTAGAGTGCTTGTAGATGATGAGATGAGAAGATTAGATGAAGATATACAACTTGATAAAAATAAGAAACATTACATTTCAGTTGTTATAGATAGACTTAAAATTGATGAAGATATAAAGACAAGACTTGTTGCGAGTATTGAAACTGCTATTAAACTTGCAAATGGTTTAGTGGGTGTAAAATTTGAAGATAATGAAGTAGTTTATAGCACAAAGTATGCTTGTGAATATTGTAATATAAGTTTAGAAGAAATTACACCTAGACTTTTTAGTTTTAATAGTCCTATTGGAGCATGTGAAAATTGCTTAGGTATAGGAGAAAAACAAACTATTTCAAAAAATTTGTTGCTTAAAAATTCTCATTTAAGTATATATGATGGAGCTTTTGCTGTTTCTGGTTGGAGATATGAAAATGATTCCATAAGCGGAATGTATTTTAAGGCATTAGAAAAAAAATATGGTATAGATTTAAAGAAGCCTATTAAAGATTTACCTAAAGAACATTTAGATATCCTTTTGTATGGAAATAATAACGAAGAACTTGAAATGAAGTATCAAAGCAAAAAGTTAGGTGGTACTTATACATCATCTTTTGAAGGTATAATCTCTAACTTAGAAAGAAGATACAATGCTACTAATAGTGAACTAGTTAGAAAAGATATAGGTAGATTTATTGAAACTCAAAAATGCGAACATTGTCATGGCACAAGATTAAATGAAAAAGCGCTTTCTGTCAAAGTTAAGGGATTAAATATTTCTGAACTTTGCGATAAATCTATAAACGATGCTTTAGAGTGGTTTAATAAAATAAAATTAGATGATAGCAAACAAAAAATTGCTCAACCTATTTTAAAAGAAATTAATGCTAGACTAAAATTTTTGCAAGATGTTGGCTTAGGATACTTAACATTGTCTAGAGTTTCCGCGACTTTAAGTGGAGGAGAATCACAAAGAATAAGACTTGCAACACAAATAGGTAGTGGGCTTGTAGGAGTTTTATACATCTTAGATGAACCAAGCATTGGATTACATCAAAGAGATAACGATAAATTATTAGATACAATGATAAAATTAAGAGATATGGGAAATACGCTAATAGTTGTTGAGCATGACGAAGATACAATAAGAAAAGCAGATTTTATAGTAGATGTAGGAAAATATGCTGGTAAATTAGGTGGTGAAATAGTAGCTTCAGGGAGTATAAAAGATATTTGTGCGTCACAAGATTCTTTAACAGGAAAATATTTAAGCGGTGAATTAAAAATTGAAGTTCCTAAAACAAGAAGAAGATCAAATAATTATATAGAATTCAAAAATTGTCGCCAGAATAATTTAAAAAACATAAATGCAAAATTTAAAGTTGGGGTACTAAATGTTGTTGCAGGCGTAAGTGGTAGTGGAAAAAGTAGTTTAGTTACAGAGATTTTGTATCCTGCGTTATCAAATACACTAAATAAATCAAATTTAAAAGTGGGCGAATACAAAAGTATGAGCGGTGTTGAATATTTGGACAAGGTTATTCAAATAGATCAAAGTCCTATAGGTAGAACGCCAAGAAGCAACCCAGCAACATACACTGGAGTATTTAACGATATAAGAGAACTTTTTGCTTCAACTACAGGAGCAAAAGAAAGAGGATATACGCCAAGTAGATTTAGCTTTAATGTAGCAGGTGGCAGATGTGAAAAATGTGAGGGTGATGGCGTAAAGAAAATAGAAATGTACTTTTTACCAGATGTTTATGTTACTTGTAATGTATGTGGCGGTAAAAAATACAATAGTGAAACGCTTGAAGTAAAATACAAAGGAAAAAATATTTTTGATGTGTTAGAAATGACTGTAAGTGAAGCTTTAAAGTTTTTTGATAATATACCTAAAATTAAAAACAAACTACAGACACTAGAAGATGTTGGTTTAGGTTATATCAAATTAGGGCAAAATGCTACTACTTTAAGTGGGGGTGAAGCTCAAAGAGTAAAACTAGCTACAGAGCTTAGCAAAAGAAGTACAGGCAAAACTATATATATACTTGATGAACCTACTACAGGATTGCATTCATATGATGTTTCAAAATTATTGGATATATTAAATAGACTTGTAAATGCTGGCAATACGGTAGTAGTAATAGAGCATAATCTTGATGTAATAAAATGTGCTGACTATATTATAGATTTAGGTCCTGAAGGTGGAGATAATGGCGGAGAAATAGTTGCTATAGGTACGCCAGAAGAAATAAGTCAGTGTGAAAAAAGCTATACAGGTAAATATCTTAAAAAAATGTTGCAAAATTAAAATTAATTACATTTCCATAATTAAAATTAAAATAAAAAGCATGTTTTCATGCTTTTATTTTAAAAATTTTTGCAAAATATTTATAAAGTACTTTACAAATTTTTACAAATGCGTTAGTATATATTGAGTTAAAAAAATGGAGATGTAAAAATGGAATTAAAGGAAAAGATATATTACGAATTAGGCGGATTAAATCAAAGATGTAAAACAATGAAAAAATCTCAATTGTTAGTTCCTTTACTTGTAAGGCAAATGATTTATTCACTTAAGTTGATAGATAGAAATGTAACATTTGAAGAAGTGTTTGACCCTAACATGAATACTAAACCTAGTAAAGATGTAATTAAAATATTAAAATATATTAAATGTACAAATGATATAACAATGAAGAAATCATTTGATGCAGTTTCTTTTGAAAAATATTTATCTACGATAGATAAAACTTATGTTTATGATGATGAGTTTGTTAGCAAAAATCTTATGCCTGATATAGATTCTTTGTGCAATATATTTTTGCATATTTTAAGACAAAGAAATCTTAAAGGAAAAAGTGTATTTTTTGCAAGTGCAATAATAAATGCTTTTTTAACAACAAGCGGACTTTTAGAATATCCTGTTCTAGATATGCCATATATGATATATAAGTATGGTACACCATCAAACAAACAAGAGTTTTATGAGATTCTTTTAAAGTCTGTAGAAAATACACTTAGTCTTTTAGATAAGCATAAAGCTATAATGAAAATGGATGCAAAACAAATGGAAGAAGTAACAATGAAGTCAGTTAAGACTGCATATGCATTTATTCAAGAAAATCCAGTATGTGAAGTTGGTCAACTTGTAGATAATTTAGATTTAGCTTTTGCTACAGCAAGTAAAGCTGCAGGTGTTTTAGAAGATATGGGAATACTTGAAAAAATAGCTGGAAGTCAAAGATATAGAGTCTTTAAGTACTCATCAATTACAAATTTATTTAATTATTAAAAGAACGCCATTGGCGTTCTTTTAATTTTAATTATTTCACTACTTATAAAATAAAACAATAAAAGTAATAATAAATAATCTTATATTATATCTTTTTTAATTCGTATCCGTTTGCGTTATCTATAATCGCATATCCTTGCTCTTTAATTTGTTCTCTAAGTTTGTCAGCTTTTGTATAATCCTTATTTTTCTTTGCTTCATTTCTTTCTTTTGCTAGGTGTAAGATTTCATCAGGAATAGAGGAGTCATTTGTTTTAACTTCTATTTCTTTGTCTAAGTCTAACCCGAAAACATAATCCATTCTTATTGCACTATTATATACATCTTCGCTTAAAGGCATTTCTTTAAGCATATCCCACATTATACCTAAAGCACTAGATGTGTTTAAGTCATCGTTTATTGCTTCTGTAAATTTATCCATATATAATGATAAATTTAAAATTTCTTTGCTGTTTAATTCACGTTTAACATTTTTGTGAGAATTTACTAATGCTCTTAGTCTAGATAATGCTATTTTAGATGCTTGTAATGCTTCAAATGTAAAATTTAATTTTTTTCTATATGAAGTTTGTAGGGAAAAGTACCTAAAATCTAATGGAGAATATCCTTTGTCTATTAAATCTTGTATAGTATAACAATTGTTTAGGCTTTTACTCATTTTACCACCATCAACTTGTAAAAATTCGCAGTGCATCCATCTATTAACTACTTTATGTCCAAGAGCACAATCGTTTTGCGCTATTTCATTTTCATGATGTACTGTTAAATGGTCTATACCGCCTGTGTGTATATCAAAGTAATCTCCTAAGTATTTTTTAGCCATTGCACTACATTCAATATGCCAGCCAGGGCAACCTAAACCCCATGGACTTTCCCATTTCATAATGTGATTAGGTTCAACAAATTTCCATAAAGCGAAATCTTGAGGATTTCTTTTTTCTTCATTTATTTCCACTCTTGCTCCAGCGAGTTTGTCTTCTAGACTCATATTGCTTAATTTTCCATAATCTGCAAATTTACTCACATCAAAATAAACGCCGTCACTTATAATATATGTGTAACCTTTTTGTTCTAAGGTTTTAATAAAATCAATCATTTCTTTAATGTGATCAGTTGCTTTAACTATATAGGTAGGTTTTTTAATGTTTAATCTTTCTAAGTCTTTCAAAAATGCGTTAGTGTAAAAATCTGCTATATCATATACAGATTTATGTTCTTTTTGTGCACTTACAGACATTTTATCTTCGCCTTCATCTTCATCGCTTGTAAGGTGTCCAACATCTGTAATATTCATAACATTTATAACTTTATAGTGATTATATTCTAGTACTCTTTTTAATGTATCCATAAAAAGATAAGCTCGCATATTTCCTATATGAGCATAATAATATACAGTAGGTCCGCAAGAATACATTTTTACTATGCCATCATTATTTATTGTTTTGAATTCTGTTTTTTCTTTTGTTAGCGAGTCGTAAAGCTTCATATATTCTCCTTTTTTAATCTTAAATCTTTATCTCCAAATTGTAAACAAATACATTTTTGAGAATTGAAAAGTCTTGAAAATAATCTTTCACCATATCTTTCTATTATACCATTACTTAAAAGGTTTGTTGTTATAATAGTTAGTTTTTCATGTATTTGTCTTTCATTTACAAGGTTTAACAAATACTCTTTTGTTACATTTTTAAACATAGGTTCTGTGCCTAAATCATCAATTATAAGAACATCGCAATCAATGTATGGTTGAAAATAAGACAATTTGTTTTCATCAAATGTTGTGTGAAATTGCAAAAAGTCGTTTACCAAATTTGTTGCTGTTGTAAATATTGTGTAAAGTTCTTTTTTGATAAAATAATTTGCCATTGCTTGTGTGATGTATGTTTTGCCTACGCCTGTATCTCCGGCAAGTAAAAGATTAGTATAAGTAGTTTTAGTAGGGTAGGTTTTACAAAAATCTTTTATAGTTTTTAGTATTTTTTCATCTACATCTTTACAATCTTCAAAACTTACATTTTTTAAAGGCATTTTGCATTTTTCTTTTAGAAGATGATTGATAATATTTTTAGCACAACTGCATCTTTTCCCATCAATGTATCCACTATCATTACATTTATTACACTCGTATATAGGTGATAGCATTTCTCTTGTTAGACCTATATTTTTTAAGATTTTATCTTGTTCAATTTTGCATTCTAAAATATTTTTTTCGTATTCATAATTGTCTCTACCTTCAATATTTGCTTTTGCAACTTCAATAGTTAATTCACCTATTTTATTTTCTAAATTAAGATAGTCTTTATTTTGAAGTGCCGAATTTTTATTTATGTCGGCAAGAATAATGGCGTTTGATTTTCTTTTTTCAAGTATTTTATTCACTTCATCTTCTAGGTAAAATTCGTTCATATATCATCTCCTTTATTAGAATTTTATGTCATCAATATTTGTAAAGAAAGCGTTTAATTCTTCTGTTGTATAATTACGAGTCCTAACAATATTTTTAGTTTCTGGTTTATTATTATTGTTTTTCGCTTCAAACTTTTTGTCTTCATTTTTAGCTTGCTCTACAGTACTTATATTGTTTAAATGATAATGGCATAATATTTTGTTTAAGTATTGCATGGGTTGAGAAACACCAATACTTTTTGAAATGGCGTAATCAAGTAAATTTTCATTTATGTTATATGTATTTGTCCATAAGTTATACATGTATCTATCGTTAGAATTTACCTGTCTTGCTAATTGTAATTTTTCTAAAATCTTTTTAATATTTTCGTCTATATTTATTATATCTGCTATGTATTCATTAATTGCTTCTAAAGTTACTAAACCGAGTTTAAAAAATTTATCTATTCTTAATTCCATGCCTTCTAGCGTTTTAATGCCACTTTTAAAACAGTATTTTGCAACTTGTATAAGGGTTTCATTATCATATCCAAAATTTGTCCATTTTAAAATGTAATTTTCTATTACAGGTTCTAGATTATCGTAGTAAATGCCTAATTCTTTTAGTATTGATTTAGCTAAAATGAAATAGTTTTCTTTTTTATCTTCATATGCTTTTATATCTTCAATGGTGTTTAACTTCATTTCATAATATTGTTTCATTTTTTTCTCTAAAGTATTTATACCATTTTTAGATTTATTTTTAATGCTTCTAGCGACTTGATTAATAACTTCAATGTCAAAGCCTAATTCATTAGAAATGAAATTAAAAGCATTTATTTCATCTATATTTGCATTTCTTTTAATTCCAAATATTTTAAGTAGATTTTTAAGTATTTCGTTTGTTTCGCTTATAGAATCTATATGATTTAGTACATCTTTTTGTGTTTTTACACCTTTGTTCAACCAATCTGTAGCAACTGTTAAAATATATTTGTATCCAATATCTTTACCTTGAGTGCTAGTACAATAATTTGCTATAGCAAGTAGGGCAGATGGTTGCATATTTGAAGATTCTAAAAATTCCATATAACTTTGATATTCTACTAAAGATAAAAGTCTACCAGAAATTATTTCTTGTATATCTTTGCAAAAGTCTTTATATTTGCCATTTAAAATTTGTTTTTCTCTATCAAAATTTCTAATTATATCAAGGTATCTTATTTCAAAAGGTTCTATGTCTATAATTTTTACAAGTCCTTTTTCTTGCCAATAAGCAAAAGCACCAAAAATATCTTCTTTACATAAATCAAAATATTTTGTAAAGTGTTCTAAAGTATTTCCTTTATCTTGATTTTGACACAAATATAGTCCATATAAGTATATTTTTACATAATTATCTGGAGCTTGTGCCATATAGTCTACAAAAAAAATATTACTTATTTCAGTATAATTTTTTACCTTTTTACTTGTTGAAAATTGACAAAATCCCATAAGTTCACCTTTAGTAATTGATTTGATTAAGATAGTATAGCATTTTTTATTTTACTTAACAAGTGTTATTTGTTATATTTTTACTTTTTTTATAATATACATAAAAGAATATAAAGTTGTATAAGAGGGTATTTTGTATGAAAAAAATTGCTATATTTTTTTTAGTTTGCTTTTGTTTTATATGTGGCTGTGGACAAGTTAATATACTTGAAAAAGTTGCGGGAAATATTCATAATTATGCCATAGATATGAAAATTGATTGTGTAAATAAGAAGGTTGTCGCTAACGAAAAAGTTGATTATATAAACAATACAGAAATAATATTAAAAGAGATAAGGTTTCATCTATATCCTAATGCTTTTAAAAATATAGACTCCACTCAAGCTCCAGTAAGTGAATATAATTTCGAAAAAGCCTATCTAAACGGTTTTGATTCTGGATATATTGAGATAAAAAATGTTAGTTATGAAAAAAATCAAGATGCTATATACGAGATTGTTGGTGATGAGAAAAATATTTTAGTGGTTAAATTACAAAATGAATTATATCCTCAAGATAGATGTGAAGTAAACATAGAATTTGAAGTAAAAATACCTAATGTTATTCATAGATTTGGTTATGGAGAAAATACAATAAATCTTGGAAATTTTTATCCAATAGCTTGCGTATATGAAAATGGTAGTTGGAAGCAAGACGGCTACCATTATAACGGAGACCCTTTTTATAGTGAAATGGCAAATTATAATGTAAATATTGAATATAATGAAGATTATAACATAGCTACAACAGGTGAGTGTAAAGTTTCTAAGAAAAATAATAAAAATATTGCTTCCGCTAATGCAAAAGTGGTAAGAGATTTTGCTATTGTTTTAAGTAACAAATTTGAAGTAATACAAGAAACTTTCCATGATACATTGATTTCATATATGTATTATGAAGATGAAAATGTCAATGAAACAATGCAACTTATAAAAGATGCTATTCAAACATTTGAGGGGTTGATAGGAGATTATCCTTATAAAACTTTAACCGTAGTTCAATCAAATTTTTTGCATGGGGGCATGGAGTATCCTAATCTTGTACTTATAAGTGATGTTATTGCTAACAGAAAAGACTATTTTAATGTCGTAGTTCATGAAATAGCACATCAATGGTTTTACAATATTATAGGTAATGATGAATATAGTGAAGCATGGCTTGATGAAGGTTTAACAGAATATGTAACGACATTGTTTTTTGGAATAAATCAAAAATATGGAATAGATTACAATGAAGTAATAGGAAATATGCTTTCAAGTTATCAACTTTTTGTTGAGATATATACAGATGTGTTTGGAGAACTAGATACTTCAATGGATAGACCATTAAATGCTTTTAGAAGTGAGCCTGAATACACATATTGCGTATATATTAAGGGCGTCCTAATGTTAGACCATTTAAAAGAAACGATAGGCGAAAGTGCTTTTTATATGGGACTAAAAAACTATTATAATGATAACAAATTTAAAATAGCAAGAAAAGACAATTTTATTTCTGCCTTTCAAAGAGCTAGTAATAAAGATATATCTGGCATTATTAAATCATGGATAGATGGTAGTGCGATACTGCAAAAAATATAAAACACTTATTGACTTTTTAAGTCCTCTATGGTATAATAAAGTACAAAATAAAAAGGAGGTATTTATATGTATATTAGTTCTTTTAAAAGAAAAAAGACTGGTGCCGATTCGCCAGAGATAACATTGCCAGTTAAGAAGACGCCATTAAGTACCTCTATAAAAGTTGAAGCGAAGTTTATGGGTAGAAATGCTTTAAAATGTGTAAAGTATTGTGCTAGTCAAACTAAAAAAATGTGCAGTGATGTTATGGGTACAAATATTTTTGATTTGTATGATTGCTCAAATTGTAAGCCAGCAAAGCATCCTATATTTGATAGCAAAGGCTGGAAAAGTATAAGATTTTTCTTTATCCTATTTACATTATTTTGTCCTGCGTACATATTTATGAATCCTACTTTATATGCTGCGGCAGGTGGAGTGCTTTTAATGGATGCGTCTGCTACTGGTAAAGCGAAACCTAAAGATAAAGTTAAACCATCTGCTAGGCAAAAAAGATTAGCAAAAGAGAGACAAGAGGCTGAAAAATTAAGAAAAGAAAAAGAAGAAACTGCTCAGAAAGTTTTAACAGAAGCAAGAACTAGAAGAGAAAAATATCTTGAAAGAAAATTAAGTACTATCCCTGAACCAAGAAATTTTGAACCTGTTAGTGGAGTATAGTTTTGGCTATACTTCTTTTTATTTAAAATCAATATAAACTAAATCATTATTTCTGTTTTTATATATCAATTTTACATTAATTTTAAAAATTAAACTAAAACTAAAATTAAAATATGAAAACATAGGGTAAAATGGTGGGAGAGTGTTTGGGCTGAGGTTGCTTGCTTAAGAAAAATATTTTTTGGTTTTTTTCAAAATCGTGTCTTTTTACTAGGTTTTTTGTCGCTTTTGATGTATAATATATTTATTAAATATATATTACTAATGTTGAGAAACTGTTTTGTTTCGGGAGTTTGGGTTATGAGTTTATCTGAGCACAATAATTTTAATAAACCTAGCGACAAGTCGCATTCGTCTGCTTCTAAGTCTAAGCACGCTTTGCTTCTAAAAGTCGCTTGCATTCTTCTTGCTATTTTAGTTGTTGTTGGTAGCGCTGTTTTTACTTCCGCTATCTTTACTTCTAGGACTGAAGAATCTACTACTATC
>CASFBJ010000009.1 GCA_949292875.1 uncultured Christensenella sp.
CTTATCAGGGTGGTGCTCTAACCGGCTGAGCTACATCTCTATATAGTTTGTTTTAACGAGTTTAGCAACTCTCGTTGGTGTACTCAAAGTGGTCAAATTCACCTTATCAGGGTGGTGCTCTAACCTGCTGAGCTACATTCCTATATAGTTGCATTATATAAAATGCCTTTAAATACTTATCCTAAAATACATATAGTGTATCTTATAAAGTATAAGTATAAAAATATGGTGGAGATAATCGGAATCGAACCGATGACCTCCTGCTTGCAAGGCAGGCGCTCTAGCCAGCTGAGCTATACCCCCATTCAACTTTAAATGCTCTATTATATTATCACTACAAATGAAATTTGTCAATAGTTTTTTAAAGTTTTTGAAAAATATAATTTATAATGATTTTTAAAAAAGAAATTTGCAATATTTTTATTATTGCTATTTTTTAATAAAGTGTCAAATATGTATGTTTGTTATTGCACAAAGTTTATGTATAATAAGGTAATATTTTGATGTATTTTGTCATAGATATAGATATCTTGTCAAATAGGAGATATATATGTCTAATTGTAAGCAAAGAACATTAGATGAGGCGAAATATATACTACTATATAGAAGCACACTTAGAGAAACAGCAAAAGTTTTTGGAGTTAGTAAGAGTACTGTACATAATGATATGCAAGTAAGATTAAAAAAGATTGATTATAATATATATAGAAAGGTTTGTAAACTTTTGAAATACAATTTTTCTATCAAACACAAAAGAGGCGGTGAAGTGATAAGATTAAGGTCATTATCACTAAAAAAGTAGTTAAAAAGTATAAAAAATTAACTTATATTAGATTTAATTTTAAAATTTTATTAAAAATTAAAATTAAAAACAAACTATAAAAATTTCGTATTTTTATGGTTTGTTTTCTTTTTTCGCATTTTTTCTTTCTAATTTTTTTCTTTCTTTATCGTTGTGTTTTTCTATATTTTTTTCTATAGGGGGAATGAGATTATTTCTTTCACTATGGAACAGTGCTGTATGTATACGATTTTTTGCAAATGGGATATCTTTAGTTATAGTTTTTAAAAGTTCTTTTACATATTCTCTTTTAGTGTGTTTATCTGCAGGACAAGAGTTGTGTATAACAGGCATATCTTTTGTAAATGATACAATTTGAGATTCGTTTACAAAAACAAAAGGTCTAATTATAGTTAAGTTTACATCACTAAGATAGGTGACAGGTTGAAAAGTGCTTAGTCTGCCTTCAAAAAACATACTTAGGAAAAAAGTTTCCATTATATCATCTGCATGGTGTCCTAATGCTATTTTATTACAACCTAATTTTTTTGCTTCTGTATTAAGTATTCCGCGTCTAAGTTTTGCACACAAAGAACAAGGGTTACTTTCTTTTCTTTCTTCAAAAACTATATCAAAAATCCTAGATTTTACTATATGCGTTTGAAGTCCTATACTTTCACAATATTTTATTAGTTCTGTGTAATCTGTTTTTCCATGAAAAAGGTCTATGATAATTGCAACTAATTCAAATCTTTCTTTACTATATCTTTGATAATGTTTTAAAACTGTCGCAAGTGCTAAACTATCTTTACCGCCAGACAAGCCTACAGCAATCTTGTCGCCGTCTTGAATCATTTTAAAATCGTCTAATGCTTGTCTAGTAAGTGAACTTATTTTTTTTAACATACAAACTCCTAAAATTTACATTAAAAATGTGGAATTATGGCATTTTATGCCTTTTTTCTTGCAAAATTTTCTGTATTATACTATCATAATTTTATAATCTTAGCAAGAACATTTTTTTATATATTTGCAATTATGAAATTTTAATGAAAAAATTTATAAGTTTTAGTTTTGCGAAAATATAATAAATTTGTAAATTTTTGAGAAAATATATTCTAGATGTGCGTTTCTTAAATTTAGTTTTTTGCTTGTTGGTTATTTTTATTTTACGCGCGCGTGCGAGATATATTATAAAATATACTTTAATAAAAGACTTGCATTTTGAAAAGTTACATTTTATGAGGTGAGAGAATGAAACAAAAATTATTTGGTATAGCATTTGTATTTATGATTGCGATATGTGGTTGTCTTACTGCGTGTGGTGTAGATTACACTAATGCTAAAATAACTGTGCAAAATGATACATATGACATAGTTTGGAATAAAAATGGAGATGAAGAGGCAAATACTATAAATTTCCAAATGAAGATACAAGATTTGGAAGAGGGTACGCTTTCTTATTCTACTAAAAATGATGGAGTCGTTTCTGTTAAATTGAATAAAGAAAATAGCACAACATACAATGTTTCTGTTACTGCTGTAAGGCCTGGCACTGCAGTAATCAAAGTTTTTTTAGTTGAAAATGATGCTATATACAAAAATGTAACTATAAATGTTAAACAACCTATAGGGAGTTTAAGCATTAAAGAAGGCTATGAGTATTATGCAAGTGTAGGAACATATACACCTTTAAACTTAGGGACAAATCTTATAGTTATGCCTACTAATGCAGATATAACACAAATAAAATATGAAATAGTAGAAAATGCAAGCGACTTAGATGTTTCAATCTCTCAAAATGGTGTTTTAAACACAACTAGTTGTACTCAACCTGGCAAAATAGTAGTAAAACTTTTTACTAATGATGAGATATATACTCAACTTGTTGTAAATGTAGTGCAAGCGGTAAGTGCAAATGATGTAAATGTGTCTATGCGATATAATAACAACAAAGGTTTTACAAATCTTTGGAGTGGTGGGGAGCAAGTAACAAAAGATATAGAACTTATTAAAACAGGTTCTTCAACTCCTGAACTAAGTTATATAGCTGATTATAGTCAAGCAAATATAACAATAGATACAATATATGCTTTTAGTCAATACGAAGTAATGTACAAACTAGATGGAAAGAGTGCTGGAAGTCTATTTGAGAATGGTAAGTGGTATACTTTAGATTCAAATAAACTTACATTACAAAGTTTGCAATTAGGTACAACTAAGTTAACTATTAAAATAAATGTTAAAGGCGCTATGGGCTTCTTAGATGATATTGTTATGGAGTATAATGTAAATGTCATAGATGCTCCAACAAGTATAGAAGTTACAGACCCAACTGCAGAAAATTCTAGAAATATATACTATGATGAATTAAATAAGGTTTATCAATGTAATGTATACGATAGTTATGCTGAAGGAATAATAGGTCAAGCTATAAGTTTTAATGTAAAACCTGCAAGTGTTACTGAAGCTAATGCAAAGATTGTGTTAGATGTGTCTGATTTGCAAGATGGTAAAATAGAATTTTTTGATAAAGACGGTATAAAATTAGAGCCTAAAGCTGGTAAGATAGAAGTATATTCTAACGAAACACTATATGTAAAAAGTTTAACAAATGAAAATTATGTTCCAACTTATGAGATAAAAGTGTATAGTAAATTTTCTGAAAAATTTGTCGCTGATGGCGGGGAACTTGTAGATGAAACATTAAGAATATCTCTATACACCGGCATAACATCTATTAAGATTGAAGGTAGAAGTGATGTTTATCTCGACATGACAGGTTTATCTTCTAATATGGAAACTATTTCATTAAATATAGGTAACGCTTCTGCTAATACTGATTTTATATATTATGAAGTAGAAAACGATGGCATAGTTAGTGTGAGTAAGGTAAATAACCTAACTTATACTGTAAAAGGGTTAAGTCAAGGGGAAACTCAGATAACTTTCTATAGCGGTAACGGATATAGAACTGTTTTAAATGCAAAAGTTTATGTACCTGTTACAAGCGCATACATAGACACTGAAAGTGAGTTTGAAAATGGATATATAGGTTATAGGGAATTTGACGACAGTGGAAGATTAAGTAATATTGCTGTGCAAACTCAAGGCTTATTCAATTTTGACATTATAACAAATGAATTTGCAACTATTCATAAGATTGATTACAGAATTCAAAATAATGAGGCTGGTAATAGCATTATAGAATTGCAAAACAACACAAATACAATTATCGTACATGGTGTGGGTACAGCACAGGTTACGGTAATAGTGTATGGTTATACTAACAATGGTGTACAAACTCAAGGTGAGGCAAGAAGTTTTTCATTCAAAGTTACGGGTTATATTCCTGTACAAAATATAGATTTATCATCAACTTTTATAAAAGTAAAAGACCCTTCTACTGTGTCTTATAACAAGATATCTAATTATTGTAAAGCGAATTTAGCTGTATCAGTAAATCCTTCAAATGCAACATATAAAGAAGAAGATATAACATGGAGTTATGAAGGTGATAATTGCTATTTAAGCAATAGCACGGGACTTTTTACTACCTTGACTGCATTACCTATAAAGAGTTCTGACCAAGATTCTTACACATTTACTGTTACAGTTTCATTAAAAGTTTTTGGAAGAACTTTGACAAAACAATGCATAGTGGTTATTGAAAAGGCTGTAAAAGTAAGCAATATTTATGTTGACAATGTACCTTTTGGGCAACTTACTTTTGACTCTAGAAAAGGTTTAGGCGATAGTTCTAATAATAAAGTTAAGTTAGATACAAGAATTTTGCCAGAAGATGCTTTTGATAAATCTTTGCAATATGATGTGGTTTATAGTGTTAGTAACGATAAAAGTGAAAATCCTGTATTTTCAGTTTCACAAGATGGCGTTGTTACTCCTTTGAGAGGAGGAATGGGTATACTTCGTATTGCTCCACAAGATAGTTTTGTAAATGCAGATAAGCCAGACGAAAATGTTTGCAAGTATATAACTATTGTAGTAGAAGATGGAACAACTGAAGCAACTGCTTATAGTGTAGCAAATGCTCAAGATTTAAAAAATATAGGCGCAACTCAACAAAGTTTGGCAAGTTACTACAAACTAGCAAATAACATTTCACTAATTGGGCATCAATGGAAAAGTATAGGAGATAAAAATAATCCTTTTACTGGTTGGTTTAGCGGTTCAAACATTATATACGAAAAAGCAATAAATGAAGACGGTGAATACGAGTTAGTCCCTAAGGAAAAGATACAATATACTATTAGCGGACTTACAATAGTGGAAACTTTAAATGCTAGTATATCTGGAGATAAGTATTATGGATTGTTTGGCTATGTTAAAGGTAAAGGTCTTTACGATGTAGACATTGAGTTCTCAAATGTTAGTATTGATGCAAGTAAAAGTAATGCAAATATATATTTTGGTGGAGTTGCTGCATTTGTAGAAAGCGATTTCTGTAGTCCTGATGTTCCATTAGAAGATTGTGTAATTTCAACTATTTCAAATTGTAGTGCTAGAAGTCTATCAAAAATAAGTATCAAAACTAGTAAGGGTGCTAATTACATAGGCGGAATGGTAGGTTACGACAAGTTTTCTACTGTGGAAAATGTGGATAAATTAAGCATAGATTTTACCGATTTTGAAATAAATGTAACTGCAAATGTTCCTACTTATATTGGCGGACTTATTGGTTTTGCAGAGCAAGGAATGTATAAGGTTACTCAAAATGATGGAAAAGTTTACTATTTTACTGACAAAATTATAGTTAAAGGCGCTAATTATATGAAAATTAGCGAAAATATAAGTACTGATACAGATATTATATATTCTACTTTTTTCAACAAAAGTGGATATGATGTGTATATCTCAAACTTAAGCATTGTTACATCTGCAAATATTTCTAATAATATTGCTGTGGGTGGTGCTATAGGAAAAAGTATTTATTCTGAGATTACGATAAATTCAGGTGAAGATGTAAATGTAGATTTGCCAAACTTTGATAAACCTAATGCGAATGATGATTTAGGCATGGGCATAGAAGATTTGTCAGTGTATGCAAATATAAACGCATATAATAGTGCATTAAATGTTGGAGTAGATAATGTAGGTGGTATAGTCGGAGATAACTCATTACTAGTTCAAAATGTGTATTTTGATGGTGAAGTACACGCAAGGCAAAATGTAGGTGGAGTGATTGGATACAATACCGGTTTACTAGATAGGGCTAGGGTATATACATACGATAAAGATGGAGTTATAACAGGAGTAGATAATGTAGGCGGTTTAGTAGGTAATTTTACTAATATAGATAAAGCATATAGCGCTTCCTTAATCTCTTTTAGTTATGTTAGCGGATTAGAAAGTAACGAAGCAGTAAAGACTATTAGTACTGGTACTCATATAGGTGCATTAGTTGGTTTAGTTTCAAAATTAACTTTTGTTGCTTGCTATTCAGATATTCAAGTTGCACAAGCATTTACTCTTAGTGAAGGTGCTATAGTTTCATTCAATTATTCTTATGTAGTTGATAGTTCTATACCTAGTGGTGTAACTATGGTTTATAGTTATGAAGCAACTACTGATACTGAGATAAGTGCAACATATTATAATGAAACATCTACTAGTGTTGACCAAGCAACATTCTTATCTAATACATTGTCATATTTTGCATTACCTTCTGCTATTGGTGAAGAATATAAAAATATAAACTTTGGTTTGCCTGTGATTAAGTACAATCAATCTTATCTTTACAATATTGTTTTCACTAGCATGGAAATAGAGTTGCAAAGTAGTGATAGATTTACAATTATTAAAAATAGTAAAGAAGAAAAAAATATATTGCTATTTTATTATGAATTAGATTCTGCATATAGTGCAAAATTAACTGCAGATAAGAGGGCAGAAATAAACTCTATATTAAGAAAAGAAAATACTTATGAAATAAATGAACTTTTAACTCTTTTAATCAGTCCTAAACCTTTTTCAAATGTTATGATAAATGTAGAGTGCATAGATGACAAGGGAAATGTATCTAGCATTGCTTACATTGATGATAAAGGCAATATTATAGTTAGAGGCGAAGGTAATTTTATACTTAAGTTTACAAGCAAACTTAACCCAACTTTAAGCGTAGAACTTAATGTTGCGGTAACAAATTATATATCTAATTTTGGAATATATAAGTCAAATAATGTTCTTTCTTTAGAGTATGATTACAATCAAGTTATAGATATAAGGAAAGATACAAGTAAAGATGCTTTTGTAATATTTGAATCTTTATACAATGGTGAGCATGTACTTAAGAGTTCTAACAGTACAGGTTTAATGTTTAAGTCTACATTTAATCCAAATGATACAACAAACATAATAGAGTTGGATATGGAGTCACTAGGTGAACAAGAAAAAGGACCTTTATATGGTTTGTATGTAAATGGTGAATCTTATATATTTGGCGATTATTTGTTTGATGATGCTAAAGGCGGATATGTTTTTGAATATTATGAAGGTAATGAAAAGAAAGTAATAGACTTATATTTTGATGCGGGAAATACTATAAGAGTAGATAATATACAAGATATAATATTGTATTTGTTTAGTTCTACAAAAGCACAGTATTTTAACTCTATGCTAATAGGTGATGAAAGTGATGCAGTTTATCACTTTGAGATGAATATAGAAGGGGTTCTTTTCAAAGGTACTTGCAATTCTTTAAGTAGTGGCGAGATTGTATGGACAACAGACAATAAAGATGCTGTTATAAGTGGCAATGAAATAACTGTAAATGGAAATGTGTACAGGGCTTTAAATTTGTTTGGTTACACAGATATAAAAAATAGTTTATATGTATGTATAACTAAGGAAGAAATACCTGTAGAAGATGGCGAGGGCGGAACAACAACTCAAATTAATTATAGGCAATCTTTCGCAAATGGTGTTTTTGTTGAAAAGCATGTATATATGGATAATCCTAATATTCTTACTTTAACCGCTAAAACTTTAACTAATGGTTATATAGAAGCATATCCTTACATAACAACTTATACAGCAAGTGGTGAAGAAGTAAGGACAATAATAAATAGTGAAAATATACATACAAAAACATTTGGATACAGAGTTTATGAAGGCTCTAAGAAAATAGAAGCTGATATAGATAAAGTAGAGTATAGTCCTACAGATGCAATTAATATGCAAGTATATTTGTATAGTGATACAGAACTAGATGGTATAGAATATGTAAAGACTGAAGACAATAAAAATCTTATTGTGAATGTTACAAAATCTAAAGTAGAAAAAATGGAAAATGGAGATTATAAGTACACTTATGACATAAATATTACTCTTGAAAATACTTATAATGCAAGATATTTTTCAGAAAGTAAAACATATGATTTGACATTTAGGTCAACTACTATAGATGATGTAAGCATAACTAAACAAATTACATATCTACCACAAGTTTTACAAAGACTAGATGTGCTAAATTATCAAAATATTACAGCATCAGTTAGTAATGAAAAGATGGTTATTAATAAAAATGTAAATGCTTCACCTTCAGCATACATTTCAGCAGGCTCAAATGGTTTAATGAGCATAGATATGTATCCTTCTTATTCAGATGTGGATATATTGCAAATATCTAGTGATATGTATAACGGATATTTTATAAATTTCTGGCAAATGACATATGACGGAGATAGTAACGGAAATAGCGTTTACAAAGAGATAGAACCTGCTTCTCAATATGGCGATAATGGCATGACAATGATTTTCCAAAAAGTTACTTCACAAACAAATGGAAATGTATTTGATGGAAAATTATATGTAAGGACATATCTAGATGCAAGTGTACCTGCAGGAACTATATATACAGTAACTGTAAGTGGCTATAAGAGAAACAAACTTACTAATGAATTAGAATTAGTTTTATCAAACGATTTAAAACTAGAAGTTTCAGGTGCTCCACATATAGATATAGATACTGATGGATTGTACGATAACTATGCTATCAAAGGTAGAATAGTAACAAGCGAAGTTGTTATATCAAATATGGGTACAGTTACAGGTGAACCTACGATATTACCTGAGTTGGTAGGGTATACATCTACAAATGAGTTAGATAGTATAATCATGGTAGGCGATATTGTTAAAGAGATTAATGGTTCTGTAACAAAATACAAATATAGTATGTATGTAGGCCCAGATGTACCTGTTGGAACCAAGATAAAAGTTACTGCAAGAGTTAGTTATCAAAATCAAGGAATAGAACAGGAACAAGAAGTTAGTGATGAGTTTACGGTTACAGATTACATTATTCAAAATGTTAATCTTTCTAAGCCTTTTAATACACTAAATAACTACGCAACATTCTATACCTATGAGTCAAACTATGTAAGCATAGATAGTGTAGATTTGCTATCAATGTTAAAACTAGAAAATTTGCCAAAAGAAGTAAATGTAACATCTAGTTATGCTTTAGCATTATATAATATGCTAGAGAACTATGGTGGTTGGGTTGATGGTAACAAAACTTATCCTATAACTTTTGTTGATAATAAGTATCAGGTATCAATAAATGGTAAAAATATTCCATTAGTATTTAATGCAGAAACAAAGGAATTTACAGCAGAAAAAGAAACAGATAAACAAGAACTAGAAAATAAGACATATAAGGAAGGTATAAAAACTAATCTTGCTTATTTGAAAAACAAATTAAATACTTGGTTTAAAGAAGAAAATAGTTCTATACAGATATATAACGAAGCAGAAGATGCTTATTCCGATTTGCCAAATACAAGTAGTGAAAGTTCTACTATTGTTAGGTCTGCAGATAGTGAAAGTGTAGGCATTATATTAATGGGTAGAAAAACAGGTAATGGAAATAAGTTACGACTAGCATTTAACTATGACATGACTATAAATAAAGCAACAGGTTCTAGTTTAGTTAATATAAAAGAACTTTCAGATAGTCAAAAAACAGAAAATACTTTCATAAATGTAAAATATACTAGAGAATTTGTAGTAGATATAATGCTATTTACAAATGAAAATTTGCCACAAGAGATTGAAGACCAGTTAGATTTTGAAAAGATGGAAAGCGGAAAGCATTATATACTAATGAATAATCTTGTTTTAAACAATTATAAGCCAATAAACGCAAATATGGCTAGTTTAGATGGGAACTCTAAAACTATAAAGATTAAGAGTTTTAGTCAAGATGCATTGTATGCTTCAAGTGCAAATATAGGTCTTTTCAATACAATATCTCCAGAAACTTTAATAAAAAATCTTACTTTAGATATGGCTTACATAAGTACTATAGACTTGTCTAATTCATCTACAGCATCAGTTGGACTCTTTGCGATAACTAATAATGGAACTATTACAAACTGTGCCGTTGTTAATACTTCAAGTTCAACTACGCAAATTACCTATCAGGAAAAGACAATGAGCGGAGTTACTGTATATGAAGAGGTTTCAAATAATGTAAAATTGAATATCATTATGCCTAAAAATTATTCTACAGTGCCTAAAGTTAGTATGTTTGTTGTAACAAATACAGCAAGTATAACACATTCAAGAGTAATGAAGAAGGGCGAGTCTGCTTCTATTTTCAGCGTTGTTTCAAGCGGTGAAATGGCAGGGTTTGCTATATCTAATACAGGTCATATATCAAGTTCTTATGTTGCAAACATAACGCTTAAAAATGAGTTAAGTGTAGTAAAAGATAGCAAAACTTCAGGTTTTGTAATAACAAATAATAGTGAGATAATGCAATGTTTTGTTCTAGGCTCAAGATATAATTCTTCTTCAGATAAAGATTACAAAACAAATATTGGATATCTATTCTCAAATGGTGTCGTTTCAGGCTTTGTTTATGATAATCAATTAGATATACAAGATTGTTATGCAAATATATCTCTAATAAGTAATGCGAATGTTGCAGGTTTTGTATATGCTAATGGAGTAAATGGTACTATAGAAAATGCTTATGGCGCTTGCAATATACATACAAATAGTGCTGTTCATATGCCATTTATAGGTGTTGATGATTTGTCTAATATATTAAATGAAAATCCTATAGGACTTACAAATTGTTATTACATTTCTGCAAGTGCTTTAGGTTCAGGTTCTGATGATTCATACATAATTGATACTGAAACTTATCCTGCTACTGAAGTGTATGCAAACAAATTTTCAAATAGTACAAGTTTTGGAGGCTTTAGTTTTGGAGATAAGATACCTAATACTTCTTTAATAGGTGATACTACTCAAGAAAGCGTTTGGTATATGGATTCTACTATTGGACCAAGTCTATATAGTGCAGAAAATCTAGCAGAGCCTGAAAGAACGGTAAATATTACTGACGATGGCGTAAAAGTCTTTAACTATGTAGAAGGTAAAGAGTTGGGAACTGCTAAAAATCCTATTATCATTTCTAATGCCGAAGAATACAATTTGTACATGGCTAGAGTTGCTGGTACAGGTATAGTTGTTGCTGATTCATATATTAGAGTGGTAAACAATATAAACTTTAACGATGTACAAAAAGAAGTAGTCACTACAAGAATGGCGCTTTCAAAGAGTAACATAGAAGGAAATGGATTCAAGTTACAAAATGTGGTGTTAAAGAGCAATAATGTTTCTGGTGCAATAATAGATTCTTTAGGACTTTTTGCATATATAGATAGTTCAAATGTAAGAAACATGGATATAGAAATAGCGCAAGCAGATTGTGAAAATGTAAAAGTTTTAGGCGCTTTAGCGGGGGTTGTAACAAACTCAACTATATCTAATGTGGAAGTAACTTCAGAAGTTGTTATGTCTGCAAGATTTGTAGCAGGTGGAATAATAGGCGCATTGTTTGGAGATAGTGAAATACTTAATCTATCTGCAAGTGTAGGTATAAATATTAACTATAAGCCTAGCGTTAGCACTACTAAGCCAAATACTTATAATAGTGGTTTAATTGATGGTACTATTTCATATGCAGATAAAAATACTGTAAAACTTAACAAGATTGATGTTATTAACAATATTTCTTATGCTGGTGGAGTAATAGGTATATTTGATACTACTTTAGGTAATGCAGATAAATCTGAAAGATTTTCTATAGGTGGAGAAAATGCAAGAAACATAAAGACTTATGGGGAAGTAACTTTAAATGGTCAATTTGTTGGTGGCGTTGTAGGTTACATTGGAACATATTCACATATAAGTAACGCTGTGTTTGAAATGCTTTACAATGATGTGGACAATAAGCAATACTTAGACACTGAGTACTGTACAGGTGGTATTGCTGCAGTAAATTATGGTACGATAAGTAGAAGTGCTGTAAAACATTCAGATTTCTATAATGACACAGTTGAAAATGAGATACTTTCTTACCTAACAACCGGCGTAGATAATAGGAAAGGAAAACAAAATCTATTTAAAGGCGATATGTGGATTGTAGGAGGTCTTGTTGGTATAAATTATGTTGGAAATATTATACACTCATATTCTCATGCAAATATAGAAGATAGGGAGTCAAAATCAAATAACATCACAGAACAATATTTGGGCGGTGTTATTGGTTGGACATACTTAGGTAACATAGATACACTTTATTCTATAGGAAATGTATATACGGCAAAAAGTGTAGGCTATGTAGGCGGTATGATTGGTAGATACAATAGGATAAGTTATAATATAGAAGATACTACTATTGCTATAAATAATCTTTACGCTATAAACCTATGGAAAGAAGATGATGTAACTAAACTTTTTGCTGAAGGTTCAACTAGAGCAGGTGTAATTATAGGCTATATAGGACAATCTGGAGCACAAAGCGAAGGGGAAGCAAATATAAGTGCAACAAGATACATTGACGATATAAGAGTAGCAGGCGGAGAAAATTATCTAGAAGGAAGCGTGTATACGCTTCAGGGAGAAGATAAGGTAACTAAACCTTTTGGTACTAATAGAGATACACATACTCAATGGGAGAAGTTGACACTTAAAGAGCAGGCAGAAGCGGTAACATCAAACTTTACTTATGCAGATATACTAACAAATGGTGATAAGTCATCACTTGTAAATGCCTTCTTTAAGGACTTATATGATAGTAACAAAGAAATATGGATATACAATGTAAGCGATTTGCCAAGATTAAAAATGTCGGCAATATCATCTGAAGCAAATATCAAAAACATATTTGAATTTTTGGTAGTCTTAAAATCTACACCTTATAAGTCTATGCTTATAGAAAAAGATCTAGATTTTGATTTAAGCAATTATTCTATAAATGGAGTAGGAATTAAATACAAATATGATGATGAGCCATTAGATGATATAAAGGTAGAATCACAAACTATAAATACTCTTTACGGCAGTATAACCGCTAAAGATTTGTGTGATAAAAATGATCCATTTAATCAAATATTAAATAATGAAAGTACATATGAAATAAACTTTAGAAACTTTACGCAAGTGTCATTTACTGGTAAGATTATGAGTAATATAACTGATGAAAAT
The DNA here is from genome assembly GCA_949292875.1 of uncultured Christensenella sp. Classification (GTDB taxonomy): domain Bacteria; phylum Bacillota; class Clostridia; order Christensenellales; family UBA1242; genus CASFBJ01. The sequence goes on from CASFBJ010000009.1 coordinate 13,304, forward strand.
AACGTTGCTCAAGCTGTTAAGTTTTCTAATCTAAACTTTACAAAAACTATAAATCATTCCGGCGGAAGAGATGTAAAATCTTATGGTATATTTGATACAACTAGAAAGGCAACATTTAACAATATAATCTTTGAAGTAGAAGATGTAGACTATTCTTCTGGCTCTGCGGTTAGTCAAAGTTTTGCCGTTGTTTCTCAAAATGACTATTCTAGTTCATTTGCCGATGTGCAAATTATAATTACAGGTGATAACGAGTTAAAATTCAATAATTATGTTTTTGGTGGCTTTGTTGGTCAAGGTTTTGGTACTACAACATTTACAAACTGTAGTTTTAGTGGAAAAGTGACTTACACCAACGCTAAAAACTCAGGCGAAATTAAGAAATATGTAGGCGCTTTTGTAGGAAACTCAAACTTTACAGTAATGAGAAACTGTAGTGCAAATGTAACTATTAATTATACAGATGCGCAAGATGGAAATAACTACTATACTTATATTGGTGGCTATATGGGGTATACTCGTAATGTAGTTATGTCAAATTGTACTATAGAAAGTTTTGACACGAATTCTAAAAACATTATTAATGCGACTCAAAACGCAAGTACAACTTATAGAGATTGTGCGGTGTATATAGGTGGCACAGTAGGTTCTATAGAACTTTCTGGAACTATACAAGATTTGACTGTAAATGGGAATATTGGATTAGGTACTTATTCATATCTAAGAGCAGGCGGAGTTGTGGGTCAGTCTAAAAATACTACTTTTGCGAATGTAAATGTAGGTAGTGTAGAAAATCCTATGCAATTATCTGTAACAGAGATACGAGGAAATAGTGTAGGTAAAGGAGCAGATGGTTTGTATCTTGGTGGCTTAGTAGGAGATGCTATAGTTACACAACTTAATCAAGACAATATGTCAAATTCTTGCAAAGTGTATATAGATATAGATGTAACAAATGGCGAAATGCAATTACAAAATGAAAAGTCATTTAGTGTAGGTGGTGCTATAGGTATATTTAACTCACAAGCAACACAAGGCTATACAAACCAAAATGTATCTGTGAAAGGAACAATAGATATAAATAATGTTTCTAAGCAAATAAATGTGGGTGGTGTAATAGGAGAAAACTTGCTTACTAAGGCTAAAAATGCAAATGTTTCACCAGTTAAGTTTGTAAATACAAATGCTTTTGTAGATATTACTATTAATGAAACAGAAATGCAACCTACGACTTTGTACGCTGGTGGATTCTTAGGTTACATAAGTGGCAGAGAATCAAATGACAAAGGTACTTACATAGGTACTCTTGAAGTGCAGTTGTCTTTTGTTGCAGGTTCTATTAGTTCTACAAAGAGTGAAACAAGTGGATATATAGGCGCTTTTGCAGGCTCTTTTGAAGGTTCTATCTTAGGCTGTACTATTGCTACAAGTTTGTATATGGGTTCAAATATGGGACTTGATAAAGGCAAAGGTGCTAATAATCTAAATGTGTCTAGTGTTTTTGGTTCTGCAAATTCTTCAACTATAGGCTCTTATACAGATGCAAATACGAATACTACAACAGAAACATATGTTCTTGATGAAATTATAGGATACTATACAAATACTGGTGCTACATCAAAATCAACATTTACTGTAATAGGATATAATGATTGGCTAACATATGTAGAAGGTAATAAGTTAGAGAGTAGATATAGTGATTTAGATATTAGTAAGAGTGGAGATATGCTTAATCCAAATACAACAACAAGTGAACTTAAACGATACAACTACTTGTCAAGTACATTGCTAGAAACTGGTATGAGTACAACAGATGAAGAAATGAGAGTAATAGTTACAGATAAGTCTACTATAGGTATTATTACTACATCATTGTTTGAAAATATTGGTATAAAAACTATTGTATCAAGTGTTGTGCTCAAAGGCAATAGTGCGAGTGTACCATTACTTGCAAATACTGTAAAAGGTACAGTATTAGGAGTGTATGCTACAGGTTCTTCTAATGCGGAAAGCGTGCTTATAGGTACCTTAAATGGTAGCATTACTGATGTTATGCTAAATGTTAATCAAAATGTTACAAGTGGTGTCAATGTTAGTGCGTTTATAGGAACAATGAAAAATGCTTATGTAAATAATGTTCAAGTTTTAGGTAGTGTAAATGTAAAAGATGACATTACGAATAATATTTACTTATTAAGTGGCATTGTTAATGATGTAAACTACATAGAAAATGCTGTCGTTGCTACAAATGTAGTATCTAATAATAACAATGATGATAAAGGTAAAACTAGAGTAGACTTACTAAGTGCAAGTTGTACATATAACAATGTTAAGTACGATAGCGATATCATTTCATCAATTATAGGTGTAGGGTATAGCCCTGATTATAAAGAAGGTACAATGAAAGGTTTACCTTTTGCAAATAGCACATATGATATTAGTCATAATTATGGATATCCTTACCTAACAAGGTTTGAAACTCAAATGACTAATTTTGAAAAAGCAGAAATAGATATGCTTAAGGGTAAAGATAATACAGGTGATAGGTTTACTTTGGGTGAACAGAAAAATACATTATCTAATGTAAATGTAGCTAATAATTATTCTAGATTAAGTTATATGCTAAAAAATAATTTAATGGCAGTTTTAAATTATAACATTAATCTAACTTGGAAAGAAGATAAATTATTAGATATAAGTAAAACATATGGTAACATACTTGATGGTAGCGGTTTTGGTATATATGGACTATCTTTAAATCCTAATAATACCAAAACAGGTACATTTAATAATCTAACAAATGCAAAAGTGCAAAATATCACTATTTCATATAACAAGTTAAATAGCGAAAATAGTAATAGCATTACATATGCTGGTACACTTGCTGAAAATGCTACAAATACTACATTTAGAGATGTAACTATAACATCTACACATACCGATTACCTAAGAGGCATGGCTGTAGGCGGTATAGTAGGAAAAGCAAGTGGCTGTACATTTAATGATGTTAAAACAAGTAACATAGAAGTAGTTGCATATGATAGCGCAGGTATAGCAGGTGGTTTTGTTGCTTATGCTACAGGTACTACTATTAACAATAGCACTTCTGGAACGCTTGTAATAGGTGGAAATGCACCTAGTGGTGCAGGTAACGATGCAGGCGTAGTTGGTGGCTTTGTTGCAATCTCTAGCGGTGGCAATTACACTTCAAATACACTTACAAACTATGTAGTTACCGGCGATGCACAAAATGGGGCAAAAAATGATCAGGGAGAAGGAACTGCTGGCGGTAATGTATTTATAGGTGGAGTAGTAGGAAAGTCTAAGACAGATATAGTTAATATAAGTACATCACAAATTACATATAAAGGTTCAAATGTTGCTGAAAATATTGGACAAGCAACAAATGCTAGTACTTATCTAACATACAAAGGAAAAGCAAATTTAGGAAATAAATCAAGAATTTCAAGACTTCGTTCAGATAATTATGCTGCAGGCCGTGGTGGAGACGGCAATAATGGTTCAGATGGAACTTCACATCCTGGCGGAACTTGCTGGTGGGGCTGGGGTGAATGTCATAAAGTTACGGCAGGCAGTGATGGAAAAAAAGGTGGCGATGGTGGCAAGACATATATAGGTTATACTTATGGCTATCAAAGTGGAGTAAATTATGTAAGAAATGGAGATTTAAAAACTACTGCATTCTCTTGTGCTCCAGGAGGTAATGGTGGCTCTGGAGGAAAAGGTGGTGGTGGCGCAATGTTCGTTTTCTGGCATTATACCAAGCAAGGGGGTAATGGTGCATCATCAGGTAATGATGGTAATGGAGAAAACTTAGTGGAAGGAAAAAATGCTCCAGGTAAAAATAATACTACAAGAGATATGCAACCAGGAGGAGCCGGAGGCGCTTTTGATAACACTAAGTGTACATACTGCTACTTACAAAGTTAAAATATATAATAAAAGTTTTTGTTTTAAGACTTTAAAGTATTTAATTGTGTTTTAATTTTAAAAACAATAACAAAATTAAAATAAAATCAAAACTGTATATAGACTAGTCTAAATGAAAAATGATTAGTCTTTGCAGTTTTGGATAAGTGCTTTTAGTTAAGGCATTTATCCAAAACTGCACAACGAAAGAATATGGGAGAAAAAATGTATATGAGAAAAAGTTTAATGTTTTTAAGTATATGTATAGTTTTGTTAGGTGGCATATTTTTCACGGCTTGTGGAGAAAATGTGCAAGATGCAAAACTTACACTAGATAAAAATGAGATAACTATAATACTAGGTCAAACGAGTACAAGTAGTGAAAATGTAGACAATGCTGTAATCGTTTCTCTTAATCGTAGTATTAGTGATGCAAGTATATGGGTAAGCAAAGAAAATGAAAACATTGCTAATGTAGAATTTGTAGAGACTATTGCTGGAACAAACATGAAATACAAAGTTACAGGTCTAAGCGTAGGAACAACAGAGATAACATTTAATTGTGTAGAAAATGGTGCGAAAGCAGTGCTTAAAGTAAATGTTATTGAACAAATCTCTAGTTTGAGTTTTATAAATACGCTAGGCATATACATAGCAAAAGGCGACACATATACATTAAAAGCAAATAAAGATATAGAGATAAAGCCAAGCAATACACTTTCTTCTCAATTAAGGTACAAATTAGATGAAAACGAATTAGGACTTAAAGTAGATGAAGTTACAGGAAAGATAGATGCTAGCGAAGTGCAGTTTACTGGCAGTGTAAAACTTACTGCATATGTTGAGTCTAAACCTGAGATAAAAGCGGAAACAACTGTAACTATTATTGAAGGTATAGACAAGGCAAAGAATGTGCAAGTTAGAGATACAGACGGAAACTATGTATATAGTAATGGTGAACAAAAAAGCAAGATAGAACTTGTAAAGTCTACAACTCAATCTAGTACACTTTTGTCTATACTTGTTACGAATATAAGTAGCGATAATATAGTATATAGTAGCAAGGTAGAGGGTACAAGCGTAGAGGCTCATGTTACTGGCGGGGAAATATATTTGCAAGCAGTAAGTGTAGGCGTTAGTAAAGTATACATATATCTTGTGCCAAAATTAGGTATAGACTACATTGAACCTGAGGAGATATGTCTTGAAGTAAATGTGATAGATTTACCAAATTCTATATTGCTAAATGGTGCAAGAATAGGTGAAGATACTACATTATCTGTGTACGACTATTATGATGAAGGATTTATAGGTACACCTATATCATTGCAAACCTATCCTAGTACCAATGAAATTTTGGCAGATGATAGAATAATAGTAGATATACAAGCATCTAACATTAATCAAATATTTAAACTTTTTGAAATGATAAATGGAAGCCCCGTAGAAATACCATTAGATAATGGAAGTTTTGAGGTTAAGTCTGGAGCAGAATTATACATACAAGCGAAAAGCATAGACGATTTGTCAGAAACTACATACAATGTAAAGTTGCAAAGTACTAAAGCGTTGGAGTATGGCTTAGATATAAGTGCAGAGATAAAGTTAGAGTTAAAAAAAGGAATACAAGAACTAATTGTTCCAAATGAGATAAGGCTAAAATTACACGAAACGCAAAAGCATACATTTGATGTTAGACCAGCCAATGCAGATACAAGTGGTGTAGAGATAAGAACAAGTAGTAAAAATATAACAGTCGCTAAAACTGGTGCAAGTGAGTTTAGTGTAACTGCTAATGCTGTATCCGATGAGGAGTTCATAACATTTGTTAAGCCAAATGGAGTAGAAACTACTTGTAGAGTTGTTATATATGAAGAACTAAAAGAACTAAATGTAGATATAGACTCTATATCTAGTGGTCTAGTAAGCGATAAAGCATACGATGATAATGGTAGAGTAATATCTGCTAGCGTAAAAACAAATAAAGAGATAAATATATATTATTCAAGTAATGAAGGCGCAACTATAACAAATGTAAGCATAAAGAGTGATAAAACTACAGGTATATCTATAAATGAAAAGAGAAATACATTCATTTGTTTAGGTGCAGATACATACAAAATAACTATTACTATGACAGGGTTTGATAGTGAGGGTATAATAAAAGAAATTACACATACTTTTGTAGTAACTAGTTATAAGGCAATCACAAGCGTAACAATAAATAAAACAAATGCAGTATGTTACACAGCAAATTCGGTCGGGTACTATAATGTGAATGATAGAAGTGTAGTTTATCTTGCAGTTCAAGTAAACCCTAATGATGCTAAGTTTGCAAATAGTGTAGAGTGGACAATAACAGATGAGTTTGGTAATCCTAGTAGTATAGGGACATTGACAAATAATAGAGGGTTATCAACTAGTTTTTCAGTAAACTCTCTAGAGAGTGACCAGACATATGTTATTGTAACGGCGACAATACAGCAGTTTGGAGAAATTTTTAGTGTATCATGCAAAATAAGAGTTGTGAACGCTGTACAAGTGGACCAAATTGTTGTGAATAATGTGCCTAATCAAAACCTATATTTTGATAGTAGAAAAGGATTAGATGAGTCAAATAGTTATAAAGTACAATGCTCAGTTTATCCTACAAATGCTTTAAATAGAAATTTGAGATATATGTACAGAACTATGGATGACAAAACTTCTGATGACCCAATATTTAGTGTAGATAGCAAAGGCGTTATTACTCCTATTAAGTCAGGAAAAGCAAAATTATATATATGTGCAGAAGATAGTTTCACATCAAGTCTGGAAGCAAGTAAATATATAGTTATATATGTTACAGTTCAAGACGGAAAGAGCCTTGAAACTGCTTTCCATATAGAAGATGCAAATGATTTACTTGCTATACAAGATAGTGAAGAAAGTATGTCTTATTATTACATAATAACAAAAAATATAGACATGAGTTTAGTTCAAAATTTCAAACCTATAGGGTATGACAAAGAATGGGCATTTACTGGTTATATTACTGGTAAAAATGTTTACAATTATGGAGATTCATACATAACAAATTATTATAGTATATCTAATATCAGCCTTTATCACGAAGCAGATAACAAGATGTACGATAAGCCTAGTAGAAAAAATGGCATTGGATTATTTTATGGATTAGATAAACTAAAAGATAGATATGATGGTGCTCCTGAAGTAGGTACAGTACAAGATTTAACTATAAGTTATAGTAGGTTTGAGGTAGATTTGTCAAAGTTTACAGATTACAATAGTGAACTTGGGTATTTTACTTACTATATAGGAGGTATTGCTGGTAGTGCTTTTGGAGATGTAAATAGTAGTAGCATCTTAAATGTTAAAGTATATTTTAATAACTTTATATATAGATCAGGCAAACATATAGCATACATAGGTGGAGAAGTAGGCTATGTAGAAAATGCGTTACTAGAGTACAATGAAGATTGCAAAGGTGCGCTTGTTAGAGGTAGCGATATTATTGTATATGACAATGATTTAAATAGCAGATATTACATAGGCGGGTTAGTAGGCTATAACAAAGGCGGTGTATTGCAAAGTAGGTACTTAGGAATGCAAAATAGTGAACAAGAAATCATATATTCTACACTTTTTGGCAATGAAAACATTGATGTAACTATAAATGTATGTGATAATTATTTGGGCGAAAGTTATAGAGATAGTATAAAGAGTACTGAAAGTGTTGTAGGCGGAATAGTTGGATATAATGAAAAAGGTACAATAAAAAATGTTGCAACAGAAAATACTATATATGGAAAAAATAATATTGGCGGAATAGTTGGTATTACTAAGGGCGGTAATATAGAAAATTGTTTCTCATCTTCAAGGCTTAGGGGTGAAAACTACATAGGTGGAATAGTTGGAAAGACAAACAATGCAAGCGAAAGCGAAAAAACAACTATATCACAAAGTTATGTACAAAACTATGATGATGCAACAAGTATAAGTCAGGATATGCCTATGATTATAGGTGTAGATTATTTAGGTGGAATAGTTGGTCTAGGAGAGCATATAAGTATAGATACAAGTTATTCTGCATCTTATATTTCAGACAGAACGCTTGGAAGTGAAAGTTCATCAGAACAATATATGGGAGATATATATAGTTCTCAAAATGCTGGTAATATTGCAGGATTTATTGGATATGCAAGTAATGCGCAGATTTCTAAATGCTATTCAAATTATGTTGCATATTTTGCAGACCAAAGTGCAAATGTTAAATTAGTAGGAAGTTCTACTAATGTAAATGTGATTCATTGTTACATAGAAAGCATTATCAATGCTAACCTTAATGTGTCTATAGCAGATGGTGCTCAAGTTTCTAGTAGTTATCAATTAGAAAAGAATAGTGATGGTACTTATACTTTTAATGTAACGGGTGTTACTAATAATACTAATTCATATAATGTAAATGCTATTAGTGAAGTGCAAAGTTCTTGGTTCGTAGACTTTAGTAGTGATATATGGCAAATAGAGGACGGAAAATCTCCATTCATTAAACTAGGTGATTATAATATGGTTGAACTTGCACCTGAAAGCATAGAAGCATTATCTGCTGAGAACGCATCAAGTATTTTACAAAAAATAACTATAGAAAATGAAGAGCAAAGCATTTTATTGCTAGAATATTATAAATCTTCTAATAGTTTACAACAAAGTCTTGTAGATAAACTTAATCAAACATATATATCATCTTATATAACTATGCAAAGTTCTCCTACAGATGGATATGCTAAAAGATACATTGTTGAAAGTGAAAACAAAGATGTACTATCTATAGGTAGTGATGGTTCATTTATAATAAATGGTTTAGGGGAAACTAGAGTAAAAATTGCAAGCAGATTGAATGCTAAAAAGTTTGTATACATATATGTAAGCATAGTGTATGCTACTGACGGAATGAGACTTTATGAAACTGCAACAAATCATATAAATAATTTAAGTGAGATAAGCATTTATTTAAATCAATTAAAGCAAATATTCCCTACATTATCTTCTAGTGTACACATAGAAGATGAAGATGTAGAACTTCAAGTAGAAAACAGAGCGAAATTAGAGTATGAATTTTATCATGAAGATGCAGATTTTGATGTAAATGAGTATTTGATAGTATCAGATATGGAAGATAATGGTTCAAATGTTATAGATGTAGAATATAGTAAACCACAAAGCATATATGGTAAGAAAGAAAAATATGGCATATCTATGAATGTAAAACCATATATAGAAGTTTTAGGGCAAAAAATATATTTTGAAAACGCATTTAATGCAAGTTACAATGTACAAAATGTATCTATAGAAGTTCTTTTAGGTGCTACAGCAATAAGTGTAGTAGATGCTAAAGAACTTTTAGTTGAAGCAGGTGAGCAAGCAATATCTACAGTTAGAGTAGAAACTACGGCAAGTAATGAATATATAAATATTTCAATATACGATGAGAATAATGCTATAGTAGATACATTCTCTAGTGGCACAGATTTAAATAATACAAAAGTCTTTAATGTGCAAGTTGTAACCACTACAAACATAGACTTAGGCTATATAGATTTTACTATATATATGAGTTACAAACCTAGTATGCGTTTTATAACAGAAACACAAAACTATACTGTTAAAATATCTACATCTACAAATTATAGTATAAATGCAACTTTAGATGTGTCTTTTTATCCTGCTGAGATTAGTAGAATAGAAAACAAATTTTATACATATTCTTTCCTTAAAGGAAACGAAAATGAATATAACAAAAACGAATATGCGAGTGACATGATACTTCCTGGTACTGCTGGATTATTAGTTTTTGATATATTCCCTAATTATGCAGATTATGATTACATAGATGTTACATATTCTAGTCCATTAACATTTAATCAAATGATATATAATGAAAGTACATCAGGTTATCCTTATGAAACGTATGGAGATGTATCTTACTTAAGTAAAGGTATAAGACTTGCTAATGTATATTATGATAATGGAAATATAAAACAAGGAAAGAAAGGAAGGTATTATGTAAGCGTACTTGCTCAATCAGATACTTTGCAATCAAAATATGTAATAAATGTTTCTGCTTATAAGACTAGAAATGGTGTAGTAGAAAAAGTATTCTCTAATGATATAACTTTAACATGTATGAATTTGCCTGTAATAGATGTAAGTTATAAGGGCGAGTCTAGTGATAAAGTGCAAGAGATTTTTGTACCTGTTGGAATAATAGACAACTTAGATGTTGCTATATACAATAGTGATACAGAACCAAATATATATGTGCGTAGAGTGGGAGATGATGTAAATATCTATCCTTATGTTAGCGTCTATAAAGATGGTTCAAAATACAAACTTGACATAAATAAAAATGCAACTATTGGCGATAATATTAGGATAACTTTTGAATGTAGTAAGACAATAGGTGACATAACGCATACTGTAACTAAGTATATAGATATAATCATAGTAGCTTATCAAATACTAGACTTAGGTTTTGATTATGTAGAATCAAATACTTTAAGAGAAGTTTTTGGTGGTAGTTACAAACTGGCATTGTCTTTTGAAAAGAGTAAGTTCTTTTATGATACTGAGAACAAAGAGATAGAGGAAATAATAAAGAAAGATTTAGAAAAATTAAATGCGTATGATTTCAATACATGGTACGCATATAGGGAAGAGCAAAACTCAGCGGACTCACCGTTAGGTGCTTATTATGTAAATGATTATCTTGAAATAAAAACTAAGTCAAGTATGTCAAAAGATTTGTATGTATCTGGAAAGTTTTATGATGAGATACAAACTAATCAAAAGATATTAGGTGCATATATAAAATATTATTTTGATAAATCTACAAATAGTTGGACATTCTCTAAGAGTTTAAAAAATACAGCAAATAGAAAATCTACTAATCCTTATGAATTTTATTCTATAAAAGAAATAAATAATGGTAGATATTATTATGAGCAATCTAAATTCTTTAATGTTTCATTTTACATGAATACTTCAATGAAAAATGCTAAGCCTATATATAATGTGTCTGAGTTCCAAAATATGGAACCTGGCATTAGTTACATACTTATGAGAGATTTGGAGTTGGTAGATTTTACACCTATAACAAATGCTATATCATACTTAAATGGAAACAATAAAACTGTAACCGTAACATCATTTAAAAATAATAATAAAAGCGAACAAATAATAGGTATATTTGAAACTGTTTCTCCATATACAATTATAGAAAATCTCAAAGTAAATATTTCTGCAAATTGTCTAAAAGTAAATGCAGAAAATAAATCAGATGTTATATTTGGTATGCTTGCTGGTGTAAATAATGGAAAGATTTATAACTGCAGTGTAACTTACACAGGTGCAGGAAAAGCGCAAAATGCCGACACAAGAGTTACTACCACAAAAAATGGTGAACTAGTTACAGGAACTCAAGATTACTTAAATGCAAGTAGAGATGCTGGGGACAATACATCAGGAAATGTTATTGGAAGCGTTACAGGGCTTGCAGTACAAATCTCTGTAGTTAATGTAGGCGAAAGTTTTGTAACAAGTACGATGGGTGTGCTTGTTGGACAAAACGCTGGATACATTACTAGTTGTAGAGTAGAAGAGGGGCTTACATTCCATGGATATGGAATTATAGGCGGACTTGTAGGCTCAAATACTGGTACAATTGCAAGTTCTTATTCTAAGGCTAAAGTGTATAGTTATACAACTGTTGAAGATTATTCTAGTATTGGCGGTTTCGTAGGTGTAAATTCGGGTACAATTACACTAAGTTTTGTGGAAGTATATGCTCCTACAGGTTCTACAAGTACTGGAATAAATGCTGTATGTAAAGCTGGTGGTTTTGTATACCAAAACTCTAGTAATATAAATAACTGCTATTCTAATCTTATTGTTACATCTAACTCATCTACCGCAGGCTTTGTATACGATAACTTAAACGGAAATATACAAAATTGTTATTCTACAAGTAGAGTGAGAGAAGACTCTAAGAGAGATATGGCATTTGTTGGTGTAGATGCTTATAATAATATTAATAATCAAGATGGCCGTATAGTAGATTGCTACTTTATGAAGGGTAATTATGCAAATCAAGAATTACAACCTGCGCATATGCTTACTAAGTCTGATTTCGCACAAACTTCATCTTTTGCTACTTTTGCTTTTGGTAAAAAAGATAAGGTAGATAGCAATGGTTTAACAACTTCAGGTGTTTGGATGATGCCAAAAAGTGGTGGAAGTGATAGGATATATGGTACTGGTGATTATACTGGACAAACATTTATACCTAATCAACCAACATTAGTTGCTCCAAATCTTGTAAGTAAAGGTTATGTAGAATTTTTAAGTTCAGGCGTAGATGATGATGGTAACCCTATATATAACTATAGTGCTCTTATTGGTGCAGATTTAGGACATCAAAGTCATCCTTATGTTGTCTATTCTGCAGAAGATTTGAATAAGTACATAGCAGAAGCAAGAAATAGTGATTATGAAAACAATAAAGTATATGTACTTGCTAGCAATATAACATTTGAAGGCTCTACTAGAATGGCAGAAACATATTATACAGACTTCTCTGGTAAGATTGAAGGTAATGGTATGACAATAGAGTCTTTAAGACTTAGTTACCTTTATGTTGAAGAAAAAGGCGGATTTGATGAAAAGAATTTTGGACTATTCAAGACTTTAGATGGTGCAACTATCCAAAATCTAGACATAAATGTAGAAGAAGTATATGGTAGTGTTGTAGAAAGAGTGGGTGTACTTGCTGGAACTGTTACTAACTCTCAAGTATACAATATTGGCTTATATGGTGAAGCGGTAGTACAAGGCAAGAACTTAGTTGGTGGTCTAATAGGTTTTGCTGGTAGTGGAAACCAAATTTCAGACATATATAGTGAAATAAATGTAAATGCAACTTATAGGACAACTAAAAATACTATTAAGAAAGACAATGATAGTTATAAAGAATTGTCTTTTGGTGGCGGTATTATTGGCTTTACAGAGAGTACGCAAGATGTTTCTTCTTCGCTAAATGCTTTATCTATAGGAAAGCAAACAAAAGTTTTAGGCGAAGTTGTAGGCGGATTAGTAGGTTCACTTGATAAGGGAATGACACTAGCAAACTCTAGAGTTATAGTTACTAGTGATATGTATATTAAAGGTGTACATATAGTTGGTGGCTTAGTTGGAGTAAATTATGGTGAAATAAAATATTCTTATTTAGAATACGAAAGTAAGTTGCAAACTCAAATAGATGATGTTTCTTCTGTAATTAATAAGGGACAAAAAGAAAATGTAGGAAGCATAAATACGATAGCATTTAATGATTTTTATCAAATTACTATAGATTCTTCTACTACAAATAAAGCGGGTGCTATAGGCGGTTTAGTTGGTGTAAATTATAATGGAAGTATAGGTAGTAGTTACAACAAAGTAAACATTGTAAGTAATAAAGCACGAATAATAGGTGGGCTTGTAGGTTTAGATTATGTAGGGGACATAAAACTTTCTTACTCAACTGCGGTTTTAGATATGGGAAATAGACTAATAGATAGCAGAGAAAGAGTTATAGGAGGTTTAGTTGGTGTAGAGTCAGCATCTTTATTTACAGATAGATATAAATTATCTAAGATAATTGATGAAAAATTAATTATTGAGAATTCTGCATCTATATCTACTTATAATCTAGATAACAATAAAACTTATGATTACATAGATGAAAATGAAGCAGAACAAACATATATGAATGTAGGTGGCGTTTTGGGCGCTATAGAAGATGGTATGAGCGTCGCATTTGATTCAGTAAGTTATAATAGTGAAATACTTGCAAATAATGTGGCAGATTTGTCTACAAGTGATGATAAAAAGATTAATGGAGTAGGAATAAAGATTAAAAATAGTACCGCAGATTTTTCTGTAAATCCTAGTGAAACATTAGGTTCTAATGATTCTTTACAGGCAAATACAAAAGGCTATATGTATGTGCAAATGGTTAGCGATGGTAAAAAAGTATACGATGAAACAGGAGATTTCTATACATATGAGCCATTAGGTGAAGTAGATGGTAAAAAGATATATGGTCAAAAGACAGATATATATTCTGCCTTTGTTATAGAAAGTTACTTTGAATTTGATGAAGATACATCAGCGTATCCAAATATTAAAGCAGTACAAAGAATAAGTAGTCTAGATGAGATATTTGTAACAGATGGTTATATGGTGTACTTGCAAGGTAGCGACTTACAAAAGTTATCCATTATTTCAAATTCTAGTTTAGGCGAGTGGACTAAGTTTGACGGTTTTAGAAATTATATATTTGTTTTACAATCAGATATATCATTAAGTAGTGATTGGAAAGGACTATTTTCAAAATCTACAATACCTTTTAGAGGTACGATTGACGGAAATGGAAAGACTATAAATGGTTTAACATTAAATGCAAATAATAAAGGTTTTGTGATAAATGCTTCTGGTGCAACAATAAAATCTGTAAAATTTGATGATATTACTTTTGATACAAATTCTTGTAAAGGAAACTTTGGTTTAATTTCATCTGGTACAAATGTTACATTTGATTCTGTTTCTGCTTATTATACAAACGCTATAGCAGATAATGAAAATGTTACATTCGGTGGACTTGTAGGTTACTTAAAAGGTACATACAATGCAATAAATAAATCATATACAACTTATGAAAGTAAATTAGGTTTTACTACTAGTAAAGCTGGTACATTTATAGGTGATGGCGAAAGTGCTAATGTAAGCATAAATGTAAGTTATAGTGCAAATACTGCAAGTGAAACACAAAATGTGCCTATGATTTATAGAATTAAAACAGTAAATGTACAAGATGTATTAGTTCATACAAATAACGCAGAGAAATCAAAAGTTACTGATAGTGTAACAATTAGTGGCAATAAATATATGTTATCAAGTACATCCAGTGGTGAAAATATTTATCCTTACAATTCTGATAAAGAACAAATGCAGGCAATATTTACAACACAAAGTAACTGGTCAAGCAATGTTTGGAAAAACTTTTTATGGGACAGAAGCGACTCATTCCCTGTGCATAACTGGGATAAAAATAACAATATAATATTTGACGGTATAGGTGAGTATAATGAAGCAGATAGGAGTTATACAATTACAAATTCTATACAATTGTCAAATCTTGCAGAAATGATTAATAATGGCACAATGCAAAACGGCGGAGATAGTTATACATTTAGGCTTGCTAATGATTTAGAAGGAAATTATTTCGCTATTTATAAAGAAAAAGAATACTATATATATACAAACGAAGATAGTACAAACGAAGATAGTAAATATTACATAATTTATGATGGTGTTCATACTACTTTTACATTTAATGGAGATAAAACTGCAGGTTCATTTAAGATTTTTGTAGATGGTAAAGAGCAAATATATACTGCAACAATTCTAAATAAACCTATACAATCTATAGGTAGTGCTGATTATCCATTTAGAGGTACTTTTGATGGAAATGGTACAACTATTTCAAATATAACTTTTACAGCAAATGTTAATCATAACAATGTTGCTTATGGTGGTGTGTTTGGTAAAGTTAAAGATGGTATCATAAAAAATGTAAACTTATCAAATATTACAATAAGTTTAGAAACGTCGGAAGATAATGTAGATAAAATTAGTATATATTATGTAGGCGGTGTTGCTGGAGCGCTTATATCTGGTACTATTAGTGATGTGATAGGTGCAAAAGATGGCAATAATATTAAGTTTACTAAAGTAGGACAAACAAACATAGATACATTAAACTTAGGTAGCATTATAGGTTATGGCGAACTCGTTACATTACAAGGTGCTGAAGTTTCAACAAATAATGACCTAAAAGGAACTAATGCAAATATAGGTGCTATTGTTGGTTATTTAATAAGAAACAATACCTACATTAGTGACTGTGGTGGTTCAGATACTAATAGGGTATTTGGATATGAAGTTACTACTACACAAGATGTATATACTCATGATAACAATGTTATGGGTTATAATTAAAAAACCAAAACATTGTTTACATTTTAAGTTATATAATAAAAAATGAAAGGGAACTTTACAAATTTTGTTTAGTTCCCTTTTCTTGCGATATAAAATTCTAAAATGTCTGTTATTTTATATTACAACAATAAAGATAGTGATACTATCTTTTTTTAATATCAAAAAATAATTATTAATTTTACAATGAACTTTAATTAATTATAATTAAAAAGTTAAAATCTTTGAATTATTATTTAAAAAGATTTTGTATTCTTAATTTTATGTTTGTAATGCAGTAAATGGTATTGCCTAAAATTTTAAGTAAGTTATCTATATCTTGTATGCTCATATCACTATGTTTTACAAAATTTTCTATGCCTGCATTTTGTATGCTTTTAATAAAATCTATTTGTGAAATTGTGAGTTTAATGTAATGATGTTCATTACAATTTTCACAAGAACAACTTCCGTCATATACATTTATATATGTGTTTTCTAATTGTAATTTTTTATTACAATTAAAGCACTCGTTTAGGTTAAAGCCATATCCTAAGTTATCTAAATAGCATATAAGAAAGTAGCAAAGATAAAGTTTTGGTGTTACACTTTCATAACATATGCCTTTAAGCGTTTGAACTGTAGGAATAAAAAGGGAAGACATTATATATGTTTGCTCATTAGTTTTATTTATAATGTCTAAAATAGCAGTTGCTATTATATAGTTTTCCATATTTTTTGAAACGCTATAAAATGTGTCATATGCACTAGCGCCTGTAACAATATTTTGATTTTTGTAATTAATGCTAAATTCAGCAAAACAAAAAGGGCATGCGTAAGGCTTTAACTTGCTAGAAGGTTTTTTAACGCCTCGGCATACCGCTATAATTTTTCCTTCTTCTTTAGAAAGAATAGTTAGTAACTTGTCGTTGTCTTTGTAATCTTTAGCATTTAGTACTATACCATTAATTACTTTATCCATTAATGCATCATTCCTTCTATATGTGTATTTTGCTTTTTGAAATCTTTATCTTGTTCATATTCCAAAGATTTGCTAAGAAGGTAGTATCTTATTTCTCCTGTACAAGTAAAAAGCTTCCATGCAATGTCTTGAGCATTACAAGTTGTTTTAAGATTAAGATTCTGTCTTATTTTATGGTTTGCTAATCTCATATTGCTACCTCCTTAAAGTTATTATATTATATGTAGATTAAGGAAAAATATTTCTTTATATTAAATATATATAATCTACTACAATTTAATTGTATGATATAATGATAAAAAAATCAATCAAAACAAATATAATTGTTTCAAATATTTTCTTATTACATTTTTATATTAAAAAATAAAATTAAAAAACAAGCATTCATACGCTTAAAATATCGAAAAAATATAATTTTAATTATTGCTTTTAAAATAAAATAGACATTTTTTGTTAATTTTCTTTTTAGTGTACAACAATATTTGTATTTACTTGCATTTTATTTACATATTTTATATAATATTATTATCAAAAAAGATGTGTAGGTTGAAAAATGAAAAAAAAAATTAAAAACAAAGTAGAAATAGAAAGAATAGAAAGTAGTATAGAAACAGGGCTTACAACTAGTGAAGTTGAACTTAGAAAAAAAGCGGGTTTAAATAACCCTACAAGAAGTGGAAGCAATATTAGTTACTTTTCTATAGTAATGAGCGAACTTTTTACTTACTTCAATATACTATATATGCTTATAACAATAGTTCTTATTGCAGTAGGAAGTGCTGGACAACTAACTTATCTTGCAGTAATTATACCGAACTTAATTATAGGTATATGGCAAAAGTGCAAATCTAAGTACAATATAGATAAGTTGTCGCTTATGGTTAAAGTAAATGCACAAGTTAAGCGTGACGGAAAGTACGAGTTTGTAGATTTGCAGGACATTGTTAGAGATGATATTATAAAATATAGTCTAGGAAATCAAATTTCTGCCGATAGCATATTACTTACAGGAGAATGTGAAGTAAACGAGTCTATGCTTACAGGTGAAAGTCTTCCTGTAAAGAAAAAAGCTGGTGATAGGTTATATGCAGGGTCATATATTACTAGCGGTTCTTGTGAAGCTAGAGTATACGATGTTGGCGATGATAATTACATAAACAAACTTACATCTAGAGCAAAAAGATATAATAAACCTAGAAGTGAGATTTTAAATACTTTAAACGGAATAATTAAAGTTATGGGAATAGCGATTATTCCACTTGCAATATTTTTGTTTTTAAGAACTGAAAATGTTGTAAAAGTTGCGGGTGCAATGATTGGTATGATACCTAGTGGAATGTTTTTACTTACTAGTACAGCACTTGCAGTTAGTATGATTAGATTAAGTAAACAAAATACTCTTGTGCAAGAAATGTATTGTATAGAAATGCTTGCAAGAGTAGATACCATTTGTATTGATAAAACAGGAACTATTACAGACGGTAGTATGAATGTGCAAAAAAGTGAATCTTTACATGAAAAGTTTGATAAAAAATATGTTGATGATATAGTTTCTTGTATGCTTAATTCTGTTAAAGAATATAACCCTACATCTCTTGCATTATCTATGTATTTTAAAAGAAGTGATAAACGAAAAGAAAAAGAATATCTTGCTTTTTCTAGTGATAGGAAGTATTTTGGAGTAAAATTTGAAGATGCATCTTTTGTTTTAGGTGCGCCAGAATATGTTCTTAATATAGAAAAAAATGAAAAGGTAAAAAATATTTGTAACGAAGAAGCTTCTGTAGGTAATAGAGTACTTGTTCTTGCTCAAATACCAAAATCTGCAAAATTAGATAGTTATGACAAAGATAAAGCCACCGCTATAGGTATGATAGTGTTAGAAGACCATGTTAGAGAAGATGCAATAGAAACTATAAAATATTTTAAGCAAAATGAAGTTGCATTAAAGGTTATAAGTGGTGATAATCCTTTAACTGTAAGTGAAGTCGCTAAAAGAGCTGGAATTGAAGGTGCTGAGAAGTACATTTCACTTCAAGATATGAGTATAGAAGAAGTGGAAGCAATAGCTAATGATTATGTTGTTTTTGGCAGAGTTTCTCCGCAACAAAAAGAAGCTCTTATAAGAGCAATAAAAAATCAAAAGCATACTGTTGCAATGATAGGCGATGGCGTAAACGATATACTTGCTCTTAGAGAATCTGATTGTAGTGTGGCAGTCGGCGGGGGTACTGAAGCTGCGAAAAATGTTTCTCACTTAATACTTGTAGATAACAATTTTGCTAATATGAAACAAGTAATAGCGGAAGGTAGAAGATGTACAAATAACTTGCAATGTACAGGTTCAATGTTTTTAACAAAGACATTTATTTGCTTAGTACTTTGCGTATTTAGCATTATTACAGCGTTTGATTATCCATTTAACCCAAATCAATTATTGCTACTTGAATTTTTTGCTATAGGATTACCTGGGTTCTTCTTTGCTTTGCAGCCTAATAGCGATATAATAAGAGGCAAATTTCTTGATAATGTACTTTCAAAAGCTTTTGCTCAAGGTTTAACTGCATTAATTCTATGTTTGCCATTATATTTCTTCCTTTTATCACCAAATTGGAATCTACAAATGATTCAAATGATGATTATAATGATAGTTACAATAAACTCTCTAGTTGTGTTATTTAGAGTAAATAAAATAAATAAGTTTAGACTCATTGTTGCTAGTTCTATGTTTGTATTAGTTATTTTAAGTTTTGTATTTTTAACAGATTTATTCAATCTAAATATTTTGACAGACACACCTTTTGATATACTTGGAATGACTGCAGTAAACAGGCAACAATTAGGTATAGTATTAGTTGAGTGTTTGTTAATTTATCCTTTGCAAATGCTTATATACAAAATTACTAAATTAGTTATAGATAAATATTATAAAATAGTAAATAATAGAAAGAAAAAATTAGAAAATATTGAAGCAAAATAATAAAATTATAGACTAAATAAGGTTTGACATTTTCGGTTTTATATGATACTCTATCTTTGTTTTAGGAGAGTATTATTATGAATAAATATAAACTTTATAGAAAAATTAAAGCCGAATATGCTTACTCTCTATTCAAAAATAATCAAACCTTTGAAAAAGTTAGAGCAATCATTATAAAAGATGGAAAAATTTTATTGCTTCATAAAGTTCATACAGATAAATATGCACTTCCAGGTGGTGGCGTTGAGTATGAAGAAAATATAGAGATTGCAGTAGAAAGAGAATGTTATGAAGAAGCGAAAGCTAAAGTAAAGTTTAAAAGTATAGTTGGTATACTTAATAACGATGTAGATATGGTTTACGAAAAAGAACATTTTGTTTCTACACGAGTGGAGTATTATTGTTTATGTGAATTTGTAAGTTTTATAAAAAAGAAAAAACACTTTGGTTTAAATGGAGAATTTTTTGATAGAGTAGAAGTAGTTTGGCTAAATGTAAAAGATATTGAAAAAGCGGAACTTTCAGACTATGTAGTGCATAAAATAAAGAAGGCAATGAAAATATTGTCTAATGTAAATACTGATAACATTTTAAAAGAAGATAAGCAAAAAAATATAGATATTCAAAAAGAAAAAGTGCAACATATAAAAGTACAAACACAATATAGTAATAAAAAAAAATATATAGGATTTAAAAATAATTCAAAATATAAAAAAAATAAAAATAATTCTCATAATAGAAAATATAATAAAGAAAGTGAAGTTGCACATTAAGATTAAAATGTAATATTGGTTTTATGAAGCGAATTTCCATTCGCTTCATTTTTATATAGATAAAATTTATCTAATTTATAGTTATAGCAATAAAATATTTACTTAGAATTATAAAGTCTATATGTAATAACTTTAATTTACAAAATTTGTGCATGTGAAAATTAAAATCACTAAAAAGATATAAACATAGTCTTGTATATATTTTTAATGGGTAATTAAGATACTTAATAGCATTACTTTATAAAATTATTTAATATTGATTAGTTTTATTGTTTTGAGCTATTGATTAATTCAAAAATTCATGCTATATTTTAGTGTTATTGGAGGTAAATATGAGTAATCTAGTTAAAGAAAAATATGATGTAGTTAAATTATTGAGTTGCAAAACAGCAAAAGAAGCTTATGATTATATAAAATCTCAAAATGACCATACAAAAATTATTTCCATGATAAGAATTTTCTATTTAAGTAAAGAAACAGCAACTTTAAAAGAATTTTCAAAACTTTTTTCAAGCATAGAATTAAAAGAAACAACTTTGCATTTCGTAAGAAGTAGCGATATAAGATTAATAGAAAATTATTCATTATCATTAGCTAAAGAAGATTTAAAATATATGCAAAGAGTATGCGTAAACGATAAAAATTATTCTTTGCTAAATAAAATGATTAAAGGTGTTTGGAAAAATCACTTATCTGACCTTCCTAGTCTAATTGCGCAAACGGAAGATATGGAATTTATATTAAAAATGGCTAAAAACAATCCAGAGTTAAAAAAGGACTTACTAGAGGATGCTATTATAAGGAATAATGATGCAAATTATATATATAGATTTGCATTTTATGTAAAAGATGCAAATGTTGATAAGTTGTGTCATGCGGTTATAGATGCAGGCTATCCTAGTTTTATAGTGCGTTTTGCACAGGATATAAATGGCGCTGATGTAAAATTTTTGCAAGCAGCAACTTTAAGAATTAATAAACCTAGATGGATATATGAGTTTGCGCTTAAAGTTGCAAAAGCAGATATTTCAAAATTAGAAAGAGCAATAGTAAAAACAAGAAATGTAACATGGATTAAAAAATTTAGAGATAATGTTAAAGGTGCAAGTAAAGAATATTTGCAAGATGCACTTGATGAAATAGAAAGTAGGCGTAGAATGATAAGTGAGCAAGAAAAATAATGTAAATTTTTATAATATAAAAAAATATAGCCATGCTATATTTTTTTTAGAAAATTTATTGAATTAATGACATTAATTCTTCATTGTTATTAAAAGAGATACTATCATTTGTTAAGGGTTTATTAGAAAATATTTTCTCATTTTCTTTTATATTTAAGTAAAATATGTTAGTGCATTCAAAAGCAAGTTTTCCTATTTTTGTATCTTTATTTTTTAAAACTACAAGTTCTAAATTTTCGCAACCGCTAAAAGTTTCTGTACATATGCTATCTACATTTTCACAAATTGTGATTTTTATTAGATTATAACAATTTGCAAAAGCTTTTCTTCCTATAGTTTTAATATTTTGATTTAATTCTACTTGCTCTAAATTATTGCAATTTTCAAAAGTTTCTTGTTCAATGTTTGTTATAAGTTCGGGCAAAACAATATTTTTAAAATTATTGCAAGCAAAAGCTTTTTTACCTATTTTTTTAAGCCCTGCAGGGAAAATTATGTTTTCAAGCCTGCTTTCATAAAACGCTTCTTCGCCTATTTCCTCAATGCTATTAGGCAATTCTATAGAGAAAAGGGAAGGGCAAAACTTAAAAGTACAATCTTCTATCTTTTTTAAGTTTGCAGGTAAAGTAACTTTTTCAAGGTTGTCGCATTCTTCAAATGCGTGAGCTCCTATTTTTGTGATTTCATCTGGAATAACAATTTCTTTAAATATGTATTTTTCGTTATTAATGTTTGGATGTATGGCATCATCAAAATCATAAAAAGCATAATCGGCAATTTCTGTTGCATCACGCCAAAATTCTTCTTGATTTGTTATGAAAAGTTCTATGTTTTTTTCCACATATTCTTTTGTTATTTGCATAAAAACTCCTAACTATAATTTATTAAATATATAAACACCGCTTACCATTAAGCCTGCTTTACTTCTTGTTACAGATTTACCTATGCTTTGTCTACTTGTTCCAATAATTATATCTTCAGTAAACTTAGAAATAAGCATTTCATTCATATCTTGTATCATAATTGTGTAAGGTTCTTTTACTATGTTAGCGAATGCTATTTCGGTACCATTTTCCTTTCCTAGAGGGCTTATTTTAACGCCTTTTCTATTTCTAGGCAAAATTTCAATATCTGGAACTATAGTTCGCTTAGCATAAGCTTTATTTGTTACAGTTATTATTTCACCTTCATTTGATGAAAGTCCTGCATAAACTATATGGTCGTCATCGTTTAGGTTCATTGCTTTCACGCCTTGTGTAACTCTTCCTGAGTCTGTTAAATCATCTATCTTAGCATTTAAAACATAACCAAGTTTTGAAACTAATATCATGCTTTCAAATGCAGGATTGCTTAGTACATAATTTACAACTTCATCTTTATCTTTTAGTTGTATGCTTTGGAAACTTGTTTTAGCGACATTGTATTCGCTTAATTGAGATTTTTTGACCATTCCATATTTTGTAAAGGCGTAAATACTTGTATTTTTTGGCATTGTTTTAAAGACATTGAAGTAAACAACTGTTTCATTTTGTGACATTTCTAGTATTCTATGTAAAGGCGTTCCTTTATCTTTTAATTTGCATTTTGGGATATTTTTTACAGGTATCTTATAGCAGTATCCTAGATTAGTAAATATATATGCTGTTTTATCAGTTGTTGTACTATATAAGTATTCGTGAGTTTCGTTTAATGTTGTATTTGCATTTACACTTTTTTGTGCTAATTGATAATGTTTTGGATTAATTGACTTAATGTTACCATTTGCAGAAATAGTTACAATCACATCTTCTATAATGTCATCGTCTTTTTCTTTTTCTTCTTTTGGTTTATCTTTTTGTTGCACAATCTTAGTAAGTCTAGGTGATTTGTATTTTTTCTTTATTTCAAGTAATTCTTTTTTAACTATATTATATTGAAGTTTGTCGCTTGCTATTATTTTTGTAAGATTAGCTATAAGTTCTTTCAAAGATTTTAATTCTTCTTCAATCTTATATTTTTCTAGGTTTGTTAGTTTAGCAAGTCTCATGTCTAGTATTGCTTGCGCTTGTTTTTCAGATAATTTGAAAGTTGCTATTAAACCTTTTTTTGCTTCAGTAGTATTTGGAGAAGATTTTATTAGTTTTATAACTTTATCTATATTTTTTATAGCAATAATTAGCCCTTCTAATATGTGTGCTCTTTCTTTTGCAATGTCTAAATCGTATTTTGAACGGCGTAAAATGATTTTCTTTCTATACTCTAGGTAATATTTCAATATTTCCATTAAACCTAATTGCTTTGGTTTGCCGTCGGCAATTGCAACCATATTTATATAAAAACCCGTTTCTAGATTAGTATATTTCAAAAGATAATTTAATATACGCTCAGCATTAGCATCTTTTTTAAGTCTAATCACTGCACGCATACCATTTCTATCAGATTCATCTCTTATATCTTGTATGCCTGCAAGATTTTCTTTTCCTTTGTCGTCTTTTAGTTCTGCTATTTTTTGTAAAAGTGTTACCTTATTTACTTGATAAGGAAGTTCTGTTATAACAATGCTTTTTTTATCATTGTTATTTTCTATTTTTATACTTGCTCTTAAAGTTATTTTTCCTTTCCCTGTTTCGTATGCTTGTTTTATTTCATCGCCTTCAAGAATGATATTTGCTCCAGTAGGGAAGTCGGGTGCTGGTAAAACTTTCATAATATCATCTAAAGTTGCTTTTTTCTTGTCTATAAGAAGAACTATCGCATCTATAACTTCTGCTAAATTATGTGTAGGTATATTTGTAGCAAGACCTACAGCTATACCGCTTCCGCCATTTACAAGTAAGTTAGGGAAGGCTGAAGGTAGCATGTCTGGTTCTTTTAAGGTATCGTCAAAGTTTAGTGACCAACTTACGGTGTTTTTCTCTAAATCTTTAAGCATTTCCATAGCAAGAGGTGCAAGCTTCGCTTCTGTATATCTCATTGCTGCTGCGCTGTCACCATCTACTGAACCAAAGTTTCCGTGTCCTTGTACTAATATTTCACGCATATTAAAATTTTGAGCCATTCTTACCATGGCGTCATATACAGAACTATCACCATGTGGATGATATTTACCCAAACATTCTCCGACTATTCTTGCACTTTTTTTAAATTGTTTATCTGGTGTTATACCTAAATCGTACATTGCATATAGTATTCTTCTTTGTACAGGTTTTAGTCCATCTTCTACTCTTGGTAATGCTCTATCTAAAATAACATGTTCTGAATATGGTATCATAGACTCATGCAAAACTTTATCTATGTTTTTATACAATATTTTTGGTGCATGAGTTATTGCTGATTGTTTAGTTTTTTTAGTTTTACTTTCCATATATTTTTCCTTACATTACATCTATATTTTTATTAATCTTTTTTTGTATCATTTTTTTATCAAAATCATTTTCTTTATTGAAGTTAGCATGTTCCGCTATATATTCTTTTCGCTCTTCTATATTGTCGCCCATAAGGATATTTACCATTCTTTCTGCTTCTGCAACATCTTCTAAATCTACTCTTACTAATGTTCGTTTATTAGGGTCCATTGTTGTTTCCCAAAGTTGTTCAGGATTCATTTCTCCTAAACCTTTGTATCGTTGTATAGTATATCCTTTGCCTGCTCTTTCTATTGCTTCAGGTAATTCTATATCACTGTATACATATTCTGTAAAATTACCTTTAGATACTTTATATAGTGGAGGCATACCTATATATACATATCCGCCTGTTACAAGTTCACGCATATATCTAAAGAAGAAAGTTAATAATATTGCTCTAATATGTGCACCGTCTTGGTCTGCATCGGCAAGAATAATCACTTTGTGATATTTTAAATTTTTTGCATTGAAATCGTCGCCTATTCCTGCACCTAGTGCTGAGATTATAGTTCTTATTTCTTCATTTTGTAAAACTTGTTCTAATCTTTTCTTTTCGGCATTTAAAGGCTTACCTTTAAGTGGCAATATTGCTTGATATTTTCTATCTCTTGCTTGTTTTGCACTTCCACCGGCAGAATCACCTTCTACAATAAAAAGTTCGTTCAATTCTGCTTTATGTCCAGTGCATGAACTAAGTTTACCAACTAATGTACTGCTATCTATGCTATTTTTTGCTCTTGTAAGTTCTTTTGCTTTTTTTGCAGCTTCTCTTGCTTTTGCAGCGCCTTTTGCTTTGTTTATCAAAAGTTCCAAAGACTTTTCATATTCTTTTCTTTCTATAAGTTTGCTTAGTTCATTTGTTATTATTTGTTCTACTTCAGTTTTTGCTTCAGGGTTTCCTAACTTAGTTTTAGTTTGTCCTTCAAATTGGACTGTTTTCATTTTGATACTAAGAATTGCAGAAATTCCTTCTCTAAAGTCTTCGCCAAGTAGATTTTGGTCTTTTTCCTTTAGATAATTATTTTTTCTTGCATAATCATTTAAAACTTTAGTTAAAGCGACTTTTAAACCTGTTTCGTGTGTACCGCCTTCTGTTGTTGGAATGTTGTTGACAAAAGAAAATATATTTTCATTGTATCCGTCTGTATAACTTATTGTACATTCTAATTTGACAAGTTTGCTTGCTCCTTCTATATAAAAACATGGCTCAAATAATGTGCTTTTTCCACTATTTATGTATTTTGAAAAGTCTACTAATCCGCCATCAAACTTATATATAGTTTGCGTATTTTCTCTTTCATCTATAAACTCTATCTGTAAGCCTTTATTTAAAAATGCTAACTCTTTTAATCTTTTGCTAACAATGTCATTTGAAAAATCACATTCTTCAAATATTGTGCAGTCGGGTAGGAAGCGTACAAGTGTACCCTGTTTTTTTGTTGCTCCTATCTCTTTGAGTGGAGCTAATGCTATACCACCATGTACTTTGCCTTTGCTATCTTCTTTGCAAGCAAATTTTACTTCGTATTCTTTTCCTTCTTTGTATACATTTACTTGGCACCATGTACTTAAAGCATTTACTACTGATGAACCGACACCATGTAGTCCGCCTGAATAACTATAGTTTTCATTATTAAATTTTCCGCCTGCGTGTAGTTGTGTGAAAACTACTTCTACACCAGATTTTTTTAGTGTAGGGTGCATATCTACAGGTATACCTCTGCCGTTGTCTTCTACAGAAGCACTACCGTCTTTGTGTAATGTTACTATTATTTTATTTGCAAAGCCATTTGATGCTTCGTCTATGGCATTGTCTACTATTTCCCATAATAAGTGATGCAATCCTTTTAGTCCAGTAGTTCCTATATACATTCCGGGTCTAAGTCTTACTGCGTCAAGTCCTTCTAATACAAGTATGTCTTTTGATTCATATGTTTTTGCCATATTCTATATCCTTTTATCTAATATTATCTTTAATAAAACTTTATATATAATATCATAAAAATAACGATTTTTGCAACTAAATACAACTAAATCAAAAATTAATAGTGTATTAAGTGTTGTATTTATTATGTGTTTAGTAGTGTATTTTATATTTAACTTGCTTGACTTTTTTTGATAAAAATATAAAATATTAACTATAGACGATTTTGTCATCATACTGTTTTTATTTAAAATGATTAGAGGTATATGCATGATTGATAGTAAAAAGAAAGAAATAAGAGTATCTTCAACTCTTGGCAAACGAGTAAAAAAAAGTGAAAATAATGAGTTTGGTTACGAAAGATATGAATTAGAAAATATAGATTTAGCAAAGCCATCACTCTTAACTTTTGGGGGTAATGCAACGATTAGTGATTCTTTGGCAAACGGATATGCAAAAACTTTACAAAAAATATTAGGCGTAAAAAGTGATGACAATTTTGCAAATTTTTACACTATACATTATGGTGGACTTGTTGGAGGGAATACGGGCAATGTAACAATACAAGAAATTGAAAGAATAGCACAAAATTTTATAAAACTTGTAATTGATGAAAATGGTAACAAAATATCAAAATTGCAAGCACAAAAAAACATGAGAAATATAAATATAGTTAGTCATTGTTTTGGTGCTAGTGTTGTAAACGAAGTTTTTAAATATGTTTTTAGGACAATGGTAAAAAAAATAGGATATAGCGAAGAAGAAGCAAAGGATGTGCTGTCACAAGTTTTTCATTTGTCTTATGCACCTAATATAAATGATTTGTATTTTACAACGAATATTCTTATAAAACCTTTACAAGATAAAACAAAATACCCAACATTAGAAGAATACGAACAAGTATACGATGTACCTCAAAGACAATTAGGCAAGAATCATAAATATAGTGAGTTAATTGGCGGAGAATTAGACACAAATATTTATATAGGTTTAGCAAAATTTTACGAAGAAGATAATAATTTATTTGTTTTTACAAATCATATGTTAGATACAGAGTGGGAGAAAGATACACATGGCATAAATGGTATAATGAAAGAAGATGATTGGAAAGTTGCAAATTATAACCGAGCAGATGTATTATCTACTGCAGTTAGTTTAGTTTGTGCGTACGCTCTTGTAAATTCAATTAAAAATAATAAAGATAATGAAAAATTTGAAAAACTTGAAGATATTGTTTTTTTGAAATCTATCATGGAGCAAAGCATAAAAAGAGATTTACAAGGAGTAAAGGAAGAAAAATATAAAAAAGCGCTTGAAGAAAAGAAGAAAAGTGATTATTCTGGACTTACGCATATATTAGATATTTTTAAAAAATATGGCGTTACAGAAAAAGAACTTATAAATGGTGAAAAAGCTATGCCTGAATTTTCCTTTGATGAAGAAGAAGAAATGATGTATGGTTTAGTAAATTATAGTGGAACAGATTTTAGTAAGTATTATTTGTATGAACCACCTAAGTTGTTAAATGGACATGATTACATTATACTTGCTAATGGAGAAAGATATAATACTAGTGAAAAAGGAGTAAATCTTACAAATAGTATAGCACTAAAAATGAGACAAAAAGACTTAAACGGTAGCATACAATGCGTTAAAAAATATGATATTTTACAAGATAGAGAATATTACAAAGTCGTTCCAAATTATGGTTCATTAGACGGTGATAAAAAATTTGATACACTTCAAGAAATGAGAAATTTTTGGAAAGATACTTATAAAGAAAATGCTTTCAATAAAAAGGTTGTTTTAACAAATGAGCAAATAAAATCATTAACCGAAGTTTTAAAAAGTAAAAATTTGGGAAGTGAAGATGTTTTTTACGATGAAGGAATAGATTTAGAAAAAACCATTTCACAAAATAGATATAAAGAAAGAGAGAGGTAAGAAGAAGATAAGATAATTAGAGATAAAAATATTTTATATCATTCATTAAATGTTTAATAAATAAACACAAAAAGGACTTGTTACTAGGTTCTTTTTTCTTATGTCTACAATACTTTACATCATTTAATTGCAAAAGTCTATTTGAATAAAAGACATAACACTTATACAAATACTATTAGTATTGTAAATAATTATTGCATTTTGTATAAATTTGTGTTAAATTTGAAGAAAATAATATAAGGAGAAATATAAATGGATAATATCGTTAATGCAGTACTTAATTTTCTTTCAAGTACAGGTTTACATATCGCACAAGCAATAATAATATTATTAGTAGGATTATTTGTTATTAAAAAAGTTTCAAATATATTAAAGATTGGTTTAATAAAAACAACAAACAATAGAACTATGTCCACTTTTGTAACAAGTATTTTGAATGTTGTTCTTACATTTTTTTTAGTAATGATAGTATTTAATATTTTGAGCATTCCAACAGACGGTATAATGCAATTATTGTCTGCTTGTGTTCTTGCAGTTGGATTATCTTTGAAAGATAGTGTGAATCACTTGGCAAGCGGACTCATTATAGTATCAACTAAGCCTTTTAAAGAGGGGGATTTTGTAAATATTAATGGTGTGGAAGGAAAAGTAAAAGCCGTACATATGTTTAATACGCAAGTAAAAACTACTGACAATAAAATAATTACAGTACCAAATTCAAATATAGTAAGTGATAATATAATCAATTATGATGCACTTGCAACTAGAAGGATAGATATAAGACTTTATGTGGCTTACGGTAGCGATTTGGACAAGTGCAAAAAAGTTTTTGAAGAAGTAGTGAAGAAAACAAAATTAACATTAAAAACTCCTGCACCAGAATACTTATTAGATAATTATGGTAGTAGTAGTATAGAATTTGTAGTTAGAGTTTGGGTAAGAAGTGCAAATTATTGGAATGTTAGAGATGACTTAATGAAGTCCTTCTATAATGCGATGAACGAAAATGGTATAGAGATACCTTTCAATACTCTAGACCTTAATATTAGAAATGTGGAAAAGAGTATACATATTATAGATACAAAGGAGGAAAAGTAAATGTTATTAATTATTTCAATAAGTAATGCGCTTGCTATACAAGTTCCTTCTAATTGGATAGAAATGATTATATGGTATTCTATACTTGTTTTATGTCTTATTGCATTTATCTTTGTTATGAAAAGAAGAAAAAATAGAAAAAGAAATGTAGAACTTAATGATAGAATAGAGATTTTGTCAAAGTTTAAAAGTGGTATGATGCAAGAAAAAGCAATTACGAGAAGAAATTTATATGCAAATATTTTTCAATTAAATGCAATAAAAGATTATTGTAAACAAACTTATGAAACTTCACAATTTGAAGTATATAATGAGACTGCAAGCATAATAGAAAGTATTTTAGATGGTATAAAGCATTTAGACTTAAAAAACTGGAAAGCGGAAAAAAATATAGAGTTAAGAACTCAAATGGCAGAGCAAAGTGAGTCTGCTATATCTTATTTGCAACAAGCGTTATAATTTTAAAAATTACTTGAAAATTAAAATAATAAAAGAAAAAAGCCGATTAATTATAAATTTGTCGGCTTTTTATTATTTTAAACATTAAATTTGAAAAGAACCACATCTCCGTCTTTCATTACATATTCTTTTCCTTCACTTCTAACTTTTCCGCTTTCTCTTGCTTTAACAAAACTTCCACATTCAATAAGGTCGTTATATGAAACTATATCTGCTTTTATAAAACCTTTTTCAAAGTCTGTGTGTATTACGCCTGCTGCTTGAGGGGCTTTAGTACCATTTTTAATAGTCCATGCTCTTACTTCTTTTTCACCTGCTGTTAGGTAACTAATAAGTCCTAGAAGTTTGTAACTTGCTTTTATGAGTTTATCTAATCCGCACTCAGTTATATTTAACTCTTTTATAAAAAGTTCTCTGTCTTCATCATTTAAACTATTTAATTCTTCTTCAATCTTTGCACATATAACTATGACTTCGCTATTTTCACTTTGTGCAAAATTTTTAAGATTCTTTACTTGTACATTGTCTTCTTTATTTAGTTCTTCTTCCATAATATTTGCAACATATATTACAGGCTTATAAGTTAAAAGGAAAAAAGATTTTGCGAGTGCTTTTTCATTTTCATTTAACTCTAATGTTCTAACAGGTTTTTCATTTTCTAGTTGATTTTTTATTTTTTCAAGTAATTCAACTTCTTCAATTAAAGATTTGTCGCCACCTTTTAAAAGTTTTGTGCTTTTATCAAGTCTTTTTGCTACAGACTCTAAGTCTGCTAAAATAAGTTCAAGATTTATAGTTTGTACATCTCTTAAACTATCTATTGTACCATCTACATGTATAATATTGCTGTTTTCGTAGCATCTAACTACATGAACGATTGCATCAACTTCTCGTATATGACTTAAAAATTTGTTTCCTAACCCTTCACCTTTACTAGCACCTTTTACCAGTCCTGCTATGTCTACAAATTCTATGACTGCAGGAACTACTTTTTGAGAGTTGTACATTTTTTCAAGTACGCTTAACCTTTCATCAGGTACAGCGACTATTCCTACATTTGGTTCAATAGTGCAAAAAGGATAATTTGCTATTTCTGCTCCTGCTTTTGTTATTGCATTGAATAGCGTGCTTTTTCCTACATTAGGAAGACCTACAACGCCTAATTTCATATAATCACTCCTATATAAGTATTTAATAAGTATATTTCTTTTATTTAGACATATATCTATATTAAATAAGTATATATGCTTGGTTTCGTTAAGTCAAGTTTATAAGATACATTTTAGGAGAGTCTATGTCTATTTTTCAAGCAGTTGTTTTAGGTATTGTACAAGGCTTAACAGAGTTTTTACCTGTGTCTAGTAGTGGGCATTTGGTAATGTTTCAAAACTTTTTTGGATTAGATGACCAGTTATTTCTTACTGTTGCTTTACATGTAGGAACGCTTATGGCTGTTTTTATAATGTTCTGGAAAGATATTTGCTATTTAATAAGGCATCCTTTTTCTCCGCTTGCTAAAAAAATTGTATTTGCCACTATCCCTACAGTTATAATAGTTTTCCTTTTCAAATCTTTAGTAGAAAGTTCTTTTACTTCAATGTTTTTTATTTTAGGGTTTACTATTACTGGAATTGTACTTATTTTAACTGAGATGCTATACAAAAACAAAAAAATAGGTATGGAAGTTTCCTATAAAAGCAGTTTTTGGATTGGCGTTGCTCAAGGGTTAGCTAGTTTTCCGGGGATATCAAGGTCCGGAAGTACTATTTGTATGGGGTTACTATTTGGAGAAGATAAGGATAATGTGGCAAAATTTAGTTTCCTTCTTAGCATTCCTATTATTATTGCCTCTTGTGCTTATGAGATAATATTTCATAGTTCAAATTTAGCACTAGATGTATTTCCTATAATTATAGGTACCATAGTTTCAATGATTGCTGGCATACTTGCTATAAAACTTATGTTAAATTTAGTTTCAAAAGTCAAGTTTATGTATTTTGGTGTTTATCTTATTTCTTTATCTGTTATATTAGTTATATTTTATAATTTTGTTTAATATAATATCTTGTATTTGATAATATTTATAACTAATCATTATTTTTGATTAAGATTTCTTGACTATGTATAAAAAAATGTTAAGATATATACAGGGAGTTAAAATGGAATCTTTTAAAAAAATAATGTCAATTATAGGAAAAGTTTTTATTATATGTTTTTTAGTTTTACTTATAATTATTGTGACATGTAATATAGCGTTAACAATACAAAAAAACAATGGTAGTGATACTCCAAACATTTTTGGTATAGCACCTATTACAATTTCTGGAAATGAAATGCAACCTATTTTATATAATAACGATTATATATTAATTAAAATGGAAAGTAAGTACGCTGTAGGAGATGTAGTAACATATAAAGTGGGTAACTCATATTGTACTCAGAAGATAGTTGAAATAAAATATGATAGTAAAAATGGAATGTTAACAGAATATATAGTTGCTAATCCTGATGATAAAGCAGTTACAAGTGTTTATCCGTCAAATATATATGGTAAATTAGTCTTGAGAATGCCAGGGTTTGCTCCAGTTGTAGCATTTTTTCAAAGTGCATTAGGTGTTTGTTTAATTGTTGTCGTTCTTTTGTTTTTAATCTTTTTGCCTGAAATTATAAGACTATTTAGGCGTAGAAAAGAAAATCTAAAATAAATATAAATCGGAGAGTTATGCAAGCTATAATTTTATGTGGAGGCTTTGGAACTAGGTTAAGACCTATAGTATCTAATGTCCCAAAATCAATGGCTCCTATAAATGGTGTCCCTTTTATGCAAATACAGTTAGAAAAGTTAAAAATGGCAGGTTGTAACAAAGTAATTTTTGCTGTCGGATATAAAAAAGAGATAATAGAAAGTTGTTTTAAAAATGATTTTAAGGGAATGGAATTAATATATTCTAAAGAAGATGAGCCATTAGGAACGGGTGGAGCCTTAAAACAAGCGTTACAATACATAACAGAAGATTTTGCTATAGTTTTAAATGGAGATGTGTACTTAGATATAGATTTTGATAAACTAATTGAAAGACATATTAATACTGGTGCAGTGTATACATTAGCTATAAAACCTATGGAAAATTTTGATAGGTATGGAAATATTATTTTTGAAGGAGATAAAATAATAGCTCATATAGAGAAGAAGCCTACTAAAAAGGGATACATAAACTTAGGTTGTTATGTTATTAATAAAGACATATTTAAAAACATTAACATGCCTAATAAGTTTAGTCTAGAAACAGATTATTTATCAAATAATCTTAGTAAAAGATTGCATTCTTATTATATATACGATGGATATTTTATAGATATAGGTATACCTGAAGATTATGAAAAGTTTATAAAGTATATGCAAGATAAAATTATAGAATAATAAATGTAGAAGCCACTTAGTGGCTTTTTAAATCTAAAAATATAAAAATATATTATGTAGAGAATAAAAAATGACTTAAAATAAGAATGAAAAGTTTATATTCTCGCATATAGAGAGTTATAATTTTATATTCTACTTTTTAAAAATTTTAATAGAATTAGTTTAATAAAATGTAGACTAAAATATTCAAAATTCGCTATGAAAAATTTTTCATTTATGATACTTGTTTGATATAGGAGATAAGCAAATGAAAAAAGTTTCAATAATTATTCCATGTTATAATAGTGCTAAAACATTAAAAAAGTGTTTAGATTCTATAATTAATCAAACTTATAAGAATATTGAAATAATTTTGGTAGACGATTTTTCTATAGACAATACTGTTGAAATCATAAAAGATTATGCAAAATCTAATTCAAACATAAAATTTTTTCTAAGTGATAAAAAAGGTGTTTCTAATGCAAGAAATCTTGGATTAAAAGAGGCAACAGGTGATTATATTCAGTTTGTAGATAGTGATGACTTTTTTTTACATTTAGATGTAATAGAAATTTTAGTAAAATGTATAGAAGAAAATAGAGTAGATATGGTTGTTTTTAATTTTATACACCCATGCTTTGAATCTCATCTTAAAAGTGGAGTGTATAATCTAAATAAGGAAAAAGATTTTAAAGAATATTATCAAGATTTTTTTGCTTGCTCTTTGCCTTGGAATAGATTAATGAAAAAAGAACTTATAAAAGCAAACTTTAATTCTTTAGTGTCATTTGCTGAAGATGAACTTTTTAACTTAGCAAATGTGCATAATGTGAATAAACTTTACTATATAGCAGAGCCGCTTTATTATTATTTTTGTGATTATAATAATACTAAAAGTCCTTCAGCAATAAACAGGATATATAAAGAAGATAGATTTTGGGAAAAGGAAAACACTATTTGGTATGGTAGTGTGCAAAACTTAAAATATAGAAATGAAATTTTTGAAAAAAATAAAATAAAGTATGTAAATGACATTTGTTATATAAGACTTTTTGATTTCTTTTTATTTGATTTTGCTTTTATGAACTTGTTAGGTGTGGAAGAAAAGTGGCAAAATATACAATGCGAAAAAATTGTTAAAAATAAGATTTTTTTACAAACTTTGTATGACTACGAAAAACATGGTTTGATATTAAAATCAAAAAATATTGATGATGTAGCAAAACTTATGAAAAATTTTGTTCAGTATGGTGTACTTCTTTACAAATTTTTAAAAAGCAATCAAAATAGATTAAGATTATATATAGCATTGTATACATTATTTGCAAAAATATTTTTTGATATAGGTAAAAATATAGATAAGTACAATTTGTTAGCAAGTTGTCTTATAGATATAGAGAAAGATTTTAAAAATATAGAATCAATTTGCGTAAAATATTTTTTAGATAAAAAATTATAATTTAAGGTGAGTAAATGAACAATAAAGAACATGTTGAAAGATACAAAATGTTTGAAAAAAAGGGTCAATTAAATGTGGAAATAAATCCTGTAGATTGGGATAGTTGTTATAGGATAACTGAAGATTTTCGCTACATTAGTCATTCTATATATAGAATTACAACTAATTGGTTAAAAAAGACATTTATTATTTCACCATTTAGTTGGTGTAACAATAGGCTTAGGAGAAGAACTAAGGTTTTTGGTAGAGAAAATATAAAAGGTATAAAATCTGCAATTATTACAAGCAATCATGTAGATATATTTGATTGTTTAGCTATTCGCAAGGCTGTAAAAAGAAGATATAAAATTAAGTATAGTGTAGCGGAGTTTAATAATAGAAAGGGTTTTTTGGGAAATATGATGAGGGCAGATGGAATTATGCCCTTAAACGACAACTTTGAAGTTGTAAAAAAGTTTTCTAAAGCTGTTAAACATTATCTTGAAAAAAATAATTATATCGTTTTTTATCCTGAGCAAAGTATGTGGTATTTGTATGAAAAACCAAGACCTTATAAAGATGTGGCATTTCATTATGCAATAAAATACAATGTCCCTATTATTCCTATATTTTTAACATTTAGAAATTCGGGTAAAATAGGAAAAGATGGACTTGAAAAAAAATATTTTAATGTCAATATAGGGAAACCTATATATTCAAATGCTAACTTAAGTAAAGAAGAAAACTTAAAGTATATGAAAAGTGCAAATTATAATTTTTGTAAAGAGGTGTATGAGAGTTTTTATAAAAAAGAATTAACATATGAGGAATAGTATATGATATTTTTTATTGTTATAGTAATTGTTTCGTGTATAATCATTGGAACTTTTAATGTAGCGTTATGTTTTGATTTATTTAATAATTCTATTTTGTTGCTTATAGGATTAATAATTCTAGGTGTAGTTATAGAATATGTAATAGATATGATTGTAGCGGGTATAGTTGTTGCAACTCCAAAAAAATGGTATAACTATGAAAGATTTAAAACTTTTAAGTGGGAAAAAAGATTTTACAATTTTTTAAAGATAAAAAGTTGGAAAGATAAAATACCTATAGGGAAAGGCCCTTTAGGGAACGGATTTGCAAAAGATAAGATAAAAGATAGTAATGATGTAGAGTATCTAGAAAGGTTTTTAATGGATAACTGTAGAGCCGAAGTTATGCATATTATTTCTTTTTTCTTAGGCTTCTTATTAATATTTATTTTTCCTTTGCAATATGCTTTTTGCATTTCACTGCCTATAGCTTTAGTAAATGCATTACTTCAATTAATGCCTATATTTGTTCAAAGGTATACAAGGCCAAAATTAGTTATAGCATATATTCGTGCAGTTAGAGAAAGTAATAAAAAAAATGAAAAGTAAAAAAGATATGTTTACTAAGCGTATTTATAATGCGTTAGTTACATATCTTTTATTTTAAAATATATCATAAAATTAAAATTAAATTAAATTTTAAACCATTATAATTCAAATTCAAGAAAAATTTCTTTATTTGTTGAAGTTAATTGTATGTGATAATTTTTGAAACTAAGCCATTTGAAATAAACCATATTTTGTACATTCCTGCATATAGAGAAAGTGTTAATTTGCTTATATTTGTTATTAGGTTGTAAGATGTAATTACATTGTCTTTTTGAATGTACAAAGTTACATAATTGTATATATAAGTTTTTAAAGATTTTATGAAAAAAATTATATTAATAAAAAAACTTTAAATATGAAGAATGTATTTTGTTTCCAATATTTAAAGTTTTTTTGTTTTAGTATTGTAAAATATATATTTATTTTTTACTAAACGTTTTGCCAATTACTGATAGTATAAAGATAAGTATACTTGAAGCGAGGACAAGATATGTTGCAGATCCTACATTAAAGAGTTCTAAAATACTATTAAAATTATTAGATGCATTAGATGCGAATACAAGTATTAGTATAGAAGAAACAACTCCTAATAAACTTAAAAGGATAGTAAAAAGTCCTGGCCCATTTTTAAGCATTGAAACGAGTGATATTAGAAAAAGAATTATGCTTAAAATTCCTGAAATAAGCCAAAATATGAAAGTGGTTTTTATATCAGCACCTTCATCGGTTTGGACTAAACCGTAACCTAAGAGCAGTTTACCAATTTGTTCTTTTTCTTCTAAAGATACTTTTATATCAAAAAGTTTTTTACTATATTCTTTTGCACTTTCTTCAGTCATGGTACTAATAATGGACACTTCCAATCCAGTAAATTCTAATTTACTTTTAGTTGTATCTTCTTGTATTGTAAATGTAGGAAAAACAAAGAAAGATATTATTATAAATGCTGATAAAGGCAAAATGATTAAACTCATCAATTTGCTAATAAAAGATTTTTTCTTAGCCATTTTTTGCTCCTTTTTATATTATTTTTTATTTTATACTTCATTTTACTATATTATTATATATATGTCAAATAAATATAATTATTAGATATTGCTAATTGAAATTTATAACTATTATCTTGTTTATTTGATAAAAAATTGAAATATTATAATTGTTTTAATGAAAATTAATTTGTATAATGTATTATAAAGGAGGGTGTAATAATGAAAAAAGTTTGTATCAAAGTTTTTGGCATGGTGGCTTTGTTATTAGCAGTAGTTTTGTCTATACCATTATTTACGGCTTGTGGTGAAACGAGTAAATCTAGTTTAGGTAGCGTAAAAAACTTATACGCATTTTCTTGTTTTTCAGCAGGTGCATTTTTAGCAAATAATCAAAGCACTGCAAAAACAATTAGTTTAGCAAATGAAGAAATTGTTGACCAAAATGTAGAAACGATAGATAAATATTTAAAGTATTTAGATGGTTTTGTAGGTAATAAGCAAAATTATGATGTAAAAGTTTCTAGTAGTGGCGATTCAGATTTTCCTAATAAGTTGGAAGCAAATATTAAGCAATTAGATGGAAAGGCTATTTCTTTTGTTATGGTTTATAAAGAAACGCTCATACAAAATAATAAAAATGTAAGTAACCCTGACGATGCTGTTGAGCAAGAAAGCAAAATTGAAGGTAAAATGACATTAAATAATAATGAGTATACATTCACAGGTGAAAAAGAAGTTGAAAAAGATGAAATAGAATTAAGTATAAAAGCAACGGCTAGTAATGGCGACTATGTTATCTTAAATCAAGAAATAGAACAAGGCGAAAATGAATTTGAATACAAATATTATAAAGTAGGTCAATCTACACCTGTTGAAAGTTTTAGTATAGAATTAGAAGAAAATAAAGACGAAGTAGAATTAGAACTTGGTGCAATAAGTAACGGAGTAAAAACATACTACAATATAGAGAAAAACAATAATAAGATTGAAATAGCATATCTTGAAAATGATGTTTTGCACAAAATAGAAGCGACTATTAAAGAAAAAGAAGGCGTAAGATATTATGTGTACAAAACTGAGAGTGCAGAAATAGAAAAGGAAATAGACTAAAAGTTGTTTCCTTTTTTTATGTAATGCATAATCAGAGTGTTATTATAAAAAGGAACTTTACTTTAAAAATATTTTATTGACATATTTTATTAATTATGATAAAATTTTTAATCATATAAGTTATAAACTTATTAATCATATATAACAGGAGAACATTATGTCAAAATACAATTTTAGTAAAATTGAAGATAAGTGGCAAAAGTATTGGTTAGAAAATAAGAGTTTTGAAGTTAAAGAAGACAAACCAAATAAATATTTTGCAGTATGTGAATTTCCAGGTCCTACCGCTACAGGAATACATATGGGTAACGCAAAATGTTATACTATGCCAGATGTAAATGCAAGATACAAAAAATTTTGCGGTTATAATGTATTGCAATCTATAGGTTGGGACGCTTTTGGTCTTCCTACAGAAAATTACGCTATAAAAATGGGTAAAGACCCTAGAATCTCTACTAATGAAAATATAGAAAAGTTTACAAAGCAGTTTCATAAACTAGGATATGCTTATGATTGGTCTAGAGAAATAGATACTACAGACCCAAATTATTATAAATGGACTCAATACATATTTTTAAAATTGTATGAACATGGTTTAGCATATAGAAGTAAGGCAGTAGTAAATTTTTGTCCAAAATGTCAATCTACATTATCTAATGAAGACAGTCAAGGCGGAGTATGTGATAGGTGCGGAACACAAGTAGAACAAAAAGAAAGAGATGTATGGTTTTTAAAGATTACCGCTTATGCAGATAAGATTTTAGACCTATTAGATAAAGTAGATTATCCTGAAAGTGTAAAAGTAGCACAAAGAAATTGGATAGGTAGAAGTGAAGGCGCTTTAGTTACATTTAATATAGAAAATTCTAAAGATATATTAGAAGTTTTTACAACTCGTATAGACACTATTTTTGGTGTTGCTTTTCTTGCTATAGCACCTGAACACCCTTATATACAAAAGTACAGAGATAGTATTAAAAATATACAAGAAATACAAGCATATATAGAAAAGGTTAAAAATAAAACTAATTTTGAAAGAGAACAAGTTAATAAAGATAAAACAGGAATAAGAATTGAAGGATTATATGCTATAAATCCTGTTAATGGTGTAAAAGTGCCTATTTATGTAGCAGATTATGTTGTTTATTCCTATGGCACAGGCGCTGTTATGGCTGTTCCTGCACACGATGAAAGAGATTACGAATTTGCGAAAAAATTAAATATAGATTTTATACCCGTACTTGAAAGTGATGTAAGTAAAGAAGCATTTACAGGCGATGCAAAACATATAAATTGCGGTCAATTTGATGGATTATATATTAAAGAAGCAAAGGAAGCAATATTAAAATACTTGGAACAAAAAGGCTTGGCAAAGAGTAAAGTAAATTACAAAATGCAAGACTGGGCTTTTAATAGGCAAAGATATTGGGGTGAACCTTTCCCTATAATACATTGTCCTAAGTGTGGGGTTGTGCCATTAAAAGAAGAAGATTTGCCTTTAGAATTGCCTAAAATTACAAATTATCAACCAAATGAAAACGGAGATAGTCCGCTTTCTCGTGCACAAGATTGGGTAAATGTAAAATGTCCTATTTGTGGCGCTGATGCTAAAAGAGAAGTAGATATTATGCCAAATTGGGCGGGTAGTAGTTGGTATTGGTTAAGATATATGGACCCACACAATGATAAAGAACTTGCAAGCCAAGAAAAACTTAAATATTGGAATTCTGTAGACTTGTATGCAGGCGGTTTTGAACATGTAACAAGACATATGATTTATGCACAATTTTGGCATTTGTTCCTATACGATATAGGTTTAGTACCATTTGAAATTCCTTTTGCTAAAAGAGTTTGTTGCGGACTTATCTTGAATGAAAATGGCGGAAAGATGAGTAAGAGTGGTAAAGATAAAGTAGACCCATTAGATTTTATAGAAAATTATGGTGCAGATGCTTTAAGAATTCATTTAATTTTCATAGGAGAATATGGTAAACCAACTTTATGGTCTTCTAAAGGAATTGCTGGTGCTACTAGATTTTTGGATAAAGTATGGGGACTTACAGATTTGCTTTGTGATGAAAATGGATATAGTAAAGAAAATGAAGTTATTATGAATAAAACTATTAAAAAAGTTACAAGCGATTATGAAACATTAAATCATAATACTATTGTATCTTCATTAATGGAATGTTTAAATGAAATATATGACCATAAAAAGATTACTAAAAAAGAATTAGGTGATTTCTTAATAATGCTTAATCCTATTGCTCCTCATATAACAAGTGAATTGTACGAACAAATTTTAAATGCACAAATTTTAGAACAATCATTCCCAACATATGATGAGAAAAAATGTGTATCAAGCGAATTGAATTTGCCTGTACAAGTAAATGGCAAAATGAAAGGTACAATAAAAGTTACTCGTGATAGTGAACAAGAAGAAGTTGTAAATGAATATAAAAAGCAATTACCACAATTAAGCGAATTAGATGTTAAAAAAATCATATATGTAAAGAATAGAATATTAAATCTTATAGTATAATGAGACATAAAAATAGTGAAAAATTTCATATTTAAAAATAATAAAATGTAAGGTTAATAATTAAAGTTTAATAGTTTATTAAGGAAGAAATATGAAAACTATAAATATAGGTAAAGAAAATGCTACATTTCAACAGATTTTAGCGTTAAAGGAAAATAGAAATAAAAGAGCACAAACTAAGTTATTTTTCGTAGAAGGCGTAAAAAATATTAAAGAAGCAATTAAAAATAATTGGGAAATAGAAGCGTTTATATATTCCGTAGAAACAAACTTATCATCATGGGCAAAAAGCATTTTATTAAAGGCAAAATTCAATTATATTTTAAGTCCGGAATTAATGCAAAAGTTAAGCGATAAAGATAATATTAGTGAGATTTTAGCATTAATAAAAATGAAGCAAATAAATAATGTCCAATACTCTAATAATCCTATAATGGTATTATTAGATAGACCTTCAAAAAAAGGAAACTTAGGCACAATTATAAGGAGTTGTGATGCTTTAAATGTTGAACATATATATTATTCCGGTCATAGTGTAGATATATATGACCATAATGTGATATCTGCAACAATGGGTTCGTTTTTCAAAATGCCAATAACATTTATCCATAGTAATAATGAATTTCTTAGTTTAATAAAAGAACTAAAAAACAATTTTAAAGGACTACAAGTTGTGGCGACATCTCTTCAAACAAATAATAATGTGCAAAACTTTGATTTTGAAAAACCTACATTGTTACTAATTGGAAATGAGGCAGATGGTTTGTGTAAATTTTATAATGATATTGCAGATTATTTTGTAAAAATATCTATGAAAGAAGGTGTAGATTCTTTAAATATAGCGTGTGCTACTACTGTTTGTTTGTATGAGATAAATAGGCAAAGAAATTTTTAATATTCTAATATTTATCATATGATAAACTGTAAAAATTGATTATGAAAAATACCTATATGAAATCATAATGAATTACATTACATTTTGTTTTGCTACTAAATAACAAATAAAAAAAAGATTATTGAACATCTTGTTTCTATAATCTTTTTTATTAAGTAAGTATATTTTTTAATTGAATAAGTCATCAAAACTAGACTTTCTTGCTTTATTTCGCTTTGTGAAATCATATAGCATATTTTGTGTGTCAAAATAACCTTTTGGAATGTATACATCAGGTGGCGGTGCCATATCAAATATTCCTGCTTTAGCACATTGCCAACTAGGTGTAAACTTGCTTTTAATAGGATACTCATTAAATATCTTAACTATATTAACTCCAGGCTCTAAATGTCCTAACTCATCAGGATATATAAGCGGTCTTTGTTTTGTTTCTGTATTGAAAGACTTTCCTGTAGTTTTTCCGTCTTTGTCTTTACTAGTATTTTCTTTCTTAATAGAAAGCGAAATATCTCCGCAAAGTTTTGAAAATTCTTCTTTTGTTTTCTGGTCATCAGTACCTATGTATATTTTCATATTTGCATTGTCTTTTATTGTTTTAGCATTTGTTTCGCCGTAAACAGTATCTAATTGTGTATATGATTGTATAATCATACAGAAGAATATTCTTCTACTTCTACCAACAGTGATAAGTTGAGAGAAATTTGGTAATTCAGGAAGGTTTGCAAACTCATCAAGCAAGAAATACACATTTCTAGGTAATTTTAACGAAATACTCTTATTTGCCTGTTCAATAAGTGCTTGATATAGTTGAGAAATGAATACTGTTGCAATAGAATGTCTAGATTTTTGTTCATCAGGAATTAGCAAAAATAGGGCAGTTGGTTCAGTTGCTATTTTGCTTAAGTCTATATCAGTTCCGCTCGTTATGTAGTTTACACCATTATCTTGGAAAAGTTCTAGACTTGCTTTTACTATACCCATATAAGACCTTGTAGTACCTGGAGCATTGAAAAGTGCTGTACCGCAAAGAGCCATTACATTACTTTCTTTTGGTCTACCTAAAAGATAGTTTTTAAGTGATGCATACTCATCATCGCCAGAGTCTATAGTGGTTGCTATTTTTGCAAGATTATATGGACAATATTTTTCTTCAGTCATTCCTAAGTTTGGGTCTGCGCTGTCTTCTAGCATAGCAAGCATTAAGCCTGTTAAAAAGTTTTGTGCTCCTTGTTCCCATGAAGGGTCTTGCTTATTTTTAATAGGACATAGTGCCATTGCAAATTCTTTTAGTGCTATTTGTGCTTTAGAGATAAGTTCGTTTCTCATTGAAGATATATCTTTTTTAAGTTGCGTTTCATTAGGATAAGCAACTCCGTTAAAAGCGTACCAAGTATCTAAATATTCTTCGTTCATTATCTTATACTCACTAGCACTAGGGCGACCTCCTACCATTTTTTTCACTTCTTTTTCAAGATGTAAAGCCCTTTGATATTCTTGGTATGGCTTTGTCAT
Organism: uncultured Christensenella sp.; assembly: GCA_949292875.1. Classification (GTDB taxonomy): domain Bacteria; phylum Bacillota; class Clostridia; order Christensenellales; family UBA1242; genus CASFBJ01. Next base: position 57,346 of record CASFBJ010000009.1, read on the forward strand.
TGGGTTCCATCTGCTAGATTGATAAGGGTTTCTTAAATCTAATGTTACAACATTGTATCCAGATTTTTTACATTTTTGTGAATTGAAACCATATAATTCACCTTTTGGGTCAGATATAACTATACTAGGTTTGCTTGCACAAGAAGTCCATATTTGTATAGTAGGGTTAACGAAGTTTTGTGTTTTACCTGAACCAGAAGTACCAACAATAAGAGCATGAACATCTTTTGCATACATATTTACAGAGATATCATTTCCAGATTTATCCATTGCACTTCTTATTACTATGCCGTCTTCTTTACAATTTTTAAGTTGGGAATATTTGAAAAATCTAAATTTCTTTTCAGACATAAGTTCTTTTTCAGTTACCCAGCGACTATCGGCAAATTCGTTTATTTTATCTCCGCTAGCAGTTTTTCCTTCGTTACCGCCACCTTTACTAGCATCTTCACTTTTTGGTTTTTTAGTAAGTAAGTTAACACAAATTATTACTAGATATGACACTATTGCTATAATGTAGGTAGTAGAACTCTTTAGTACACTTGTAAGATTATCTGCGTTAAACTCAAAATTAAAGTCAATAGCAAGTGCGCCTAAAAAGCCTATAACTACAGAAATTAGTATTATAATGATTTGTGAAATGAGAAATTTTTTCATATTTCCTCCTATTTTGTCGTAATTATAATAGCATTAAATAATGTAAAAATCAAATGTCTATTTAACTTTTTTTATCCATTATAGTAAGCGTCATATTCTAGTACCATAGCTTCTTGCCAATCGGCAGGAGCATCAGGTATACCTTCAAGCATATCTTCCATACTAGTTGGTACAACAGTTGTATAAGCCATAATTATTTTAAATTGTCTTCCTTGATAATCGTTAGGCAAGTCAGATTTTAGTTTTATAGCAGATACAAATGGAATGTATTTTTCACCAGGAATAATTATGTTGTAGTAGTAGAAATAACCCGAAACATCATCATATCTTATAATATTTCTAGCATCATCTATTTCCATAACTTGATCAATTATATTTGTATATTCTATTCCGGGTTCGTCTATAAATTCAATATAAAATCTAAATCTAAATGCAAATGCAGAGTTCTTTTCTTGTTTTATTGTTCCATCTTCTTGTTCTATGTATCTATATTCTTCTGAACCTACGCGAATATCATCTTCAAATGTTATAACACTTCCAGGGAAGAAGTCATATCTAGCATTAGGGCTAGAAATATCTTCGCCATTACTTGGAACTACTGTTAGAGTCATACCAGAGGCTTCTTCTTCTGCAACTTCCTTAGGGAACCAGTAGTCTTTACAAGCGTAGAATACAACAGCAAGAAGCAAGATTAATGCGACAAGTATTAGCCATCTCTTTTTGCCTCTCTTGACTTTATTTCCTATCAAGTCTTCTGCAGTTTCATCAAGGTTTGCACTTATATCATTTGTTTTGCTCTTCCTAGCTAGCATTTCTGCTTTGACATTGTCGTTAAGCATAGGGTCAATAAGTGCAATAATATCAAATTGGTCTTGCTCAGGTATTTGATTAGTTGAGTCGCCATATAAACTATCTATGTTGTTTTCATTAGTAGCATTATTTTGACTAATAGCTTCTGTAGTTTCTTTATCTTCTATAGTTTCTTTATCTTCGCTTCCATTTATATCGTTTGCCATTAAAGGCTCTTCAATAGGCGTTATTTCTGCTGGTTTTACAGGCTCTATAACTACTTCATTATTTTGCGAGTTATTATCATCTTTTATTTGAGAAGTTTGTGTTGGCTTAGGAATGTCTATACCGTCTTGAACTTTATTATCTTCTTTAGAAGATGTAGGATATACAGTATTGCTTTCTTTAAGTGAATCTTTGTTTAGGTTACCTATATCAAATGATGTATCTATATCCGCCTTTTTGCGTCCTTTCTTAGCTATAGGCTCTAAGTTATTTTCCATTTCAATATTTGGAATGTTTTCTTCACTTTCAAAATCAAAAGAAGGCGGTGTTTGTGTTGGAATATTTTGATTGTTAAAGCTAGCATTTATGAAATCTACAAATTGTTTTTGTTCTTCCGGAGATATATGTAAATTGCTTATATTACTTGTAGGTATATTGTTAAAGTTAGGTATATTGTTAGCATTAAAATTTGGTATGTCTATATTAGGAATGTTAGCGGTTGTTATATTTTCTAATGCGCCTTTATCTAGCCTCTTGTATTCATTAGGGAAAAGTGTTTTTGATATATTTGGATTGCTTTCTAATGTCTTTAGTATAGACATTATGTCTTGCTTTGAAAGTGATACCGAATTTTCTAATTCTTTGTATCTGTTTCTTCCACGGACATTTACTTTACGAGTATTTACTACATTTTGCGTTTTAAATTTGTCAATGAAAGACATATCGCTTTCATTAGAAGGTTGTGAACTTTTCTTAGTTCCTCTAGTATTTAAAACTTTTGAAGTATCAAAGTCTTGTTCATTGTTTGCAGTATTGTTTTTTTGTCTTAAATTTGTATTATCGCTATTTGAAGATGCTATTTTTTCGTAAAGTTCTGCTTTAGATAGTTCCTTTACATTTTCATTAATTTTTCTATTATTAACGGAAAAATTAGATGCACTATCTTTTTTTGCATCTGTATTTTTGTTTCTAGTATTTTGCTTGATTTCTAATTTTAAATCATCTTTATTTTTACTATCTTTATCCAAAAATCTTTTCCCGTTTTATTTTTATTGTATGTGTATATATAATATATATACGAATATCTCTAAATAAGATTATAACTGAAAATCTATGTTTTGCAAATTAAAAAGCTTAAATATGGAAAAAACACATTTTTAGAAATAACATTATAGTGTAAAATTTTTTTAAAAAATAAGAACAATAAAGGATTAAAGTTCTTATTTATATTTTCTTTTTTTTAATTGAGAATAAGTTTTGTGTACAGATTTATAAGGGATTAAGCACTTTTTATCGTTTCCTATTAAATCTTCTCTATGTGCAAGAACTAGTGCTTTATGTACTAAATGATAATTTTTTGGTATTTTAAATTGCAAAAGTGCTCTTTGCATAGCTTTTTCTTCGCTTGTTTTTGCTACATATATTGGTTTCAGTGTTTTAGGGTCTAATTCCGTATAGTATGCTGTTGTTGCTCGCGTTGAAGGGGTAGGATAGAAGTCTTGAACTTGCAAAGGTGTGTAATTTATTTCATGTAAGTATTCGGCAAGTTCTATGGCATCTTTTAGAGTGCATTTAGGGTGAGATGAAATGAAATAAGGTACTAAAAATTGGTTTTTTCCTATTTCTTTATTGTAATTCATATACATTTTTACAAAATCTTTATAAATTTGACTATTAGGTTTATTCATGAAGTCTAATACATTATTGCATATATGTTCTGGTGCTATTTTTAATTGGCCAGATATATGATATTTACAAAGTTCATGAAAAAATGTTTTATCTTTGTCATACATAAGATAGTCAAATCGTATTCCGCTTCTTATAAAAACTTTTTTAACTCCTTCTATTTCTCTCGCCTTTCTAAGCATATTTAAATAGTTAGTATGTGAGACTTCAAGATTTTTACAAGGCTTTGTTCCTATACATTGTCTATTTTTGCAAATACCGCATACTAATTGATTTTTACAAGATGGTTCAAAAAAGTTTGCACTTGGTCCACCAATATCATGAATGTAACCTTTAAAATCTGGCATATTTACTATTTTCTTCACTTCCTCTAATATACTTTCTTCACTTCTTCGTTGAACCGCTCTTCCTTGATGATAGGTAAGAGCGCAAAATGCACAGTTTCCAAAACAACCTCTGTGACTATTTACAGAAAATTCTACTTCGTTTATAGCAGGTACACCTTTTTTGTAAATAGGATGAGCTTTTCTTTCGTATGGTAGAGAATAAACAAAATCTAGTTGTTTTTGCTTAAGTCTTGGTGCTGGAATGTTTTGCACTATGTATTTGTTTCCACATTTTTGTATAAGCCCTTTAGCATTAAGATTATCAGTATTTTGTTCTATTTGATTAAAAGCATCAATGTATTTTATTTTGTCAGCAACAACATCTTCGTAACTAGGTAATATTATATAATTTTTTGGATTTATAAGTTCTTCTTTTATTTTTTTAGATAAGTTTTCATAGGAAGATATATAAGATGTTCCTTCAATGCTTTTAATATTTTTTAACGGTTTTCCACTTTTTGCATAATCTAAAAGTTTCATCATTTGATATTCGCCCATACCATAAGATAATAAATCTGCACCGGTATCAACAAGTATGCTTGGTAAAACTTTATCTGCCCAATAATCATAATGAGCAAAGCGTCTCAAACTAGCTTCTATACCGCCAATAAATATAGCTATATCATTTCCAAAAAGTCTTCTTAGATTTTTGCAATATACTGATAGCGCACGGTCCGGTCTTTTTCCATATACTCCGCCTTCGCTATATACATCTTCTTTTCTTTTATTTTTTGCAACTGTATAATTATTTACCATGCTATCTACGACACCGCTACCAACTAAAAAAGCAATATTAGGTTTACCTAGTCTTGTATAGTCATCATCTTTAATAGGTTGTGCTATCACTCCAATGCTAAAACCTTGACTTTGTACAAGACGAGTTATTATCGCCATGCCAAAAGATGGATGGTCTACATAGGCATCGCCACTTATGTATATAAAGTCTAAAGTATCTAATCCTTTGCTAATCATATCTTTTTTATCTATAGGTAAAAATGACATATTATTATATCCTCACAATTTATTCAAAAAATCTTTAATTATCTTTAAAATTAGATTTTAATCGTTGTAATAGGTATTTTATTTTAATTTTAACATAAAAACTAAAATAAAAACTAGCGATGCTAGTTTTTAAAAAGTTCATTGATATTTAGTAGTGGTAAGATATATGGAGGCATATTTAACATAGTTGAAACTTGAGAAACCAATGACCTTAGATAAGGGAAAAGTGTTGCTGTTGAAGTGGTATTTACCAAATCTTTATTATCTTCATCTTCCCAATTCTCAAGATAAAAAGCGCCTCTTATACTAACTTCTATACTAAAAGGGATAGGGGTATCTCCATCTTGAATAGTTACAGTTAGTTGATTATTAAATTCTTTATCACTTACTTTTATTATATCTCTTCTAAACTTTGGTTGTAATGTTATATTTTGAGTTTGTTTAAAATCAAAATTTTTATTTATTTCTGCACTAGCTTTTGGAACTATATAATTTAAAAATCTCATATCACTATTTGTACTCATAATTTTCTCCTTAAGTTGTGATAATATAGTTTACAATAAATTTTTTGAAAAAGCAAATAAATAAGATTGCGTAAATGATAAATTTTAAAAAAAAGTGCCTAAGCACTTTTAAGTTTACTGATTATTCTGCAGTATTTTTAGCATTTTCTAATTCTTTTTTATAAGCTTCTATAACAGCGTTATTTATAGCTTCTCTTGTTTCAGTATTTATAGGATGAACTATATCTGAAAATTTGCCTGTGTTGTTGTTTTTCTTACTTGGCATGCTAACTATGAAGCCATCTTCTTTTTCTAGTACTTTGATATCGTGAACAACAAAGCAACTATCTATAGTCATAGATGCAATAGCCTTTATTCTAGAGTCTTCTTTATTTATTAGCTTAATTCTAATTTCTGTAATATTCATTCTTATTTTTTGCACCATCCTTATTTTTATGATATAGTTATTATAAATTATAACAAAAATAAAATCAATTAAAATAATAAAAAATTGCAAAATAAATAAAAAAATATTTATTATTGTATTTTATTATATAACTTTCATATTTTTTAAAATTTATCTTGTAATTAGAATATTTTGTAAAGTGATTGAGTATATTACAAATATAGAGATTTAAGAGGTGTATATGCAAAAATATAATGACTTTGCCATGCCTAATTTAGAAAATATAGAGCAAATGGCAAAAGCGTATAGGGAATATGAGGAAAAACAAAAAAATAAGTTAGATGTAAAGCACTCTAATAGTTTATGTAAACCTGTTGCACAAGATTTATATATTTTAATATATAAAATTCATTTTATAGTTGATTATTTGTTTAAGAAATATAATAGAAATGAAAATATAAAAGATTTGCTAGAAAAAGTAAAAAAGGCGAAGATACATGTAGAAAGTCTTTTTGCAGATTACTATTTGCGTGAACCTAAAGATTATGTAATTGCAGATAATACTGCAGTGCAAGATATATGCGCTTTTTCAATCAATGCAATTAAAATATGTCTTAAAAATTTTGACATAAAAGGTTTTAGTGAACTTGCAATGATGCTTGCAGATATAATAGAGTTGACTGTGAAATATTAAAGAAATAGTTGAGATTATTTTTAATAATAAACAAAAAAAGAACTTAAATGAATAAATCGTATTTATGTTATATTTATTTCATATTTAAGTTCTTTTTTGTTAGTTGTAAATTAATTTTCTATCCATTTCCAATCTACAATCTCAGACATATCTACGCCATGTTCTGCAATGTAGGCTTTATGCTCTTTGATTTTGTTGTCCATTTCTTCTATAATTTCTTTGCCATAATCTAAAAGCATTGGAAGTCTTTTAATTACTGCCTTAACTAGACTAAATCTATCTACTTGGTTTAGTACTCTCATATCAAAAGATGTTGTAATGCTTCCATTTTCTCTATAACCATGAACATGTATATTTTGATTATGTCTTTTATATGTTAGTTCATGTATTAGTTTTGGGTATCCGTGGAAGCAGAAAATAACATGCTTATCTTTTGTGAAAATGTCATCAAAATCTTTATCCGTTAAACCGCAACTATGATTTTCTTCTTGCTCTAAAGTCATTAGATTTACTACGTTTACTACTCTTATTTTTAGTTCAGGTAACTTTTCTCTAAGTATCATTACAGTTGCTAAAGTTTCTATAACTGCAGTATCTCCGCAACAAGCAAGCACAATGTCGGGGTCTTTACCTTTATTTGTACTTGCCCATTCCCATATACCTATACCTTTTTTTACATGCTCAATAGCTTCTTTCATGTTTAGCCATTGAAAACTAGGGTGCTTTGATGCAACTATTGCATTTACTTGATTTTTAGTTCTTATACATTCATCAAATGAAGCGATAAGTGTATTTGCATCAGGTGGAAGATATATATGTGCTATGTCAGATTGTTTATTTGCTAAATGGTCCAAAAATCCTGGGTCTTGATGAGTGAATCCGTTATGGTCTTGTTGCCATACATGACTTGTTAGTATAATATTTAGTGAAGGTATATCTTGTCTAAAAGATATTCTTTGGCATTCTTTTAACCATTTTATGTGCTGAGAAACCATACTATCTACTATTCTGGTAAAAGCCTCATAACTTACAAAGAAACCATATCTACCTGTGAGTAGATATCCTTCAAGCATTCCTTCGCACATATGTTCACTTAAGTAACTATCCATTATTCTACCAAATGGACTAAGTTTGTCATCGTTTTTTAATCTTTCTGCTACAAAACTTCTGTTTTCTATGTCAAAAGTTTTATATAATCTATTAGACATTGCTTCATCGGGGGAGAAATATCTAAAATTTTTGCTTTCTTTATTTAATTCAAAAATATCTCTTACATAAGCACCAAGTTCAAGCATGTCTTGAGTTTTTATTGTCCCATGTCCAATAAAACTTACACCATAATTTTTGCATTGTGGTAATACTAAATCTTTACTAACTTCGCCAGCATTTGTATGCGGATTTGCACTTATTCGTTTATTTCCTTTAGGTATATATTTTTTGTATTTATCCATTAATTTGTAATTTTCATCAAAAAGTTCATTAGGCTTATAAGATTGCAACCATTTTATAAGCATTTGTTTATTTTCTTCGCTGTCTATTTGTAAAGGAACTTGATGTGCTCTAAAAGTACCTTCTATTTGTTTTCCGTCAACTTCTTTAGGACCAGTCCAACCTTTTGGAGTACGCAAAATAATCATAGGCCAAATAGGTCTTGTTGTATCTTTTGTTTTTCTTGCGTGATTTTGTATGCTTATTATATCTTCTATTACTTTATCCATTGTTTGTGCCATTTTTTTATGCATTTGCATACAGTCGTCGCCTTCAACAAAATATGGGTTGTATCCATATCCTTTCATTAAGTCTGTAAGTTCTTTTTTCGAAATTCTTGAAAGGATAGTAGGGTTATTTATTTTGTATCCGTTTAGATGTAAAATAGGTAATACAGCACCATCAGTGATAGGGTTTATAAATTTGTTTCCATGCCATGAAGTTGCAAGAGGACCAGTTTCAGCTTCACCATCACCTACAATACATGTACATAATAAATTTGGATTATCTAAAACAGTACCAAAAGCATGAGATAAACTATATCCTAGTTCGCCTCCTTCATGAATAGAGCCAGGAAGTTGGGGCGCAACATGACTACTAATTCCACAAGGGAAAGAAAATTGTTTGCATAGATTAATCATTCCTTGCTCATCTTGAGATACTTTAGGATAAACTTCACTGTATCTACCTTCTAAATAAGAATTTGATACAAAAAAGTTTCCACCATGACCTGGACCTGAAATTAGTATAGCGTTTAAGTCATATTTGCATATTGCACGATTTAGATGTGTGTATATGAAATTTTGACCAGGAACGGTTCCCCAATGACCTACAAGTTTTGATTTTATGTCATCTTTTAACAGAGGTCTTCTTAGTAAAGGATTATTTTTAAGATATAATTGTGCTACAGAAAGATAATTGCTTGCTCTAAAATAGCCGTTAAGTATTTCCAAATTTTCTTTATTGATTGCAAAATAGTCATTATTCTTTTTAATCATAAATTTCTCCTTTATTCATGCAGTATGGTTTACAATAATGTGTAAACATATACATAGTTAGTCTAAAAATGTAAATAACTAAACTATAGGTATATTATCTTAAAAAGAAATATAAAGCAATGGAAAATAGGAAATTGTAAAAAGATTGATAAATGTGGAAAAGGTAAAATTAGATAAAAAAGCGTTTTTTCGGCATTTTTAGCACTCTTTTTTTAAATATCGACTAATTTAGTTGACAAAAATATTTTTTAAAATGTAAAATAAATTAAAAATTATAAACTTATATTTTTGGAGGTTGAAATGGCAGAGATGAATAATGGAGATATGAAAAAGTTTGTACCAAGGCCAAAGCCTACTTTATCTGAAGTTAAAGAAAGTGGAGTAAAGAATATAATCGGCATTGTACCAAGACCAAAGCCAAACTTTTCTAATGCTCCAAAAGTTCCACCAAGACCAAAACCTCAGCAACCTAAAATGCCTCCAAGGCCAAAACCTCAACCTCAACCTAAACCAATTCAAAATGTACAAAATCAAAATTCTGCAACAACTACAACTCAAGCTACATATCCTAATGCTCAGATGGCGGGAGTGACTGACCCTTATAGTTTTCAAGCATATAATTCCATGCTAAACAATATCCAATTTATGAATGCTTTAGGATTAGTTAATGGTATATATCAAAATGCACAGCAAAGTACTAAAAATTCTGTTATTAGTGCAAATGAGAAAAATATAGACAAACAAACTTTATTTGATGAGTTCTACGAATATGTAACAGAAAAAATGAAAGAAAAGGGTCAAATTTCTGAGAAAAAGACTCAAGATGACGGATTAGAAGATGTTGGTAATATAGGCAAAGAAGCAGTTTTTGGTGCTAAAAGAGAAGATATATCTTTAGATAAATATCTAGAGAAAATGTGTAATGAAGATGAATTTTTAAAATTTGATGTTGTTAATTTACAATTAGATGATAGCCATAAGACGCCTATATTTTCTACTGTGGCTACGGCAATTAAAAATGATGAACTAGGAAATGTTTTGTCTGTAGAAGAATATACTCAAAAAGATTATGAAAACTTAGTAAATAAAAATTTTAATTATTTTATTGCAGATAAAGAAAGTAATCAAGAAATTGTAGATGATGAACTTCCAGAAATGGTTGAAAATGTTTCTAATGACAATATAAAAGAAACAGAACAAAGTATTGTGGAAGAAAAAGATACTTCATTAGATGATACAAATATCAAAGAAAATGTGGAAAATGTTTCTTCAATAAATGAAAGTGAAGATACTTTATTAAGCGAAGAAGAAGATAATAAAGAAATAAAAGAAAATACAAGTGCAGAGATAGAAAGTGCAGACAAAGAAGACGAACAAATATTACAAGATGTACCTAATCTTTTTGAACTAGATGATGAAAATCTTAGTGATGAAGAAATAAATGAAAAAATATTTGATTTGCTAGAAGATGATGAAAAAACTAATAAAACTAAAGATATGCAAGAAGATAGTTCATTATCAGATTTGTCATCTGTTCAAGATTTTGATGAAAAAGAACTTATATTAGGTGATTACAATAGTGCTAAAATAGAAAATAAGGAAGCAAATATTGTAAGAAAAGCAAGAAATAGAAAATCTAAAGACATATACAATGCTATGTCTGAAGAACAAAATGAAGATATTTCAAAATTAAATTTTGACGATTTAGATATAGAAGCAAATAAAAATTATATTATAAATAGTCAAGGTAAAGAAGAAATCTTTAAAAATGAAAAAGATAAGCTTAAAAATGAATTAGATAAAGTGTATACAGATAATAATGATTTGAAAGTTGAAATAGATGAACTTAAAAATATTATAGATACACTAAAAGTTGAACTTGGTAATGAAGAAAATGAAAAACTGGAATTAAAAGAAAAGTATGCGCTTATAGATAAAGAAAAAGAAAACAAGGAAATAGAACTTGCAAATGCACAAAAACAAAGTTCTTCAACTAAAGAAAAGATAGACGAGTTGCAAAGTGAAAATGAGTTTATGCGAAGCGTAGTAAATTCATTAATGGTTGAAATAGAAGAATTAAAGCAGGATATTAAAAACAAAGAAAGCAAAGAAATAAAAAATGTAACTCAAAATCAATCAAATATTAAGCAAGAAACTAAAGACATTAAACAACTAGACGAAGATAAAGAAGTTATTTCTCTTAATGATGAAGATAAAGAAATTGTTGATAGTGCAAAAGATATAGAAGAAACTGCTGTTGTAAATGATGTTAACATTGAAAATAGTGAAATAGATAGTGATGAAAATAATGAAGAAGTGTATTCTAAAGAAAATTTGCAAGAAGTAAGTGAAGATATATTTAATGATGAAGATATTTATAATATTGATGGCATAATTGTAGAAGAAGATACCATTGAAACAAGTCAACATTTTGTTGATAAAATGAAGCTTGCAACTAAAGATATACAAGACATATACAATGAAATAAGAAATGAAATTATGTCTTATAAAGATGTAAAGGGAAGATGTAGTTCAGCGTGTGATACATTTAGATTAAATGGAGATATAATTGCAAAATTTTTGCTTATAGGTAAAACTATAAAACTATATCTTGCGTTAAATCCTGAAGACCCTAATTTACCTCAAAATATATATCATCAAAAAAATGAGAGCAAGAAGAAAGCGTATAAGGATACTCCTTTCATGGTTAAATTACAATCAGGTTTAAGTATAAGAAAAGCAAAGAAACTTATAGCGTATATGTTTGATGAACTAGATGTTGTAAAAAATCCAAGATACGAAGAAGTTGATTATGTTGAAAGTTTGGAAAGACAAACTGTAAAGAAAAAATAAAAATTTGAAATTACCTCGCAAGTCTGTAAAGATTTCGTGTAGGTAATTTTTTTTATTTATAAATGAAATCTTTTCTAGCCTTATTTTTCCATAATTCTCATTTAGCGAGAGTGACAAGAAATGACATGAGAATATATTTTTTGACAATCTTAAAACTAGAGATTATTTTCAGTTCAATCCTCTATGAATGATTTAATATATATGATAATATATAATTGAAAATTTATGTAAGGAGGACTTAAATGATTGCCATAAATAAAAGCGTTTTAATAAAACTTTTCATAACTTTGACACTTGCAATAGTTTCTGGTTGTTTTTTAGGTCTTTTTTATGTAAATAGTTGTAGTAGTGGTAATAGTGAAGACTTATTGCCTCCAGAATTAGAGATAAGAGACAATATGGAAAAAGTTTTAAGTGAAATAATAGGTAAACCAGCATACACCATAGATTTGGAAAATAAGAGTCCTTTTGATTATGTGAAAGAAAGTTCAAAAAGTGTAAAAGATTTATCGGCAAGAGATAATTATATTTTAGCAGAACATAAGTTATTAAATCCAACAACAAGTATAAAAAGAACAACTCAAGGTGTTGTGAAGGCAATGGGTGTTAATCAAACATTAGCATCTATAAGGTATTTTGGTAATAATGAGTATTTTGGTGAAGAAAAGAGCGAAAGTAGTTTTGTACAAGTTGCTTCTAGATTTTATTATTCAAATGGAATTGATACGGTTAAAGTTTATAATGGTTCATTACAAAATGGCGTTGCTTCGTATACTCAAGAGCCAACAAAGATATATACTTACAATGAATATAGATTAGATTATGGAATAGGACCAAACTTTTTTTTAGATTATATAGTTAGCTCTAAAACTGTTTTAAGTCAATCTTATGATGGCCTTGTTGATGGATTGCATCAGTATACATTAGAGTTACAAGTGCAAATGTGTGAAAAAAACTATATGTATAAGATAAAGAAAACTGCAAGTTCAAATGATTTTCCTGTTTTTAAAAGTGTAAAACTTGTATACAAAATAGATGACGAATGGAACATGAAAGAAGTTAAACATTTTGAAGAATATGGTGTTTTTATGCCTATGCTAGGTAAGATTGATACTAAAGCAGAACTTGTAGACATTTTTGAATATGGTGTTGATTTTGAAATTCCTAAAAATTAAGGAGTAAGGTATGAAAAAAGTAAAAAATTTTTTAGCATATTTTTCCACATATATATTTGTAACAATGGCGGTTGCGTGTGTTACAGTTATGATAAGTGGTATGTTTGGCGAAAAAGAAATTCCTAAAGTTAGTGCTGAATCGCCAATAGGTGCAATAGTTAATAATATTACATCTATGCAAGATGCAAAACTTTCTATAGATGTGTGCATTGAAAAAGAAAATCAATCTATAGAACTAGTTGGAGACATTTGTATAGTTATAGGAAGTCAAATTACAGATATAAAAGCTTTTGAATTTGCAGGAGATTGCGTTTTTAATGGTCAAAAAATGTATGTAAAAGCGTCTCTTATTTCAAATACTTTATATTTGCAGTTGGACGATAAGCATATAAAAGTAAAATTAGATAGTGCAAAATCTTTATTAAATAACCTTTTAAGTATTTTCAATATCAACTTTGATAATGCTACTCAAGATATTATGGGCAAAGTAGATATAAATAAGTTGATGGCTCAAGATAAAGATATGGTTACTATTAAGGAAGAAGAAAATCAACTTATAGTTACATTAAAACTTTTTGATGGTTTTGTTGTAGATATCATAACAGACAAGGAATATAATATAAAAAATATTAAACTTGAAGATTTTATTTTTGCTGATTATACTATAAGTGCAAATATAGACATGAATAGTGTTAATGCAGGTAATACCGTAGAAGTTGAAGAAGATAAGTATGAAGATATGTCTGAAGTACTTAATATAATAGATGTATTTTCAAAAGGTTTAGATAAGTTTTTAGAAAATAAGAACTTGACTGCTGAACTAAATGCAAATGTTTTAGGGCAAGATGTATCAATTAAGTTTAATATAGACTTAAATAATGAGTTACTTATAAAATTTGAAGCAAATATTTTGAATATAGAGTTGTGGGGACAAGTAGTAAATCAAACAATATATATAAATGTATATGATAGTTGTATTGTCGTGCCTCTAGATGAAATTAAAGATATTGTTAAAGTATTAAGTGATAAAATATCTGCAATTATAGATATAACAGAAATAGCTTTTTCACCTCAAGATTTAGAAAAATATTTAATTCAATTTTTACCTTACATTCAAGTTTTAGATAATAAGATTGCAATAAATGTAAACGATGTTTACAATGCAGAATTACAAGTTAATGAACAAAATTCTACATATCAATTAAATTTTGCTGGCCCTGAAGTGCAAGCCAATATGTTGGTATATTCTACAAATGAAATATTTGAAATAAAAGATAACAATAAAAAAATATATGATTTAACAAATATACATTATTTTATTGATGCTTTATTAAATACTATTCAAGAAGACACTTTTGGTGGTAAGGGAACTATAAATATTAAAACTGAAAGCAAGGTTGAAAAGATAAATTTTGAAGTTGCTTTAAAATGTGATTTTGATAATGTAATACAATTAATATTAAATAAAGACATTGATAAAATTTTACAATCTATTAATGGAAAAATAGTATTATCTTATGAAAATATAGTTATAAATGCACATATACAAAACTCTGCTATTTATATAAGCACTTATGATATGAAAATTAAATTTGCTTTCAATGAAATAGAAAATATTTTAGATTTTGTTGAAAGTGAATTCGGAATTAAATTAGATGCTTTAAAGAATGATGTATTTATTGAAAATGTAAATTCGTATACATTAGATAGTCTAGCTATATATAATAATAGATTGTCTATACTTCTAAACAACGGTAGTAACATTGAGATAAATTTTGATGAAAAAATCAAAGATATAGCTTTTATTTCACAGTCATTAGAGTGTAATATGAGCAAAGAAGATGTAGTTTATACAGCATTAAGCGAAAATCAAATTCAAGAATATATTCATTATTCTTATTTGCTTGATAAAATCGTAGCTATAAAAAATATATTTAGTCAAAACAAATTTAATGTAGACTTAAATGTAAAATATACAAATAATGGTGTGCAAAAATTAGACGCATTTGCAAATGTAAGGTTAGATTTATCACAAGGCTTGCTTGTAAATATCAATCTTAACGCTTTAAATAATAATGTAGAAGTACAATATGAAAATGATGTGTTTTATGTTATATATGATAACTTTAAAATATGTACACACATGCAAGGAATATATGATTTATTATCTGTAGTAGAAAATTTATTTGGATTTGAAATAAATTTTGATGTTATGTCAAATTCGTTACAAGATATTAAAGATAAAGATATATCTACTTTAATAGGTTGTATAAAAAAATTAGAACTACAAGAAGATAGTCTAATATTAGTTTTGAATGAAAATGCAATATTAGGCATAGATAAAGATATTGAAATACAAATAGATTTTAATCAAAACTCTATACAATATATACTTATTAAAAATTTATATATTTCAAATAAAGATAAGTTTGAGATATCTATAGATTTGAAAGAATATGAAGAAATTACACCAGTACAAGACAAGAATGAATATATAGATATAACAAATAGTTCAAATCTTGCTAGTGTGCTAATAAAACTAATACAAGGTAAAAATCTTTCAGGTGAAATGGATGTTCAATTTCCATTAAATAATAGCACGGAAACATTGAGTGTTTTATACAATTTAGATATAGATACAGAAGGTTTGCATAATTTTATTACAAACAAAGAAACTGATAAAAACATAATTAATGTGTTAAAGTATATAGAAGGATATATAAAAGCAGAGTATAGAGGTTTAGAAGCAGAATTATATATACAAAATAGCGTTGTATATATTGAGGCTGTAGGTTTAAAAGTAAGTTTCAATATAAGTGAAGTTACAAATATTAGAGATTTTATTAATGCAGAATTTGGCGCTAATATTGACATAAGCAACTTAATAACAAATACAGATTTTTCAATAGATAATTTGTTTAGCAATCTTATAATTGAAGAAGATAAAACAAGTGTGCTTTTTGAAGATGGGACAACAATTCAACTTATTTATGCAGATGTATTACAACAGATAATAGTTAAAATGAACAATAATATAAGCATAAATGCAACGATGAAATCAGTTAGTTATGAAGAAATAACTGAAGAAATGAAATCTCAGTATATAGACTATTCAGTAGTTACAAATTTTATTAAAGTAATTAATAACCTACTTAATACAAAACAATTTAACTTATCTTTAAATGCTAATTATTTTGTAAATAATAGTTTTGCTACAGGCGTGAGTGCTAGTTTAGTAATGGATATAAAAGACGCTTTGCAAATGAATGCAGGGTTAGAAATTTCTGGTGCAACTAATTTAAGTGCTAATGTAAATGTTTTTGACAATATGTATTATATAGATTATGATGGCTTAAAAGTTAGTATTAATCAAAATAATTTACAAGAAATTTTGGCTTTAGCGTTAAAACTTTTTGGTATAGAAATACCTGGAATTTCATGGATAGATGAAATTACGGAAAATATAGATGTGTCAAATATTCAAAATCTTATTCCTGAGTTAGATATGTCTAATCCTTTAGATATATTAAATTATATAGAAGGAATAGAATTAGACAGCAGTAGTTTTAAAATCAAGATAAATGCATCTCTTTTTAGTGGACAAAATGAAATACTAAACTTAAATGTTTTGTATGAGGGAAGTAATATTAGAAGCATTATTGCTACAAATGTTCCTTTGTCAAGTGATGAAAAAGTGGATATTAATTTAGAGTTTTTTGCATTTAATAAGGTTGAAGAAATAGAAAACAAAGATAAGTATATAGACTTATCAGGAAGTGCAGATATACTTGCTTCATTAATTAATACAACATCATTAATGGATTATAAAATTTCTGGAACTGTTAATGTTGTTGCCGAGATTATTAAATTGCCTATAAATATGAATGTTAAGGTAGATGCTCAGGTAAAAATAGTGGATAAAAAGCCTGTTGCATATGTTCAAATTTCAAAAATTCCTGTAATTGTCGGTGTAAATAACGATGTACCTCTTCAAATCGGAGATACAAATGGCGGACAAAAGAGAACATTGCATATATATTATATAGATAACTATATGTATTTCTATAGGCATGAAAAAGTATCTGTTGGTTTCTTTGGTAGTAGAACATATGAAAAGAAATTGAAAATAAGTATAGATGATTTCATTGCAGACCCATTTGGGTATATATTAGGTTATGGTTTAGGTTTCTCAGATTCAATTATGAATAAAATATATGAAGCAATAGAGATAACAAAAAATAGACCTACACCTATAGATAAATCTAATGTTCTATTATCTTACAAGAATGTTAATGAAGATTTGTTTGAAATAGTTTTAAATATGAAAGAAATAACTGCTAATGATAACATGGATAAGGCAACTATAAGTTTAGGTGCAACTAATATAGTTGATAAAAAATATTTGAATAAAATTATGTTTAATCTAAATATGCCTTTGCTTAGTGGTGTTGAAATAAATGTTGCAACTTCAGATATGACTCTATATGATATAGGTTCAGTAGTTGATGTTAGTAATGTTATAAATTACGCAAATTCTTATCCTTATGCAGTGGGAGAGATGAGAGACGCTTCTAATGGAAAGTGGTAAAAAGTCTATAAAACACATAAAAATATTATTTTACAAGTTTTATAATGATTTTAATTTTAAAAAATTATAAAAAAATAAAATTAAATAAAATATGGTTAATATGGATTTATTAATCATATTTTTTTCATTATTGCAAATTTTTGTATAAATTTTGACATTTTTAAAAATATTATGATATACTGAAATATACAAGGAGTTTTATATGATAGGAGAAATAAAAAGAGAATTTCAAGATTTTGAAATAGTTGCACAACCTTTTTTAGAAAGTTTTTTTATGGAGAACTTAGATGTAATAGAATATGAAAGTGGAGTTGTTTTGAGTAGCGCTGAATTGAATGACTTAAAAAAAATATATGTTCTATATGAGTACTTATCTCATAAAAGCAAACAAGGTAAAAGCTTAAATGAGAATGAATTGATGCATATATTATATTTGGCACAAAAACCAGAATATGCTAAGGTTTTAAAAGATTATTGCTTAAATTGTGGAAAGATTACAAGAAAAGATTATAATATTTCTTATTTGGTCAATGATATGGTTACATATAGTATCAAAAAGAGTAAAACAAATCTAAATGCAAAGAAAATGGATAATAAGAAAGATTTTGCAGTAAAAGTATTGTAAAGGAAAAAATATGTTTCAAAAATTTCGTTTATTTAGAAAATTTAAAAAAGGTAGATGGGAAAAATATTCTCCAGAAAAAAGATTAAAAGTTGCTCAAGAATTTGAAAATCATTATTCTAAAAAATATAAAAGAATGACTTGCAGAATTGTGCCGTCAAGTGAAATGGATGAAAATACACTAGGGTTAGCAAAATTTTCTGAAAAAACAATATATCTTAATAGTAAATATTTTTTAGATGCAAGTTTAAAATACAACATGATGTTTACTTTACTACATGAAGGTAGACATATATTTCAACATGAACATGTTAATAAAACTTATAAAAACAATAGTAAAGTCTTTAAACTTTCAAAAGCGTATAAGTGGAAAAATAGTTTGGGTGGATATATGGATACAAGTAGTACTGATTATTATGGATACGCTAATCAAAGTATAGAACTTGATGCAAATATTTTTGCATACAAACAATTGAAAAAGCTAAAAAGAAAATTTGGAAAAGATGAAAAATATATTAAGGAAATAGAGTATGCTGAAAATCTTTTAGAAAATGTAAAAGAAGGTGGTAAAAAAAGATATGGCATATTTTATAAATTTAAAATAAATAGAAAAAATAAAAAAAATTATGAAAATAATATGAAGAGGAAGTAAATTCCTTTTTTTTGATTTTATTCAAATTTTAAAATATTGACAAAATCTTCTTTTTGTGATAACTTTTATATATCAATATTAAATTACATTAATTAAGTTTATCTCATAGCGGGATAAGTTTTTAGTAATGCTACGCTAAATCAAATTTTTACTAAAATGATGGGATGGGCAATAATATGGTTTCTTTAGATTTAAATTCTATAAGAAGTAATAGTTTAAGTGATGAGGAAAAGTACTTACGTTTAAATAAATATTTATTTAATGAAGCTTTTTTTGAAGAAATAGATACTGAAGAAGAAATAGAAATTTTTAAGCAATGCATGTATCTATATAAGGATAAAAAACTTACAAAAGCTGCTTTATTATTATCGCATTGTTATAGATTGGGTGTAGGAGTGAAAAAAGATATTCAAAAAGCTTTCAAACTTGCTTGCTTTAGTTATTATTTTGCTAACAATGAAGATTCTATAGTACAACTTGCAAATCTAATTTTTACATTTAGGGGTAGCTTTGAAAATTTTGATGAATCCGATGGATTTTATTTACTTAAAATAATGGGCGAAACAGGAATGGTTGTTGCTAAATTCTTATGTAGAAATCAATCTTTACCTTATGATGAAGTTGTTGAATCAATAAATAATGCATATAAAGATGAAAAAGAGTTTAACAAAAGAGTATACAATGAAATAAGAAATATTGTTGTTAAAAAAGATGCAAATGCTATTTATGATAAAACTTCGCTTGATAAACTAGTAGTTTCTGCATTAGGTGATAATGCAAATAAAATAAATAATGAAAATATAAAACAAGAGCAAAAAGATAATAATAAGCAAAATACAAATATTGTTCAAGATAATAAAGTTAATGTTCAAAACAACAATCAAAAGATAAATAGCAATAATATTCAAAATTCTATAAGTCAAAGCAATAATCAAGCCAAAAAAGAAAAAGAAAATAAGGGTAAAGTAGTTCGTAAGGCTATAATAAAGCAAGGAGATAAGGTTTCTCCATATAACATAGAAAAAGATGATTTATACATAAGTTTAACTAATAAAATTAAAGGACAAGATGAGGCTATAAAACAAATAATTATCAATAAAAGAATGGCGCAACTAGGTTGGCCTACAACTACTGGACCTAAAGAAAAATATTTTTTCTATGGTTATACTGGTACAGGAAAAACAGCGTTAGCGACTGCGCTAGCGGAAGCGGAATATGGCAATAAACCAAATAATATATTGGTTTTAAGTATGGAAAACTATGTTACTGAAAGTAGTCTTTCTCGTTTAATAGGTTCATCTCAAGGTTATGCAGACTCTGAGAAAGGCGGTATTTTGTCAAATGCTTTGAGTGTAGACCCTGAAATAGTAGTTATATTTGATGAAATTGAAAAAGCAAATGATAAAGTAATACAATCTCTACTAGGAATGCTTGATAGAGGAGTATTATATGATGGTTTTGGTAATCCTCATGATGCAACTAAGACAACCGTAATTTTTACATCTAATGTAGGTACTAAAGAAATAAGGGAAAATAATATACAAAGTGGAAGTGAAGAAGAAAAACAAGTCTTTAAAAAAGCTTTACAGGAAAGATTTTCTCCGGAATTTTTAGGAAGAATACCTACACAAGTAATGTTTGGTAGATTATCCAAAGAAGCACTTAAGGATATTTTAGTAAATATAGTAAATACAATGAATGAGAACAATAGCAGAGGTATAGTATTGACACTTAAAGAAAGTGCTATTGAACAAATGTTAAATGAGCCTGAAGTTTTGGATAAAAATGTAAGAGGTTTAAAAGAAAATATAAAAAATAAGCTTCTAAAAGATATTACGCTTGAAGCAGATGTAAAAAAACAAAATATTGAATATGAAGTTTATTATGAAAATGGTAGATACAAATACAATACTTATGAAATAAGATTTGAAGAAGAAAGACAAAAATAAGTCCTATTTAGGACTTTTTAATTATATTATAAAGTTTGACTTATAAACTAAAATATGTTAAATTTTAGAGAATTTACTCAATGCGAGGTTATTATATGTTTGAAAATAGTAAAAGAGAGAGACCAAAATTTCCTAAAAGGGCTATAGTTACATTTGGTATGCCATATGGTAACAAAGAAATACATTTTGGGCATCTTTTTGGAATGATTTTATCTGCAGATTTCTTTGCAAGATTTTTAAGAAATAGAATTGGTTCAGAAAATGTTATATTGCAATCAGGTACAGATTGTTATGGTTCAACAATGACAATGGCGTTTGACAAGGCAAAAGAAAACGGTGCAAATTATGAGACAGTAGAAGACTTGGTTAAAGATATGCATGGTAGAACTTTGAAAGTTCTAGAACAAGCACAAATGCAGGTAGATTTTTTTGGAGCTTCAGCATTTGGAGATGCAAAAGAAGAGCATATAAAAGTTTCTCAAGAATTTTTTAATAGTATGTATAATACTGGTTTGCTTAAAAAAATGGGGACAGAGCAGTTTTATGATGAAAAATTAGGTTGTTTTTTAAATGGTAGGCAAGTAGTGGGTAAATGTCCTTATGAGGGTTGTAAAAGTGAAAAAGCATATGCAGATGAATGCGACATGTGTCATCAATATTTACCTAAAGATTTGATAGACCCTGTAAGCGTATTATCTGGTGAGAAACCTATACTTAAAAGTATATTGAACTGGTACTTTGACATTACAAAATATAATGATTTGCTTTTAGAAATAGTAAACAAACAAGAAAAGGATAGAAGAAATAGAAAATTTGTTACTAGAGAAATTAGAGAATTTCTTAAAAAACCTGAAGTTTATATAAAAAATGAAAACAAAGAAAAGTGGGAAGAAATACAAAATTTAGTTCCTAATTATATTCTATTAGATGATGGCGCTAAAAAATCTAGTTTTACTATACAGTTTAATTGTTTAGAGGATAGGGAAAAAGCTTGTAACATCATGAATGAAAAGGGCATAAAGTTTAGAAATGGTAAAACGCTTGTGCCGTTTAGAATAACGGGTAATATAGAATGGGGTGTGCCTGTGCCTAATGTTGACGGTATGGAAAATAGAACTTTTTATGTATGGCCTGAGTCTTTATGGGCGCCTATATCTTTTACGAGAACATATTTAAAGAACGCAACTAATGTAAGTAGTCATGACTGGAAAGACTGGTGGTGTAGTAAAGATAGTGAAATTTTCCAAGTATTTGCTGAAGATAATATGTATTTTTATGGACCTCCAGAACAAGCAATGTTTTTAAGTACGCAAGGTAAAAATCCTACTATAGATACAAAAGACGGACAACTAAGCATTCCGCATATGATTGTAAACAAACATAGTTTGTATATGGGGTTAAAGGCAAGTAGCAGTGGAAAATATAGAGCCCCACTTGCGAAAGAGCTTTTTGAGCACTATACCGTTGAACAATTAAGAATGCATTTTTTAGGCTTAGGATTTGGAGAAACAAATGCTAATGTAGAATTAAAAGCTTTTAATCCTGACGCTAAAAAAGATGAAATAGACCCAGCATTAAAAGAAGGTAATATCCTAATAAATGTGTACAATAGAGTTATAAGGAAATTAAGTTATTTTGTAAATGAAAATTTTGAAAGAGTTATACCCTTAGGAGATGCAAGTACTCAAGTTAAAGAAATGTGTGAAAAAGAGATATTAAATCATGAAGATAAAGTATATTGCTATAAATTTCATGTCGCTTTAAATATGTTAGATGCTTTTATAAGAAACATTAATAAGTTTTTTGAAAGAGAAAGCAAAATGGCGAAAGATGGCGGTGATGAGCAAAAGATAAAACAAGTTGTTATAGACACTGTATATATGATTAGAGTGGCAAATACTTTATTAAATCCATTTATACCGCAAGGTTCTCATAAAGTAGCAGACTATTTCCATTTCAATACAAAATGGACTGATTGGAACTATATTTTTGATGATATTCAAACATTTATTGAAAAGAATACAAGAATTGAATTATTGGAAGATGAAAATCCTTTTTTCAAAAAACATCCTAGTCAAGATTAGTTATTTTATACTAAAAAAGAGATTACAATTTATAATCTCTTTTTTTTATTTTGTTATATTCATTTATTTTACTTCATCTTCACAAACATAAAGAATACCTATAGTATTTTTACCACAATGGCTACAAATAGTAGCTCCTGCTTCTGATTCTATAACTTCATCAAAATACTGACTTGCAATATCTTTAACCATTTGAACAACTTCTGGGTCAGTAGGGGTATGAGTTACAAAACATCTATTTTTCTTGATGTTTGGGAATTGTTTTAATGTATCTAATACATATCTTTTAACTATTACATCATATTTTTGAAGCATATATTTTTTGTTTACACCAAGTTTTCCACCTTTTACAAGTAAACTAGGTTTTAGACCTAATGTCTTGCCCATAAAGAATGCAAGTCCACTACATCTACCACCTTTATAAAGCATACGCAAACTATCTAATGTAAAAGATGCTTGAGTACATTTTGCTATTTGTTTGCATTTCTTTACTACTTCATCAACACTCATACCGCTTTCAAGCAAATCTATTGCACTAAGCATTACAAGTGAAATACCAGAACTTAAACTTCTAGTATCTACAACTTTTACTTTTCCATTAAATTTTTCACTCGCTTTAATTGCATTGCTATGAGCAACTGAAAAGTCGTTTGATATGTTAAAGTGAATAAGAGTGTCATAATCTTTTATATTTTTTTCAAAAAACTTTTCATATGCTTCTACACTTGGTGCGCTAGTTCTTGGTAATGTATCTGTTTTTTCTACATAATCTACTATGTCTTGTCCTTTTACTTCTACACCATCTAATTTGTCTGCTCCGTCCATTAAAACATAAAACGGAATAAAATCTATATTATACTTTTTTAGTATATCTTGTGTAAAATCTCCTGCACTATCTACAGTAATTTTTATATTTTGCATATTTCACCTCATTTAAAAGTTCAGACTTTTCTTAAAATCTAATAATAATTATATCTTTTTAAGGCATTTATGTCAAATAATTACCATATTTTAAACCTTTAATCTTTATAAAAAAATTGAATAAAAAAAATTTAGTAATTACTCTTGACTATTTTGTACTGTTTTTGCTATAATGTACTCGTAAATTTAAATGATTGCATTATAATTATATTTTGCAATGGATTAAAACCCTATGGGAATAAATTAAGAGAGGTGAATTATGAAAAAAGGTATACATCCAGATTTACATGATGTAACTTTTGTATGCTCTTGTGGAAATACATTCAAGGGTACAAGCACAAAACCAGGCGATACTATTAAGTTAGATATATGTAATAAGTGCCATCCAGTTTGTACAGGAAACTTTAAAACTGTAGATACTAGTGGTAGAGTGGATAAGTTTAAGAAAAAACACAACTTATAAGAAATGGGGGAAACCCATTTTTTTGTAGTTTATTATTTATTGTATTGCTTGACTACAAAAGTGAAATTTGCTAACATGCTTGTATGAAAAATTTTAGTAAATCTTTTTTTCTAAAGCAATTAGAAGATATAGGATTATCTGAACATGAGAGCATTCATTTCATATGTGAATGTTTACATATTTCTTATACTGAATTTGTTTTATTAGAAAATATAAACATTGCACAATCAAAAGAGTTAAAGAAATGTATTTCAAAAGCAAAAAAAGGAATGCCTGTAAATAAAATACTTAAAAAATCATATTTTTATGGTAGAGAGTTTTACATAAATAATAATGTACTTGCTCCTAGATTAGATACAGAACTTGTTGTGGAAAAAGCATTAAAAGAGATAAATGATATTATCAATGCTACTAAAAAAAATACTATAAAAGTTTTAGACTTATGTACAGGTAGTGGAATTATAGGAATTACAATAAGATTAGAGAATAATAATGCTACTGTTGACTGCTCAGATATAAGTGCAAAGGCATTAAAGGTTGCTAAAAAAAATAGTATTTCATTAAATGCTGATGTTACATTTATAAAGTCAAATTTATTTGATAAAATTATAGAAAAATATGATATTATAGTAAGCAATCCGCCTTATATTAGTAAAAATGAATATGAAAATTTATCAATCAGTGTAAAAAAATATGACCCATACATTTCATTAGTCGCAAAAGATAGTGGATTAGATATATACAAAAGAATACAAAGAGATATAAAAAAATATTTAAATGAAAATGGTGCACTTGTGCTAGAAATTGGATATAATCAAGGTGCAGAAGTAGCAAAGATATTTGAAGAAACATTCTCAGATGTAAAAGTGTATAAAGATTATAATAATAACGATAGAATAGTAATTGCAAAAGGAGTAAAAAATGTTAGATAAATTAAAGCCTATAAAGGATAAGTATATAGAACTTACAGAAATGTCTATAAATCCTGAAGTTATAGCAGATAATAAAAAATGGCAAAAGATAGTAAAAGAAAGAAGTAAACTAGAAAATATAGTAAACATATATGACAATATGCAAAAATGTGTAAATGACTTGAATAATGCAGAAGAATTGTTCCATTTAGAGAAAGATAAAGAAATGAAAGAGCTTTTAGAACAAGAAATAAAAGAAAACAAAGCAAAATACGAAAAATTGTGTGAAGAAGCTAAGATAGAACTTTTGCCAAAAGATGAAAATGATGAAGGTAATGTTATTTTAGAACTAAGAGCTGGTGCTGGAGGAGATGAGGCTGGTATATTTGCTCATGATTTAATGAAAATGTATATGTTATATGCTCAAAAGAAAGGCTGGAGAGCGGAAGTAACTGATATTAACGAAACAGAAGTAGGCGGTATAAAAGATGCTGTTATGCTTATTACAGGTAAACAAGCATTTAAAAATTTGAAATTTGAAAGTGGTGTACATAGAGTGCAGAGAGTACCTGAAACAGAATCTCAAGGTAGAGTACATACTTCTACTGCGACTGTTGCTGTTTTACCTGAACTGCAAGAAGTAGAATTTGAAATGGATGAAAAAGATTTTAGAATAGATACTTATAGAGCGAGCGGTGCAGGTGGACAACATATAAATAAGACTGATAGTGCTATAAGAATCACACACTTTCCAACTGGAATAGTAGTAACTTGTCAAGATGAAAGAAGTCAAATTAAAAATAGAGAAAAAGCATGGAATATAATGCGTTCAAAACTATACGACTTGTACCAAGGACAAAAGGAAAAAGAATATGCAGAAAATAGAAAGATACAAATAGGTACGGGAGATAGAGCAGAGAAAATAAGGACTTATAATTATCCGCAGAGTAGAATAACAGACCATAGAATAAACTATACAACACATGATTTAGAGGGTTTTATGGCTGGAGATATACAAGAAATGGTTGATGAACTTAATATGGCAGACCAAAGAGCAAAATTAGAAAAGGCAAGTTTATAGATATAAGAAAGTACATTTAATTTGATAAATAAAAATATTAACTTATAAAAAGAAAAAATAATTTTATAAATCCATTGACTTTTATTTTATTTTATGATATCATACATTTGTAATAATTAATTTCTAACCTAAGACAGTAAGTGCTTAAGCTTAAAAATGCTTACCGAGGAAAGATATAGAACTGGTTTTTTCATCTCTATACCTTTTGTCTTTAGGAGGTATAGAGATTTTTTGTTTCAATATACAAGGAGGGAACATAATGAGTGCAAGAAAAGATTCTAAAGTAGCACTTGTAGCTGAGATAAAAGAGAAGTTACAAAAAGCTAAGTCTATGATTGTAGTAAATTATGCGGGTACAACTGTTGATAAAGATACTCAACTTAGAAACGATTTTCGTAAAGAAAATGTTGAATACCATGTATATAAAAATAGACTAGTTCTTCGTGCTTTAAAAGAGTTGGGCTATGATATAGATGAAAAGTTACTAGAAGGAACAAACTCTTTTGCTCTAAGTTATGACGATGAAGTTGCTGGTGCTAGAATATTAAATAGCTTTATAAAAGATAATCCAAATATGCAATTTGTTTTCGGAACTCTAGGAAACGAAGTTCTTTCAAAAGAGAAAGTAGAAACTATAGCTAAGTTGCCAAGCAAGCAAGCTCTAATTGGTCAATTGTTAAGCGTATTGAATGGACCTATCCGTGGTGTTTGTGTTGCTTTAAATGCTATAGCAGAAAAAGGACAAAATTAAAATAAAAAGGAGATATTAAAAATGGCTGATTTAAATAAAATTGTAGAAGAAATAGAAAAACTTACAGTTGTTGAAGTAAGTGAATTAGTAAAAATGTTAGAAGAAAAGTTTGGTGTAAGTGCTGCTGCACCTGTAATGATGGCAGGACCAGTAGCTGCTGCTGCTGAAGAAGAAACTAAGAGCGAATTCAATGTAGTTCTTAAGGATGCTGGTGCATCTAAGATTGCAATTATTAAACTTGTTAAGGAAATGACTGGTTTAGGACTTGCTGATGCTAAGGCTATAGTTGATAACTGCGGTACAGTTAAGGAGAATGTTCCTGCTAAAGAAGCTCAAGAAATGGCTGATAAATTAAAAGCTGCTGGCGCTGTAGTTGAATTAAAGTAATTGAATAAAATTTTATAAGTATTAAAAATGTGCATTTGCACATTTTTTTTATATAGTAAAGTTGATTATATAAGCTTTAAAAATATTTTTTATATAATAAAGACTGTTATCAAAGTTTTTTAAAAATATAATGTATTATTGATTTGGAATATTTCTTTTATTTATTCGTATGTTTTAATTTTTAATTTTAAAAAATTAATTAAAATTAAAATTAAAAAACATAAACATTAATTAACTTTTTAGTACTGTATTTTAAAAATTTTGAAATTTTTATAAAGAATTAAGATGCTATTTGCTGATTTTCTTTAACAAAAAAGTCCATAAAAAAGTGTTTTTTAAGGTTTTTTAAAATAAACCCTTGTATTTTCATATTTTTTGTATTATAATAGGTTATAATATATTATTATAAAGTTGTAATTAGTTTCAAATATTTTAGAAAGCAAAAGGAGAAAGTTATGAATAAAGTCAAGACTACTTTATGTATGTGTATGATTATTTGTATGTCTTTCTTTTTTGCTGGTTGTTTTACTTTTGTTCAAGGTGAAAATGGAGAGCCTGGTTCATTAGAAGATTCGTTACAAACTCTTGTGTACACTTCAAAGGGTGATGGAAGCGAAACGGGTAACGATGCCTATGGTATGGTTTCAGAACTAACAAATAGAATTTTAAAAGGTTTATATGATGAATACGGTAATCCTTTAACTGCCATATCTCGTAGCATTGAAGATACTCATCTTAATGCTATTTATCAAGATAGTTGGTTGTGGGGTGGTAGTTGGTTATACGGTGAAGATGGTAATAAACTTTATACATATCTTGATTTTGCAAATAGTGAAGTTGTTGCCTATATGAATTATCAGTTGTATCAAGTATTGTTAGGCAAAGATGTTTTACCATATACTCCAAATGATTTTGCTTCAAATAGCGAATACATTGCATTAAAAAATGCGGGAGAGTTTAACGAAGAAAACTTGCTTAAACTTGCAAAACAACTTAGTCATACAGGTTTCTTCTATTATGAAATAGACAATATTGCAGAGTTTTTGCTTGAAAGTGTAATAGGTGAAAGTGCTGTAACAAAAGATTTAAAGAAGTTTGTAGATGTGAATAATAACGCAACATTTGATTATGTTGAAGATTACATAGAGTTGTCCATATCAAAGTATAAAAATATAATTGTGTCTTATGACAATAGTAATGAAAGAAAAGATACAGTTATAAGGAATGAAATATGGTCAAGGATAGTGTGGGGTGATGCTGAAAGTGTTCCTAGTGTTCCTAGCGATATAAGCAATGTGATTAATGAAAAAGCAAAAGACATTAATGAGTTAAAAGTACCAGAATTTGCGTATGGAGAAGATATTGTAAATAATCCAAAATATAGCGGATTTAAAAACTATACAAATACGATATATTTCATTTGTTATAGTAGTATGTTAGATTTTAGTTTTGTATCAAAAGATAATGATGGTAATATAGTAACAAAAGATATACCTAATGTACTAGAAATGAGTCATGTGCCAAATATCACAAAAGATGTATACAAACCTGAAGATACAGAGTATATTGAAGAAATAGATGGATTTAAAGTTCCAATTAAACAATACAAAAGCGTACTTGTTTCTGTTAAAAAATTAACTTTATTTAATTCCTTTTACTTTAATTTTTATACTAATCAAGATTTTGATATAACTATAGATATAAAGATTAGATATCATTTTACAGATGATAGTTATAGGGAATATATAGGAACATATGCAGGTATTGAGAAAACAGTGGAAGCTAAAGTTGGTCAAGTAACATTTAACAATGAAGAAATTTTACAATATGGTACAAGTATATCTATTACTGATGAATTAGTTCAAGAATATAAAGAAATGGGACTTGATTGTTTTAAAGAAGAAGATGTTACAGATATGGCAAGATTAGGTGTTACAAATATTTTAGTGAATACATATTTACCTTTTCACTATCCTGAAGGAGTTACACCTCCATGGTGGCAAATAGATGAGGGGTATATAGCGGCACCAAGTGATAATTTTGTTGGATCAACATTTAATTTTAACAATGAAATTGCAGATTTTTTTGAGTTTAAATTTGAGTTGGTTGGAGAATACAGTGAGCCTGTAAATTTTGGTATATGTTTTAGTTGGATGTAAAGAGGGAGAGAAGATGTTATGTTTGTAAATAAATTATTATTTTTGGATGGTTTTAATCCTGTTAATTGGTTTAAAGATATAATCCAATCAATAGTTGATGTTTTTTTAAACTTGTGGGGAGAAATACTTAAAGCGTTGTATAATATTTGGGCGACGCTTGCTTCCATTATAGATGCCATACAAGTAATATTCGGTATGCTTGTAGGAGTAAATGAAGTCGTTTGGGTAGATTCATCAACTATGGGCAGTTCTCAATTAGGTGAAGTCGCTTCAAATAATATCATTATTTCAATATTTACTCATGAATATGTATATGGTGCATTTATAAAGATACTTATATTATCTATATTTTTGCTTGTTATATTTACCATGATTGCAATAATTAAGCAAGAGTATTCTACATCTGTAGAAAAAGCAGAAAATAACCCTATGGAAATAATTAAAAGAAGTGTAAGAGCGTTAGTTAGTTTCTTATGTGTGCCGTTAGTGTGTATTTTTGGAGTGTTGGCATCGGGGTACTTAATGCAGGCATTAGATGCAGCAACTAGTGTTACTGGACAAACGCTTATAAGTAACAAAATGTTTACAATCTGCATGCAAGATGCAAGTAGAGTTAGAACAGATGAAAACTTCTATCTGAGTCTTACTAATCAAGGTGGAGATTACTCGCTATCTAATGATAAAGAAAAATTACCAAACCTTATACAAGGAACCAGTCGTAATGAAGTCGCTCAAAGTATAGATGATTGTTTCTTATACGGGAAAGCTTTACCAGATGGTGTAAGTTTTGGAACTGATGATAGATTTTCTAACTTTATTAGCAATGGTAATGGAATGAATGATGATAAATTTTTTAACACAAAAAATCCAGCACAAGTATTTTATTACTATGATTTAACAAAATTTAATTGGCTTATAGGTTTCTTTACTATCTTTTATATTGGCGCTGTAATGATTAGAATAGTACTGGGGGCTGCCGTAAGGCTTTATGAACTCGCTATACTATTTGTAGTATCACCTGCTATCATATCTTTGTATCCGTTAGATAAAGGTGAAGCATTGAAAAAGTGGCAAACAAAATTTATAGGTAAAACTACTATGATTTTTGCTCCAGTGATTGCGCTAAATTTGTATTTCATTCTTGTTGCAACACTAATTCAAGTAGATTTTTCAGCTTCACTAGCAGTAGCATTAGAAATGGAAGGTCATAGCATATTTACTGGTATAAGTGGTTTCTTCTTGCAACAAATATACAGCATATTTATTCTAATTGCAGGATTAATGGTTTGTGAAAAGTCTATTGCATGGCTTGGTGAAATGATTGGTGCTGAAGATATAGATGCTGCAGGTAAGTCTTTAAGAGGCTCAATAGGTGAAACATTGCAAAATAGTGCATCTGCAAAATACCTAATGAGTAAAGGGGCAAGTGCAAAGGGTAAAATGCAAAATGCCGCTTCAAGAGCATCTGGAGCAGTAAAAGATAAAGTGGGTACTAAATTTAGATCTGTAAGAGATAGAGGCATGATTAAAAATGAGAAAGCTAAACGAGCCACAGAGTTTGAAAAACAAAAGGAAGAGGCTCAAAATAAATTTGAGGAAAATAAAGCTGAGTTAGATATAAAACATGCAGAAGATACTGCTAAAATAGATAAATTGCTTAATGAAGGCAAGATTGATGAAGCAAGGGCTGCAGAATTAAAGGCAACTAAGGATGCATCTTATGAAAAAGCTTTAAAAGACTTGAAAAAAAATTACAACAAAGAAAAAGAAGAAATGCAAGAACAATATGATTACGATATGACAAAAGGCATTAAATACCAAGTTACTCATGCTTCTTCTAGTGAAAGAAAGGCAATGAGAAAAGATCATAAAAAGAGAAATGCAGATGGTAAGAAAAAACAGGATATAGAAAATCTTGCTAAAGATATGGAAAATAGACTTGAAGGAATGGGTAGAGTTCGTAGAGCTGTAGCGATAAAGACAAAACTTTCTTTAAAGGGACATGAAATTAATAAAAAGGTAGATGAATGGAAAGAAAGATACAATGAAGAGTTGGATGCTAAAAATGCAGCAATACAAGAAAATGAAGAATTAAGTAAGGCATATAAAACAATTTTCAAAGCATCTACAAAAGTTAGGAAAGCAATTGTAAATGGTAACTATCAAGAAAGAGCTGGCTCTCTTCAATTAGGTTCTAGAGTTACAGACTTCTTTAATGATGTTACTAGTGAACCTGGAAGTGGTGGCAAGAAAGATGGTGGAGACAAGAAATAGTATTTAGTCTATTTTCTAAAAAGAAATTTATACAAAATTTTGGCTTTCTGCTTGTAATAAAAAATAGGGTTATGCCCTATTTTTTTTGTAACTTTTATTATATATATTTTAGTATACATCATATTAATTTTTTATGTTAAGTAAAATGTATAACAAATAATTTTAAATAAAGAAGTTTGAATTAATATGATACAATGTAGATACAATTAGTTTATATTAATCCATATATAGTTTTTTAAAAAACGATATTATATTTAAAATATAGTTATTTTTAATGAGTAAATAAGATAAAACTGCAAATGTAATAATAAAATATAGAGAACTATACATTATATTTAACATGTGTATTACTACATTCATATTTTCAAATTTGATTTTCTAAACAAAAGATTTATAAAAAAACCTATAATAAAGTTAAAATATATTTCTTTATTATAGGGTGCATTTATTTTATCCTACTATTTGTTATTATCAAAACTATAAAAATTGCTTGATCTTGTTTCGTTTAGTTTAGATTTTGTGGAAATAGTTTGTTCTATGTGTTTTTGTATTTCTTCAAGAGAAATAGGTATAATTTCTGCAGAATTTTCATTAAATAAGCCATTATTATCTAGTAAAGAATTTGCGAGGTCTTTAAGTACAAAATTTCCTTGTGTTTTTGTCGCATATTTAATATTTAATCTTGTTAACATAAAATCTATTGCTTCATGTAAGTCTTTATAATTTTTATCTAATTCTATTTTATCCATAGATAAACAATCAGGTGTAGAAAGACCTTCTTTAAATGTATATAATGAAACTGAGTAATTGTCTTCATTTCTTTTCTTATTATATTGACCATTAATAAAAGAATAATCTAAACACATAAGATTAACTAAAGCATCTTCGTATCCACCTAAATCTGCTTGATAATTTATATAAAATTCTTTTTTAGTTTTATCATAACAAATAGTAAGCAAGTATATAGGAGGGTAATTTAAAGGTAAACCATTTTCTTTCTTTTTATTTAAAAGTTCGGGTGCAATAAGATACCATTTATAGAAGAACATATCATTTCCACTATAGTGATACGCACTTGCTCTAAAAGCGACTTTAGGAGATGAAAAAAGTAGTTCTTTTTCTTTATTTGGTAAAATAAAACTATATTTTTGTAATAGTCCTTTAAAAGAAAGTTTATAAGAATAAAATGAACTTTCAAGAATGAAACCTGCATCATCTAAGTGAAGTTTTTCTTTACAATTTTCTTTTTCGGAGTAAAGCATTTCAACAGTAGGTCTATATTCTCGTTTCTTTTCTGGAGTTATACCGGAGATTTCTTCTTTTTTTCGTTGTAATTCTTTGTTGCTTTCTGCATTTTCTCTATATTTTTCTACTTTATTTCTTGTTTGATATGTCTTTAAATAACTTTTTTGCATATTTGAAAATTGTCTTTTATTATTCATAAAACTAATTCCTTTTGTTATTGCTCTACACATATTATAATCAACGATTATTAAAAAGTCAATCCTAAAAAAACGCTTTAAAATAATAAAAATATGTATTTTAGGCAAAATAAATTTGTACTTTTTAATTCAGTGTGCTATATTGAAAAAAAAGATGTGTAAGGAGAATGTATGGCAACTAGAATAATTCCAAGAAGAACTAAAATCAAAATGGAGTTTTATAAAAATATAACTTTAGTAGATATTATATACATAGTTGTAGTGGTTACTATTGCTATTGCTATATTTTTCTCAAACTTTATATATAAAGGTACTAATCTTAGTATTTATCTAGGTATAGTGTGGTTAGCTTTTGGTGTTTCTCTTTTTGTTCAAATAGAAGAAGGCATAAGGATATATACATTTATTGGTTTAGTTTTTAGATTTATAGCGTTTCCAAAAAGATTTTCAGTAGAAGAAAAGAAAAGAGGATACACAAAACTTTCAAAGCTAATTCCATTTGAAGGAATATATCTAGACAAGTATATAGATTACAAAGAATATAAAGCTTGTGTAATAGAGATAAAGCCTATATCTTTTGGATTATATACAGAATACAAACAAAACATGATTATAGATACATTTGCTAATGCTTTAAGAAGATTGGGACAAGAGCAATATTGTAGTATAGTAAAGACTACATCTCCTATAATTTTTGATAACTATATTAAAAATGAAGAAAAGAAGCTAGATGATTTAACATGGATGTGTGAAAAAGGTGAATTTTCTGAAGAAGAACTTTTAGCAAGAACGGATATACTAGAAAATAGAGTTGCACAAATGTCTTATAACAATAGCCAAGAGAAAAAGTATAAAGACCATTTTTATCTTGTAGTATATGATAAAGATTTGGAAGCATTAGATACAACTATTGAAGGTATGATTCACTCTATGCAATCTAGTGTAACGCCTCTAAGGTCAGAACTAATAACTGGTTATAGGTTAGCTGCATTTTTGAAGTCTACATATACAAAAGACTTTGATGAAAGAGAAGTGCAATATATGCTTCAAGAGGACTATGTAGAATGGATATCTCCTAAAGAGATAAAGTTTAGAATGGGTAGTACTATAATAGATGGAGAAGCTTATAAAAGGTTTACAATATCCGATTATCCACTTCATGTAGGCAATGCTTGGGGTTACAATTTGTTTAGTATAGACAGAACAAAGGTTGTAGTAAACATAAGACCTGTACAAAAGTTAAATAGTGAAAAGCAAATAGATAGAGCGCTTATAGAAATGGAAAATAAGATACAAAAAACATATAGAAACAGTGCTCAAATAGAACTCTCAACACATATGCAAACATTGCAAGGCTTGCTTAAAGATTTAAAGAATAATAATGAACAACTTTATAATGTAAATATGCACATTATTTGTGAAGAGGGTGCAAAGAAAGAAGTAAGAGCCATGATTAAGCAAAATGGTTTTAAGTATAGTGAAATGTATGGTAGACAAGTAGATGACTTTATTAGTGCTAGTATTTCAAGAAGAGATAACATAAAAGAGTATTGGAGAGGTATACCTACGACTACTTGTGCTGCTATGTTCCCATTCGTGTCAGGTGAATTGCAAGATGAAAAGGGCTTTTATCTTGGATATAACGAATATCCAGTATTTGTAGACTTTTTTAAGAGAGATACTGAAAGAGTAAACTCAAATATGATGATTGTAGGAAAATCTGGTTCAGGAAAATCTTATGCAACTAAAACATTGCTGGCAAACTTTGGCGCAGACAACATAAAAGTATTTATTTTAGACCCTGAAAACGAGTATGACATTTTAACAAAGTCTTTAAAGGGTAAACAAATGGATGTAGGTTCTTCTGCGACAGGAACATTTAATCCTTTCCATATATTTACAACATTAAAAGATGATGAAAAAGAATTAGATGAATTAGATGATGAAGAAGATGATGATAATAAGAAGAAAAAAGCAAAACAAGAGATAAAGAAAGGTGATGACTCATTTGCTTTACACTTACAATTTTTAGAAGAGTTCTTCAAAACAATTTTAGATGGTCTTAGTAGTGATGCTTTAGAATTATTAAATTCTATAGTTACAGAAGTGTATTATAGAAAAGGAATAAATGCTTCAACTCCTATAAGAACGCTAAAACCTGAAGATTTCCCTATATTTGATGATTTACTTGCTTTAATTAGAGAAAAAATAGAAGTAGAAACTGATGCTTATAAAATACAAAACTTTAAAACTATAGAAACATATATAGAAAAGTTTGCCACTGGAGGCAGAAACTCTAACCTATGGAATGCTCCTTCAAGTATAGAAACTAAGGAAAATTTTATTACATTCTCTTTCCAAAGTTTACTTGCAAATAGAAACTCTATTATTGCATCTGCACAAATGCTTTTAGTATTTAAGTACCTAGATAATGAAATTATTAAAAATAGGGAATTTAATGCAAAATATAAGAAAGACGGTGTTAAGAGAAAAATAATCGTTGTCGTTGATGAAGCGCACTTGTTTATCAATCCTAAATATCCTATTGCGTTAGACTTCATGATGCAAATGGCTAAGCGTATTCGTAAATATGATGGTATGCAAATAGTCATTACGCAAAGTATAAAAGACTTTATTGGTAGTCCTGAAATGGCTAGACAGTCTACCGCCGTTATTAATGCGTGTCAATATTCGCTTATCTTCTCACTTTCTCCAAACGATATTACTGACTTAGTTGATTTGTACAGGAATGCTGGTGGAATCAATGAAGAAGAACAAAATCAAATAGTTACAGCAAGTATAGGTAATGGTTTTTTGATTACTGGACCTCAATCTCGTACAACTGTGCAAATAGATGCAGCGGATTATTTGACAAAACTATTTCAATAACATACAAACAAAAAAGCAAGTTTATTGCTTTTTTTGTTTTTCTACTTTTAAAATTTCTGTTGCTTAAATTATAAAATTTTGGTATAATTAGTAATGAGGTGAATTATGGCAGAAAACAAAAATAAAGGCTTATTTGTTGTAATAGAAGGCGGAGATGGCTGTGGAAAATCTACACTTATACAAGGGCTAAAAATGGAGTTTCCTAATGCACTATTTTTAAGAGAACCAGGAGGTACGCTTTTTGGGGAAAAAGTTAGGGAACTTATATTAAATAGTGCAGAGATAAGTAAACTTACTGAAATGTTGCTTTTTGCTAGTTCAAGAAGTGAACTTGTAGAAAAAGTTATTATTCCTACTCTAAATGAAGGTAAAATGATAATATGTGATAGGTTTGTATATTCTTCATATGTTTATCAAGGCATGTGTACAGATATAGGACTAAATAATGTGGAAGAAGTGAATAATCTTGCTTTACGAGGTGTTAAACCTGATTTAGTAATATTTCTTAAAGTTTCAAAATCTCTTAGGACTGGTATAGAAAATAGACTAGATATTCAAAGTGAAAAGCAAAGTAAAAAAATATATGACAGTTATGATTATTTGGCAAATAGAGATAAAAGCATAAAAGTGATAGAGATAGATGGAAAAAGTATAGATGATGTTAGGCAAGAAGCAAAAAGATTGATTATGGAGAGCTTAAAAAATGCAAGACAAAAGGATAATAAAGATATTGCAAGAGAATGTTGATTTTAAATTAATAGCGCCGAATTTTGAAAATGATAAAATAGGTGCTAGTTACCTTTTTGTTTCAGCAGATGAGATATTGGCGCAATCATTTTTAGAGCTTTGTTTGCAAAAATTTTATTGCAAAAATTTAAAAGATGATATGCCTTGTCTTGAGTGTGAAAATTGTATAAAAATAAAAAATAGAACTCATTTAGATGTTGTTTATTTTGGTAAAGGTGAGTCATTAATTAAAAAAGAAGAAATAAAATATTTGCTTGAAAGTGCAATAACAAAACCTTTTGAAAGTGAGCATAAATTTTTAATTATTGAAAAAGGTGAAAATTTAAGCGAAATAACTCAAAATCTTTTGTTAAAAACTATAGAAGATTTGCCTAGCTTTGTTACTGTAATAATATTTACAAAAAGTATATCAAAAATATTGCCGACTATTAAAAGTAGATGCCAGACCTATATATTAAAGCCTTTACCTAAACAAAGTCTTATAGCACTTTTAGGTAGTACGGAAAAAAGCTTACATATGGTAGATGTATCTGATGGTATTCTTTCTAAAGCAATACAGTATCATGAAGCAAGTAATGTATTTGAGGATAGATATAAGTTTGGTATATCTATGTTGAATGCATTTAGTTCAAGCGCTGATATGCTAAAATATGTGGCATATTTGAATAAAAATAAAGAACATTTAAAAGATATTTTTGAAATAGTGCAAGGTGTGTTTTATCAAGCATTAAAAGGCAAAATTGCATGTACGACTGATGAAAAAGCTTTGGCTAAAATTGTTAGATTATGTAATGATTGCTGTGATTTGATGGAAAAAAATATATTGACAAATATTGTAATAGATAAGTTTCTATTAGGAGTATTAAAAATAAAGTTAAATAGGAGTTAGAATGTTAGTTACGGGTGTAGAATTTTTTGAGGCAGGAAAAGTTTATGATTTTATAAATACAAAAAATCTAATTCTTAAAGCAGGCGATAAAGTTATTGTAGATACAATGAGAGGTAGAGAACTTGCAAGAGTTGTGTATGTAGATAAAGAAATAAAAGATGAAGGGTACACATATAAACCTATTATTGCACTTGCTTCTGAAGCTGACTTAAAAAAGTTTGAGAGCAATAGGGAAAGAGCTAAAAAAGATTTTCCTTTTGTTCAGTCATTAATGAAACAATGTGGAATAGAAAACAAGCTCTGTAATATAGAATTTGTACTTGATGGAAGTAAAATAATAGTTAGTTTTGTTGCAGAAGAAAGAGTAGATTTTAGAGAACTAGTAAAAAAATTGTCTGAAATCTATAAAATTAAAGTAGAAATAAAACTTATAGGTTCTAGAGATGAATTAAAGATTAAAGGTGCTATAGGACCTTGTGGTAGAGAATGTTGTTGCTCTACATATATGAGAGATTTTGAAAAAATTAGTATCAAAATGGCTAAAAATCAAAATCTTTCATTATCTCCTACGAAAATAAGTGGTGCTTGTGGAAAACTCATGTGTTGTCTTGCTTTTGAAAATGATGAATATATTGAAATGGCAAAAACTATGCCTAAGTTAAATAGTATAGTAAAAACTAAAGAAGGTGAAGGTTTAGTTGTATATAACGACTTATTTAATCAAAGATGCACTATTAGAATAGAAAAAGGCGAAAATATTTTTGAAACTTTTGAGTTTGGAGTAGATGAAATTGAGTTTGATAAAAAGTAATGAAAGAGTAGACGATTTGCAATGCAACGGCTTAAAAATTATTCAAAATCCTACATTATATACTTTTGCTAATGACCCAATATTACTTGTAAATATCTCTAAGATTAAAAAAAATGCAAAAGTAGTAGATTTGTGTTCGGGTAGTGGAGTAATTGCGATATTGGTTGCGGGTAAAAGTCGGGCTAGTAAAGTTTTTGGCATAGAATTGCAAGAA
Organism: uncultured Christensenella sp.; assembly: GCA_949292875.1. GTDB lineage: Bacteria > Bacillota > Clostridia > Christensenellales > UBA1242 > CASFBJ01. The sequence goes on from CASFBJ010000009.1 coordinate 96,042, forward strand.
TGTATGGCTGACATGTCAAAGAGAAGCGTGGATTTAAATAACTTAAATGATAGAGTTCAAATTATAAACGACAGAATTCAAAATTATAATAAATATTTGGACAAGTGTTCAATAGATGTAGTTTTTTGCAATCCGCCATATTATAAAAAAGATTGTTTAAAAACTGGTGATAATCAAGTAAGAAATATAGCAAGGCATGAATTGGAACTTAGTCTTGAAGATGTGGTTAGAGTGGCAAGTGAACTTTTGAATAGTAAAGGAGAATTTTACCTTGTGCATCAATCATTAAGATTGCAAGAAATTTTGTTTTTATGTACAAAGTATAGAATAGGAGTAAAAGATATTACATTTGTTCAAGCGAATAATAAAGTAAATCCACATTTAGTACTTATACATGGTGTAAAAGATGCTGGTTATGGATTAATTGTAAATAAAAATATAATATTAAATAATCCTGACGGAAGTTTTACTATAGATGTAAAGGAAACGTATAATAAAAAAAGTATTTAATTGAATAAAAAGACATTTTAAAAAAGGGAACATTTTAATAAAGTAAAGTAAGTAAAGAAGCATTACTTTAAAATAAATGTTCCTTTTTTATAATATTATATTATTGATTTTCGTAAGTAATGATTGCTTTATATAATTGAGTAATTTTTTCATTGCTAAGGTTAGACATATGTGTATCTAAAATACTATCATCTATGTTCATTTGTTCAATTATTGCTTTAGCTTGCTTTTTTGTTAAAACTGCGTTTTGAAAAGTGTTAAATCTGATGAGCGCTTCCATTAAGGCGTTTTTTATTTTTTTATCTTCTTGTGAAAATAGTTCTTTGAGTATAAAAGTGCTAAAACAATATTCTTTTTCGCTTCGCTTAATTAGTTTAACTATATAGCTTCCTGTGCGAGGCGGTGGATTAAAATCTTGTTTTGGTACAAAATCTAAGATTTCTATATTGTAGAAAGCGTGTGTTAAAAGTTGAGTGTAGGTATTATTTTCATCTTTGTAAAAATTTTTTAAACTAAGAGCATATTTATCTCCTATTAGCATTAGGATAAATTCAACATTGTCATGAACACATTTTTTTAAAAAGGGTTCTAAAATATTGTAAGGTAAAGATGTTATTATTTTTTTGTAATTTTTAAAACTTATATTTAAAGCATTGTTATAGTATACTTTTGCGTTTGTAAATCTTTTTTCTATATTATCCAAATATATTTTAAGATTTTCATCTATTTCAATAATATCTAAGTTTTTACATAGTGGTGCTATCTTTTCACTTAATATGCCATTTCCTCCGCCAATTTCAAGTATAGTTTCATTGTTTAGGATATTTGCATATGATATCATTTTTTTTATTACTTCATTATTTATAAGAAAGTGTTGACCGTAATCTAAATTATTATTCATTATTTCATCCTTTAATTTTACTAAAATAAAGTGTATTTTATTAAAATATATACATACATTATATATAATAACACACATGTTTACAACTAGTCAATGTATACGCCTAAATGAAGTAAAAGAATATTTTTAAAAAAGGTATTGATATTTTTTGTATCGTGTGCTATAATGAGTTGTAACATATAGATAAGTGCAATTTAATTTTAATTTTTGCATTAAAAATAAAATAAAGGAGTTAAGCATATGTTTGGAAATAGTTTAATTTGCGCAACTACATTAGTAGAAGCTGTGCTAAATGTTTTAGGAATAATAGGTTTAATTGCTGTAGGCGCTTTTATAATAGTTTTTGTTTGTGATGTTTTTTTAAGTTTGTTAGGTAATAAAAATGGTATCTTTTTTAAGGCTAAAAAAGATGAGAGTACTCAAACTAAGGTACAAGAATACGAATATACTCAGGATAGAGTTGTAGAAAACAAACAAGAAAATAATAATCAATTGTATACAAATATAGATTTTGACAAGGCTAGACAAGAGGAAGAAGAGCTTAATCAAAAATTAGCTTATAATGAAAATGGTTTAAGTCAAGAAGTAAATGAGGTAAATAATATTAATACTGAAGAAAATACATTTACTGATTTGAACGATTTATTGTTTGGCGAAGATGAAAAAGATGTAGAAACTAATCAAGAAGATTTGGATAATTTCTTCTCAACTATTACAGAGGAAAAGGAAAGCGAACAAGAAGTTGTTGAAGAAAATAATACTAATGAAAACGAAATAGAGATAGAAGATGATGAGTATCAAGACATTATAGATGCTATAAATAAAATGAGAGAGGAAGAAGAACAAAATCTTCCTGAGAAAGAACAAGCAATAGAGTTAGAAGAATCTATTGAAGAAGAAAATAATGAGCTTGAACAAGAAGAAGATGTAGATAGTTTAATTAGTTTAGATATATTAAATGATGCAGAAAATCTTGTTGTAGAAGATACAACAGTTGAATCTGAACAAATAGCGGAAGAAACTAAAGAAGAAATTAGTAAAGTAAGAGACGATGAATATTATAAGGCCTTAAGTGATGAAATTGCTGAACTTAAGAAAGAATTAGAAGAACAAAGATTACTTTTAGAAAAAGAAAGACAAGAAGTTGTAGAAAAGAATGCTTTATTAGAGCAAGAAAAGAATGAATTACTTGAAAAATTAGAAGAAGCAAAAGCAGAAAAAGAACAAGTAGAAGAAGTTGTTACAGTTTCACTTTTAACTGAACAAGATTGTTTAGACAGACTTGCTGTTTTGCAAGAAAGACTAAAAGAAAATGAAAAATTATTGCGTAAAGCTAAGAGAGAATTCAAACCTTTAGAAAGGGTTAAGAAAACACTTGAGAGAGATAAAGCTAAACTTAGAAGAAAAGATGCAATTGTTGCTAAACAAAAGATTGTACTATATGGTGTAAATAATTATATAGACATAGACGAGGGCAGAGCTGCCAAACTTGCAGAAGATTTAGACTTACTAGATGGATTAAAACTTTCTGTGCAACACTGCGAAGAAGTTATGAGTGCTAATGCAGATAGATATCCTATATTAGAGCAAACATATAAGATTTTGTCTGATGCAAATGTTCAAATTAAGGAAGATATTGCTTTAGTTGAAAAAGATTTGGAAGCAATAAGAAATAGTGTTCAAACAACTGACAATATAGAAGAAATTGTAAGTGAAGAACCAGTTGTTGAAAATGCTTCTGAAGAAGTAGTTGCTAATGATAATGATGCTATTATATCTGAAGAAGTAGAAACAGAAGCGACTAGTGAACAAGAAAATGTTAAAGTTGAACAAGAAAATGAAGAAGTAGGCAATAATATAGTTAATGAAGAAATTGAAGAAAATGTTGAGCCTATTAATAATGTTGAAGATGTTCAAATAGAAGAAGTTAAAGAAGATGCTTTAGAAGAAAATATATCTCAAGATATAAATGCAACTGAAGAAGAAATAATAGAAGATACAGTTGAAAATGAAGAGCAAGTTTTAGTAGAAGATATACAAGAAGATAATGTTCAAAATGATACTGAAGAAGAACAAGTGCAAGATGAAATTAAAGAAGAAGTATTAGAAGAAAGTGTTCAAAATGAGAATGCTGAGCAAGTTGAACAAATAGAAGAAACTAAAGAAGATGAGCAAAAAGAAGAATTCGTAGAACCTGTAGAAGATAAGGCAGAAGAAGAAACTAAGAATGAAGAGATTCAAGAATTAGTTGAAAATGATGCTGAAGAAGTGAAGAAGGCTGATATAGATGAAGATGACGATGATGATAATGGGAAGAAAAAAGATGAACCTATAAATAAATATGTTCAAAAAATAAAAAATCCTAAACCATCTAAAAAAGATGCTATCAAAGAAGAAAATGAAGATAGTGAAATAACTCCAGAATTACAAGCATTATTAAGAAGAACTAAGTTTAGTTTAAATGACTTAATAAGTGACGATGAAGATGAAGATTAAAAAATAGACTGAATTAATTCAGTCTATTTTTTATTGGTAAAAGTAAACCACAAGCAGTGCTTGTGGTTCCAAAGGGCTTTAGCTTTGCATATCAAAAACCTCCTATGCTAAAATTTAATTGAAGTTTCGCCACTTTAATTAAATAGCATAGGAGGTTTTTGTCTAATGAACATAGACATAGATAGTTTAGCGCATACAAAAGCGAATTGCAAGTATCACGTAGTTTTTGCACCAAAATATAGAAGGCAAATAATATACGGGAAAATTAAAAAAGACATTGGAATAATGTTAAGAAAATTGTGTCAATACAAAGGGGTGGAGATAATAGAAGCAGAGGCATGTCCTGACCATGTGCATATGCTTTTACAAATACCACCGAAGTATAGTGTTGCACAAATAATGGGATATTTAAAAGGAAAAAGTAGTTTAATGATTTTCGAAAAATATGCGAATTTAAAATATAAATATGGAAGCAGGCATTTCTGGTGTAGAGGATATTACGTAGATACAGTTGGGAAGAATAAGAAAGCAATACAGGAATATATAAGGAAACAATTAAGCGAAGATATAAACTACGAGCAATTAACAATGCGAGAAATAATAGACCCGTTTACGGGTGAGCCAGTAAAAGGGAACAAATAAAAAAAAGCCCCTTAAGGGGCAGTTAGTGAAAGTCGAGCAAGAGGCGGAACTTCACCAAACGTTCACGATTATGCTGCAACATGCCCTAAGGGGGCAAGTGCAAACTACCGGCTTAGCCGGTAGTTTTGATTATTCCGGTATTACGCTAACTGCATAATTTATAAATTCTTGTAATGTCAAATCTTCAAGTTTTTTAGTAACAGGACCGCCATCACTAGTTATGGTAATATCTTTATCTTTTTTAGCATCATAATTTTCAATGATAATTATTTCTCTATTTACTAGTTCTTTTAGTTGTTTGTTAAATATAAGACCATTAAGTGTATTTATTTTTGTTTCTAAATCTATTATTTTAGGTCCATTTTCGTTAGTTGAATCTGTTTCAAAAAGCAAACCTAATACACCTTTATAACTATCCATTGTTCCATCATTATTTGAATCATAATCAAATTCTTCTAAATCAATTATGTTTCCTAATCTCAAATTTTCTGTATCTGAATTTAGCGAATTTAGTGTACTATTTTGTAATGCTTGTAAAATCTTTGGTGAAGAAGAAGTGATGCCTATAATTTCTCCTAGTGTTAAACTATTTAAATTAGCATTAGTCAAATCTCCTAAAGTCCAATTTCTATCTCTAATTGCGCCAAATATACCTGTAGCAGATGAGTCAATATTAAGTATAGTGCTAAGGTTTAATGTACTAAAATTTGTAGAAACTTTTAAATCTTTTAAAGTCCAATTTTTTTCGTATATTGCTTTTAATACGCCTGTAGCAGTATTATCTAACTCTAGGATATCATTAATAGATAAATCGTCAAAAGTATTGTCTTTTTTTAGTTCTCCCATTGTTAAATCTTTGCTATATAATGCTCCTAATACACCTGTAGAAGTAGAAGTTAGTCCTAAAAGTTGATTAACTTCCATTGAATCTAATGCAGTATCCATTTTTTCTTCGTTGCTAATATCTTCAATGTTAAGATTTTTTATAGAGTTGTAAAATGTATTTAATAAGTCATTTCCAAAGTTTTTATCTGCTTCAAATATTGTGTAAATTTTTTCTTTTTGGAATGATTTAAAAAATGTTTCTATACTTGTGTTTTTGTATTTTTGAGAAAAAGCAGAGTCTGGTAAATTTTCATTAATTGCTTTTAGTATATCATTGTAAATTACACCAAATGTAATTTTGTTTTTAATTTGCCCTAATTTAGAAATTGCAACGCTTGGTGTAGAATTCAATATATCGGCAAAAACGCTTTGTCCTAAGTCAACTATTTTCCCATTTATAGTAAGTCTTAAATTACTCTTAATGCTTCCATTAAGTAATTTATTGTCTAGTTCGCTTACTGTACTGTTTGCTAGTGTGCCTATTTCACTAATTAAATCTTTTATAGGTTTATCATTATAATCTCCTATATCTATAATTTCTTGTCCAGTTAATTGCTCTAGTTTATTTATGCTTAAGTTATTATAAGCCCAAAATCCGGCTGCAGCGACTCCGCCTAGTGCAATAACAATACCTATAAAAACGCCTATAAAAACCATTAATGTTGACTTGCAACCACTTTTCATATACTACATACCTCTTAAATATAATAATCACATTATATCACACAGGCTAAACATGTGTAAAGAAAAAAAATGTATAAAGTTAAAATATTTGTCTTATTTTTTATTTATTTAGATTATTTATTTTTTTATTGTTTTTTTAGCAACTTTAGTAGCTTTGCTTTGTTTGAATATAAGTCCGTATAAAAAGTATAGTATAACAATGTATATCGCTATGCCAATAAGAATATATTTAAAGTCAATTGAAATTACTGCATTTTCTGAAATTCCTAAAACTCTTGAGGCAGACAAAGAATCTGTTATTTGTATAGAGTTTATATTGTATAAAAGCCACAATCCTCCTACAAATATAAATGTAAGTGGTACAGATGTAAGTATTAATCTTATCTTTAAGTTTTGCTTTAAGAAAAGTTTTACAGTAAGATATATACCTGTAATTTGTGCAATAACAAAAAGAACGATGCCTATAGTTCTAGTAGTTGTAAAATTGTATCCTATTCCACTTGCGTAAGAAAAACCATTTAATAGATCTCCAATGAAAAATAGAAATGCTATGTTTGTGCCAATGTTTAAAATAAGAATTATACTATCAATTATTTTGATAATTTTTTCTTTTTTTCTTATGTCTTCATCACTGATAAAATGAATATTTTCTTTATTTGCTATCTTTACTTTTTCTTTGCTTTTTAAAGTTGATGGTGTATCCTTATTTTTACTTGTAAAAGAAAAGTTTTTTTCATGAATTGTTTTTTTCATTTTTTCCTCCACTACTTAATCTTATTATGGCGGAAAAGTGATAAAAAATGTAACTTTTTTTATTTTATAAAAAAATTAGTATATTCATCTTTACTTTTATCACTATTTAATATATAATATTAAATGTTTAATCAAAGCGAATACAAAATATATAAGGAGCAAAAATGAATATAAGCGTGCTAGGTTGTGGAAGATGGGGCTCTTTTATTGCTTATTATCTTTCTAAAAATAATAATGTGACATTGTGGGGAAGAAAAGAAGGAAAATCATTTTGCTTATTAAAAGAAAAAAGAAAAAATGAATACTTATCTTTACCTGAAAATATTTTATTAACTGACGACTTAGAACTTGCTTTAAAAAGTGAAATCGTTGTAGTTTCTATATTAACTCAGGAATTAGATAGTTTTTTAAAGTTAGTTGTTAGATATCCTCATGATAAACAAAAATTTGTATTTTGTATGAAAGGTGTAGAAAGTGATACTGGAAGAACCTTGACTCAAATAGCTATTGCAAATGGCTTGCCTAAAGAAAATTTGGCTTTATGGGTAGGTCCCGGTCATGTGCAAAACTTTTTACAAGGAATATCTAATTGTATGCTTATATCTGCATATGATAAAGAATTAACAGAAAACTTGGTAAAACTTTTTTCTACAGATTTAATAAGATTTTATTATGAAGATGATGTATTGGGTACCGAAATCGGTTCCGCTACAAAAAATGTTGTAGGTATTATGTCTGGGATTTTAGATGGACTAAATTGGGGTTGCCTTAAAGGTGCATTGATGACTAGAGCAACTTATGAAGTTTCTCAGTTAATTACTGCTATGGGGGGTAATTTCCAAACTGTATATGGTTTAAGTCATTTAGGTGATTATGAAGCTACATTATTTTCACCATTTTCAAGAAATAGAATGTATGGTGAGTATATAGTCAATGGGCAACATTATAATAAAAGCGCTGAGGGTGTAGGAAATACTAAAGGTATTGCTAAGCTCGCAAGAGAGTATAATATAGATATGCCTTTAACTTTTGCTTTAGAAAAAATTTTATTTGAAAATGCAGATATTAAACAAGAAATAAAAAAACTATTTGATAGACCGCAAAAGTATGAGTTTTGATTAATATAAAAGGAGATAAATATGAATATAGATGTAACAATGAAAAATGTATGGCATAGTATAGATGATAATAGAATAAATCCTGATGATTTTATAGTGTGTATAGAAATTCCAAAGGGAAGTAAGAAAAAATACGAATTAGATAAAAAATCTGGTTTAATGATTTTAGATAGAATACTTTCTACAAGTACTAGATACCCTGCAAATTATGGGTTCATACCTAAGACAATAAGTGATGACGGAGATCCATTAGATGTTATGGTATTATCTAGTGAAAGTATAGACCCTTTTGCACTTGTTAGATGTTATCCTATCGGTGTAGTTACAATGATAGACGGCGGTGAAAAAGATGATAAAATCATTGCTATTCCATTTAAGGATCCACTATATAACTATTATCAAGATATAGATACCTTACCTAAACATATAATAGATGAGATTATTCACTTTTTGAAAGTATATAAGAATCTTGAAGAAACTGTAACAGAAGTTTCTCCGATAAAAGGATTAGATGATGCTTTAGCTGCTATAATTGAAGGTAAGGAAAAATATCAGTTTAAATTCAATATGCTTTCAAATGATGATAATAAATAAAGTTTCATATTCATGTAGTAAATAAATTGAAAAATACGTTTAATTTATGTTTTTATACATTTATGTTTTATTTAATTTTAATTTTAAGCATTAAATAAAAATTAAAATTGAAGTTAATATAAATTAAGCAATATTAAAATTAAAAAATTTTTGACTTAAATGCGTTTAAAGATTTGGTCAAAATTTTTTTTTATAATATAATTATAAAGAGGTTAAAGGAGGTTGTAACAAATGAAAAAATCTACTAGAAAAAAGATTGAAAAATCTATAAAGAAAACTCATCCATTGACTACAATACTTATTATAGGTTTTCTTTTAATTGGAATAGGTTTAGGTTTTTTTACTCATAACTATTTAACTAAAAACGATATGTTTGAAGTGAATGGAGAGAAATACATTGTCTTGCAAGTTGGAGATGTATATGAGTATGTGGAAGAAGGTGCAAAAGCTGTTGCTTATGGCAAAGATATAACTAGTGAAATAAAAGTTGAATATGTTGGCTTTGAGTTAAATGACAATGGGAAATGTGTCATAGATACTGCAAAACCAAATGAATACTGTGTTATATATACTGTAGACAACTACAAGTACAAAAATATACAAAGAATAAAGTACATATCTGTAGTAGAGGAGGAAAAGTAAAATGAAGATGAGTGTATGGAAAACAATACTTTTTTCTCTGCTAGCTGTAATAGTTGGATTTTGTATTACATTTGTAGTTGCAGATGTTGTGGCTCAATCTAATCTTAAAACTGATTATCAAAAATCTGTAGGCGTGCAATTTCATTTTTTGGAATTAGGTAATAAGTATACCGGAGATTGCATATATATAAAGTCTGGCGATACAGATATAATAGTAGATGCTGGTTCTAGGTCCGATAGCGTATCAACAATAAAAAGTTATCTAGATAATTATGTTTTAGACGGAAAGATAGAGTACGCTATAATAACTCATGCAGATAGAGACCATATCGCTGGGTTTGCTGGTACAACTGCGGAAAATTCTTCACTTTTTGATTTGTATGAATTTGAAACAATTATAGATTTTCCACTTACTAACTCAAATACTGATACATATCATAAGTATATAGAAAAAAGAGATGCAGAGGTAAGGCAAGGTGCGACACACTATAACGCATTACAATGTTATAATGAAGAAAATGGTGCAAAAAGAAAGTATGAAATATCTCAAGGTGTAGAACTAGAAATTTTGTATAATTATTATTATGAAAACAAGTCTAGTGATGAAAACAATTATTCTGTATGTTTTATGATTAACCAGGAAGACAAACACTTCTTATTCACTGGCGACTTAGAAGAAAAAGGTGAAGAATACTTAGTACAAAAGAATAGTTTACCTGAAGTAGAACTTTTTAAAGCAGGACATCATGGTTCAAAAACAAGTAATAATGATATTTTGTTAAATGTTATTAAACCTAAAATAGTAGCTGTTACATGTAGTGCGGGAAGTATAGAATATACTCAAAATTTGGATAATACTTTTCCAACTCAGTTAATGATAGATAGAGTGGCAAAATACACTGATAAGGTATATGTTACAACGGAAGCAATATTAGAATATGACGAAAGTAAAAATGAATATAAGCAAGTAGGATATAAACCAATGAATGGAAATATAGTTGTAACTTCTGCTTTTGGTGAAGTTAAGGTAGAATGCTCTAACAATAATATTTTGCTAAAAGACACTGAATGGTTTAAAGAATATAGAACAATGCCTAATGAGTGGAAAAATTAAAAAATTGAAAAAATGATTTTTTAAAAAAATGACAATTTTTAGTAAATTATTTTTATAAAATTTCATAAACTGCTTGCAAATACGATTAGTTTACAAATTTTTTACAAAAAAATATTTTTGAAAATCATAAAAATTAAAAAAATCATTTTTATAAAATGTTAAAAAATGTTTGACATTTGTATGGTGCTAGATGTAAGTTTAAAATGTAAAATTTAAATTTTGAAGGAGAACAAAAAATGCAAGATGTACTTGAAACTAGTTTAGACATTTATGTAGTTAAAAGAGATGGGAGAAAAGTTCCTTTTAATCCTACAAAGATAGCAATAGCCATAAAGAAAGGATTTGATAGCATTAGAGAGGGGGATAAACTAAAATATACTCCAGCTGATGTGAATAAGGCTTTTAATAAAACATTGGAAACTTTAATAAGTGATCAAGGTGTAAAAAAGTTAGAAATTGAAAATATTCAAGATTGTATAGAAAACACTCTAAAAGATTTAGGATATGATGATGTTTTTGAGTCTTTTAAAGAATATAGAGAGCGTAGGCATAATTCAAGACAAGCATTTTTTGGAGAAAAGAAACAACATAAATTTTTAAAAGCTTTGGAGAACTTAGGCTTAAAGTCTGCAGGTGAAGAAGATTCTAAAAGAGAAAATGCAAATGTTGACGGCGATACTGCAATGGGAACAATGCTACAATATGGTAGTACTATATCAAAAGAGTTTGCAAAAGCGTACCTTATGAAACCTATTCATGCAGACGCTCATGATTCAGGCGACATACATATCCATGATTTAGATTTTTTGTCTATGGGTACTACAACTTGTTGTCAAATAGATTTAAACAAACTATTTCATGATGGTTTTTCTACAGGACATGGTTTTTTAAGAGAACCTAACGATATAATGTCTTATACCGCTTTAGGTGCTATAGCTATACAAGCTAATCAAAACGACCAACATGGTGGGCAAAGTATACCAGCTTTTGATTATTATATGGCACCCGGAGTTCTTAAAACATTTAAAAAACAATTTAAACAAGCAATTTATGATTATTTAGATTTTAGCGAATTTAAAAATTTTGTAGCGATAAATGGCATTATTAGAGAAATAGATAAGATAGACAGTATAGAGTTTGATATATCTATATTTGACCAATATTCTAGAAATACTGAGTATTTGAAAAGACTATTCAAGATATCTTATGATAAAGCATTACAGAAAACAAATAGAATAGTTTATCAAGCAATGGAAGCTTTTATTCACAACTTGAATACAATGCATTCAAGAGCAGGAGCACAAGTGCCTTTTTCATCAGTAAACTTTGGTACAGATACATCTCCAGAAGGCAGAATGGTAATAAAAAATTTCTTACTTGCAACGGATGCTGGTTTAGGTAGAAGTGAAACTCCTATTTTCCCAATATCAATATTTAAGGTGAAAGATGGTGTAAACTTTAATGAGGGAGAACCTAACTATGATTTGTTTAAATTAGCGTGCAAGGTTTCTGCTAAAAGATTGTTTCCAAATTTCTCATTTATAGATGCTCCTTTCAATTTACAATATTATAAGCAAGGTGATAAAGATACAGAAGTCGCTTACATGGGATGCAGAACAAGAGTTTTAGGTAACTCTGTAGATGAAAGCAAGGCAATTACTCCAGGTAGAGGAAATCTTTCATTTACATCTATTAACTTGCCAAGACTTGGCATTAAGCATGGTATTGTAAATGGCGGAAAAACTGATTTAGAAGGGTTCTTTGCTGAATTAGATGAAAAAATAGAATTAGTAAAAAATCAACTTCTAGAAAGGTTTGAAATTCAATGTAATAAATCTATAAATAATTTTCCTTTTCTTTTGAAGCAAGGTGTGTGGATAGATAGCGAAAAGTTAAAACCTGGAGATAGACTAAGAAAAATTTTAAAACATGGTACTTTGTCTGTAGGCTTTATTGGTCTTGCAGAATGTTTGAAAGCTTTAATAGGTAATCATCATGGTGAAAGCGAAGAAGCACAAGATTTGGGTCTAAAGATTATAGGACATATGCGTGAAAAAATGGATGAATATACAAAGAAATATAATCTAAACTTTACTTTACTTGCAACACCAGCAGAAGGTATATCTGGAAGATTTACAAGGATAGATAGGTCAATATATGGTAAAATAGAAGGTGTAACAGATAGGGAATATTATACAAATAGTTTCCATGTACCTGTATATTATGACATTTCTGTAGCTGACAAGATAGAAAAAGAAGCTCCATATCATTCATTTACTAATGCTGGACATATATCTTATATAGAATTAGATGGTGATACGGCTGACAATGTGGAAGCATTTGAAAGAGTTGTAAGATTAATGAAAGAAAAGGGAATTGGTTATGGTGCAATAAATCATCCAGTAGATAGAGATCCTATTTGCGGATTTACAGGAGTTATTAACGATGTTTGTCCTGGATGTGGAAGAAAAGAAGAAGGTGTTAAGTTTGAAAGAATAAGAAGAATTACAGGTTACCTTGTAGGAACTGTAGATAGATTTAACAATGCTAAAAAATGTGAAGAAAGAGATAGAGTTAAACATAAATTAAACTAAAATGGTGAAATATGAATATAAGACTTGCAAATAAAGTGATACAACAAAATAGTATAGTTGATGGTGAAGGGTTGAGGGCTGTAATTTGGGCTCAAGGTTGTTCTCACAATTGTAAAGGTTGCCACAACCCTGAAACTCATGACTTTAATGGAGGGTTTTTAGTGCCATTGGAAGATGTTAAGAAGCAGATAGCACAGATAAGATGCCATGATGGGGTAACATTTTCTGGCGGAGACCCTATGTTTCAAATAGATGCATTTTGTGAACTTGCAAAATATATAAAATCCTTGGGACTAAATATTTGGTGTTATACAGGATTTAAGTTTGAAACGCTTTTAAAAATGGCGAGTAAAAATCCAACATTAATGGAACTTTTAGAAAATATTAATGTGCTAGTTGATGGAAAATTTGATTTATCACAAAAAAGTTTAAATCTATATTATAAAGGTTCAAGAAATCAAAGAATAATAGATGTAAAATCGTCATTACTTAGTAATTCAATTGTTGAGATAGAGAAGTATAAAGATGAGAAAAAGTACACTTTATATTCTTCAGAATTTAATTATGAAAATGGACTTTTTATTTAGAATAAAAATGAAAGAAAATTTTTTAAGAAAATGAAAGAAAATTTTCATTATTTCTTTGACATATATATAGAAATTTTATATTCTAATATTAGTGAATATGCTTAGGAGAAATAAATGAAAACATTACTAGTATCAAAGCTTAAAGAATCTATAATTTCAGTAGTACCAATAGTTGTTATTGTAGTTATACTTTCTTTTATATTAGGTTTTGATATTGATTTTGTTTTTAAGTTTATTTTTTCAAGCATTTTTTTAATTATTGGCTTAGCTCTTTTTACTCTAGGTGCAGATTTGTCTATGATTGAAATAGGGGAAAGAATAGGGGGGTATTTAGCGAAAAAAAATTGGATTTGGTTGACTATAATAACAACATTGTTTGTGGGGGTTGTTATAACAATAGCAGAACCAGATTTAATAGTGCTTGCCAATCAAGTGAAGGAAAGCATTAGTTCCACACTTTTAATTATGGCTATAGCACTAGGAGTAGGCATTTATATGGTAATATCAATTGTTAGAACAAAATATTCTTTACCATTAAATATCATACTACTTGTTTCTTATCTTACAGTTTTTGTGTTAGCATTTTTTTTACCAGACAATTTTTTCCCATTAGCTTTAGATAGCGGTTCAGTAACGACAGGACCTATATCTGTACCTTTTATTATGGCATTTGGTATAGGCTTGGCAACTGTGAGTTCAGTAAAAGGTAAAAGTTCCGATGATAGTTTTGGTACGGTTGGGTTAGTTTCTGTTGGTCCAATATTAGCAGTAATGTTGTTAGGCATAATATTGCATACAAACGATTTAAACTATGTATATTCATCACCAGAAGAAGTAAAAGGTTTCTTTAATATTATTGCACAATTTTTTGTTGGATTACCTCATGAATGCTTAAATATTATTATAGTAATTTTACCTATATTTTTGTTTTTTATCATTTTTCAAATATTTGCATTAAAATTACCATTAAAAACTATTTTTCAAATATTTTTAGGTATTGTTTATGTTTTTGTGGGTATAAGTTTGTTTCTTAATGCTGTAAACTATGCTTTTTTAACTACCGGACAAAGTTTAGGTCTTGCTTTAGCAAATATGCAGAACAATTGGCTAATTATTCCTTTATTTTGCATTATAGGTCTTGTAATTGTATTAGCAGAACCTGCTGTTCATGTTTTAGCAAAACAAATAGAAGTTGTAACTAGTGGTGTTGTAAGTAAAAAAATGATGTTTGTAAGTTTGTGTGTAGGAGTAAGTCTTGCACTTGGGTTAGTTGCTACTAGAATACTTTTCTCTATAAATGTGCTATATATAATTATACCTATTTTTACAATATGTTTTATTTTAACATTTTTAACTCCTAAGATGTTTACAGGTATTGCTTTTGATTCTGGAGGTGTTGTCACGGGAGCTATGTCAACGACTTTTGTTTTGCCAATGATTATTGGCATAGTTTGTGTTTTGTCTGGAGAAATTAGTATTTTAAAAGATGCATTTGGTTCTTTGGCAATAGTTGCAAGCTCGCCTATATTATTAGTTTTAATTGTAGGTTTTATTTATAAAGTTAAATCAAGAAGAAATGAATACAAAATTAAAACTAAAAGAGCTATTGTTGTTGAGTTTGAATAAAAGGATAATTACCGTATGAAAACTGATAAAAATATAAAAGTATTTAATGAGAATATTTCTAACATAAAAGAGAAAAAGAAATTGATAAAAAATAAAAAGTTAGATAAAAAAAAGAAAAAAGAGGATAAGAAAGTCTTTAATTTTAAAGAATGGATTAAAAATGTAATTGAAAAAAGTGGTAAAAAAAGCAAATCTATTCCTAAAATAAAGGCTACATTTAAAGTTTTATTCATTTATTGCGAAAAAGGAATGGCAAAAGAAGTTGTTGAATTTTTATCTAAAGAAAAAATTAATATAGATATTGTAATAAATGCTTATCAAGTTAAAGCAAATCAAAATGCAGGTGCTTTAGCCGTCTCAAATAAAGAAGTTGAAATAGTAGTTGCTTTTTTAGATTGCACAGAAGAAAAAGACTCATTTCAAGAATTGTATAAAAAGATGCAAGAACAAAATCTTAAAGTACAATTTTTGTATACAATTTTACCAAAAAGTGCTGAATTAAATCTAATATATTTATTAAAAAAAGGAGTGTAGTATGGAACAAAACGCTTTAGAATTAGTTGTAGTTGTTGTAAATGATGGTTTTTCTTCTTCAGTAATAAATTATGCAAAAGAAATATGCGATGTAGATGCTACTTTAATAAAGGGAAGAAGTGCAACCGTAAATAAAGATGGAGAAACGAAGCAAAGTGTATATGGTGAAAAAGAGATAGTGTTATTTGCTGTAAATAAGGAAGATAGGTCAAATCTTATTGAAAACATATGTGCACATATTGGACTAGGAACAAATGCTCAAGCAATGGCTTTCTCATTGCCTATAGAAGATTGGTCAATGAATTGCTTTATACCTAGTGAAGAAGAAGTTTCTACTCAAAATGAAGAACAACTAGAAGTAGATAAGGTAGAGGATAAAGAAATAAAAGAAAAAGATGAGATAGATGAATGATATATGAAAAAAATTAAAAATAGGAAGAAATTTTAAAATTTCTTCCTATATTTTTTGTTGTTATGAACTTTTATTCAGTTTTTATATGAGTTATAGTTTTTTTAAGTATTTTCAATTGTGTCATGATTTTTATTTTTTTTGCGTTTTGTTTTTTGTGGTAACATATCTTTTTCATTTGTTTCTATACAATCGTTATTTATAATATTTTCAATGTTGTCGTCTTTGGAAAATGTATTTTTGTTGTTAGACTCGCAACCCTCTTCCACGCTACTTTCTTTAAAATTTTGATTATTTTTATCCTTGACAAGAATTATTTTAAAAACGATGAGAGATACAATTATAGCTAATAAAACTATTCCCCAGCATAGTGCTGTAACTGGAAACCCACTTTCATTCCATGAACCCATAAACTTTAAACTTTCTATCATAAAAAGGAGTCCTATACTTCTGCACACAATATTCACAATAGTAAAAAACTTGAAATTAAACCTTACACTTCCAGCAACAATACATAATAGATCATCTGGGAAAACAGGGAGTAAAACAGTTAGCGCATACCACCATTTACCTTTAGTGCATAAAAATGTACTCCATTTATCGTAATCTTCTTTAGAACCTGCAGCCCATTCTACTGCTTTCTTTCCCCACTTGTATCCTATAAAATATGCAGTTATAAATCCGCATATATAAGCACTTAATGTTATTAAATAAAAAATAACATCATTTATTCCTATGTTTAAAAATCCTGTTGAGATTAATTGAGTATGAGTCGCTGCTAAAAGTACTACATATGCGGGAATAGGTACTAACCATACTTGTATGTACATGATTATCCATACAATTATAAGAGAAATTATTTGACTAGAAGTATTTTCAATCAATCCTCCAATCCAATTATTTACAGTATCAAAAGAAAATAAAACTTCAAAAGCAAATAAAAAAATAGTACAAAATAGAGCAACTTTTAACAAGTTGTATATTTGTTTTTTATTCATAAAAACTCCTTATAGATATTATATATAAGAAATACAAATATTGCAATATTTAATTTAATAATTATAGTAAAAAAGACTGTTTTTATACACTTAGCAGTCTTTTTCTATTGATATTTTTGTTTTATTTGCATTGTATTGCTTGCATTTTTCGCAAGCTTTATTTGCATTTATCTTAAATGCAAAAAAGTCTTCTAGGATAGATTTGAAATACCTTTCAATATCTAATTTTTTATCAGGATATTTCTTTTTATTTATTTTTATTTGTCTTATAGCTTCACCTATAACTTTGATATTGTTTAAATCTATAGGCAATATCTTTACAGATGAAATAAGATTTTGTTTACGATATTCTTCAATAGGTAATTTTTTTATGTCTAAAGGATTTAAATGGTAATAAATTTCATTTTTATATATTATAGAAGTATCATCTTTAATATTTAAAAGATTCATAACATTAATCTCCTTTATGCTTTTATAAAAAAATTATACCTAATTATACATTTATTGTCAAATCTTTATAAGTCATTTTTCGGTATTTTTAGCGTATAAAATACTTTTTTTATGTAATTTATATAAATTTTGCAAAATAAAAAAATTCTAAGGTTGCTTAGAATTTTTTTTATAACATTATGCAGTGTATTTTTCAGTTGTATCTATTGTTGTATTTCCGCTCTTGCTATCTATCGTTACAATATTAATTGTTTGACTACTAACAGCTTTTGTTTTTAGGTTTTCTAAAGTTATTTTGTTTTCGGTTTCATTTTCTTCTTTAGGTGTGGAAACTATAATATATTTTACTTTTGTATTATCATGACCACTTATAACTGATGCAGACATAGCAGTACCAGAATTTAAAGTTGCATTTGCTCCAAAAAATGCCGTGTTGTTTGAGTTTATTGCATTTGTTTTAGCGTATATCCAATAAGGTTTAGATTCTGTATCTGTAGTTTTAAATGGCATGTATAGATATACATTTCCAGAACCTGAATTAATTATAGAATCTCCATGAATTTCTACAAATTGCGCGTGAATGGCAGATGTTCCATTATCTATTATATTAGTAGTTACTTTGCAAGAAATGTTTGTTAATCTTATTTCTCCAGATTTTGCTTTTATAGTTAATGAAGAATTAATTATTTCATTCTCTTTTGCTGTAAAATCAGTGTTTGCATTGACTGCATTTTGTATATCTTCTTGAATTAATTGGATTTCTTTTTCTAGTCTAGCTTTTTCTTGCTTCATTGCTATTTCGTACGGTACATTAATATTGTGAGATTCATTAATATAGTTGTTTACTTGTGCTAATAAGGCTTTTTTAGAATCTAAATCGTATTGAAATGGTTGAGTAGATATCTCTTTAAGAAAATTTTCTCTTTCTGTTTGATTGTTTATGTTTAATTGATTTACTTTTATATTTCCATTTGTTAATGTTGAAACATTAAAATTTCCTATAATATTGTTTATAGTTATATTTCCACTTTCTGAAGTTATAGAATTTGTTATATCTGTATTAGTAGAATAAAGAGTACCTATTTCAATAGCGCCATTCCAAGTGTGTAGATTTAAACTATCGCCACATTCTATATAGTTTATCTTAATTGTTCTTCTACCAGATTTGTTGTCTTCGTTATTTTCATCATTATAGTATACATTTATAAATGAATTGCTGTATATACTGCCTATATTTAATCTTGCATCACTAGAGTTTATATCTATAGAAGATTTAATGGCTGAACCTATAGTGATATAATCTGCGTTGCCTTTGTATGTTAAAGCAGTATTATATAATGTGTTTATCTTAATATTTGTTAATTTTCCGTTTATTTTGCAATAATGAGTGTTTTCATCAGAAGTTGGATTTTTAATGCCTATATTTACTCCGTCGTTAAAAGTGATTTTTCCATATTCACTACTAATTTCCACATTTCCTGTGATAGCTCCATTTCTCAAAAATGAAAAATCCATATCTCCTGTTGTAGATTTTCCAGAGTAGTTAGAAATTCCGCATCTTTCATAAGTTTGCTTACCGCTTGATGTTTCTACATTTAGATTGTCCACATATATAGTTGCACTAGGGTATACTGTATTGTTGGCTCCTGCATGATTATCACTAATTTTAACATTACCAGAAGTGGTAGTTATATTTACATCTATAAGATGTAGAGTTTCGTTACTTTGAACTTTTATACCTGCTGGGTCTGTAAATTCTACAGATGAATCACATAGGGTAAAAGGTGTATAGATGTAAAGAACTGCGTTTGTGTAGTTTATAAAGCCATTTGGAGATTTTACATTTATAACTAATTCATAACTATCATCTGTTTCATTATGAACAACATCAATGTTTACATCAACTTTAGCTTCTCCAGATTCATCTACTTTTGCAAAACCATTTGCAGATATTGACATATCTATAAGGTAAGTAATAGTTAAAGGCGTAACGCCATCATTACGATAACCCTCAATCCATGGTTTCATTTCAACACCAATGTTGTCAGAATTTACAGTGATTTTATTTATTTTTGTAGCGTCTGTAGGTGTGTCTGCGTCAAAGTCTTGATTAATTCTCACTTTTTGGAAATCTCCTGAACCAAATGAAACATATTTGTATCCAAAAAGAGAAAATCTAAAAAGTACCATGCCAGCTAAAGTAATTAATACTATTCCTAAGCAAATTAAGATTAAGATACCAATGTACTTAAAAAAATTTTTTAAAGAACTCATTATACTTTCTCCTGAATTAATATTGTAATATAAACAATATTATCATAGATATAAGTAAAAATCAATAACTTTATTTAAAATGTTTTAATTTCTTGCAAAATCTAAATAATTTTGCTAGTATTGGATATAATATTTATAAGTTTTACTTTAAGAAAAAAGGTGTAATTACAATGGAAGAAAAAGATAAAATAAATGAAGAATTACAAAAGGAAGATAGTTTAGACGAATATAATGAAAGTAGTAATAACAGCGGTAATGCGAAAGAAATAGTTGCTGGTATAGGCATTGCTTTCGGCGCATTACTAGGTATAGTACTTGTAACACTCATAATTTTACTTATTTGTGGCTATCAGTTCTATTATGTACTTACAGGCTCTATGTCGCCAACTATATACAAAGGAGAAATGGTGCTTGTTAGTACAAATTTTGATAAGTATAATCTAAAAGTTGGAGATATAATAACTTTTTCATCTAATCCACAGGCTACTCCTGTAACGCATAGGATAATAGAAGTTGTTTATAATGAAGATGGTAGTGTGCATCATTATATGCAAGGAGAAGATTATAAATATCGTATTGAGATTTTAGGCGAAAAGTATGAAGGAATAGATGCGGATAGTTTGAAAACTACAGTAGTTACACCTGAACAAATAAGAGGAGTAGTGGTACAGATAAATGATAGTCCTATTAAGCTTGTGATAATAGGTGCTGTGGTAAATATGTTTCAAGTATCTGGAATGTTAGATGTTGTAAAGATAGCTTTAGTTATAGCTATAATAGGGTTAATTATTTGGAGCATAATATCTTATGTGAAAAATAAGAAACAATCAAGTTAGAATTGGAGCTATCGCTTCAATTTTTTCTTTAGATATAAAACGCTAAAATAGTATCAATCAATGAAAATATTACTATTTTAAGTTTTAATATTATATCTAATTTTAAAAAACATTATAAAATTAAAATAAAAGGAACATGATTGCAAATGGATTTTGTTATAAAATCAGATAAGGTTTTAAGTGGAGACCAACCTGAAGCGGTGAAAAAAATAACTGAAAATTTTTTAAATGGAATAAAAGCCCAAGTTCTTTTAGGTGTTACTGGTAGTGGTAAAACTTTTACTATGGCAAATGTTATAAAAAATCTCAATAGACCAACACTTGTTATCGCTCATAATAAAACGCTTGCTAGTCAATTATGTAATGAACTAAGAGAGTTGTTTCCTAATAATAGAGTTGAATATTTTGTTTCATACTATGACTATTATCAACCTGAAGCATATATAGCAAGTACAGATACTTACATAGAAAAGGATATGAGTTTGAATGAAGAAATAGATAGGTTAAGACATAGTGCGACTAGTTCACTTTTAGAAAGAAGAGATGTGATTGTAGTTGCTTCTGTAAGTTGCATATATGGTTTAGGTGCACCAGAAGATTATTATAATATGCACATATCTATAAGGCAGGGTGATAAAAAAGATATATCTCAAATAATTAAAAAGTTAGTAAGTATACAATATCACAGGAATGATATAGACTTAAATCGTGGTGAATTTCGTGTTAGAGGAGATGTTTTAGAGATTTTTCCAAGTGGAAGTAGTAGTGTTTTTAGAATAGAATTTTTTGGTGATGAAGTGGAAGAAATATGTGAACTTGAAGGCGTAACAAATAAAGTAAAAAATAGACTATCTCACCTTGCGGTTTTTCCTGCAACACATTATGCAGTTAGCGAAGAAAATGTAAAAAATGCAATTAAGCATATTTTACAAGATGCTGAGTTGCAAGAAAAAAAATTTTTAGCAGAAAACAAATATATAGAGGCTCAAAGGATAAAAGAGAGAGTTAACTATGATATGGAATTAATGCAGGAAGTAGGATATTGTAGTGGAATAGAAAATTATAGTAGATATTTTGATGGTAGAAAGCCTGGAGAACCACCGTATACGCTTTTAGACTATTTTCCAAAAGATGCACTTATATTTATAGACGAAAGTCATATGACCTTACCACAAATAAGGGCAATGTATGCTGGAGATAGAGCAAGAAAGCAATCTTTAGTAGATTATGGATTTCGTTTGCCATCTGCTTTTGATAATAGACCGCTTAATTTTGAAGAGTTTTTGCAAAGAATAGGACAAGTATTATTTGTGTCTGCAACTCCGCAAAATTTTGAAATAGAATATGCAAATAATGAAGTAGTAGAACAAATAATACGACCTACAGGATTACTTGACCCTGTTATTCAAATTAAGCCAATTAAGAATCAAATAGATGATTTGATGAGTGAAATTAAAAGTGTTATTTCTAGAGGGGAAAGGGTACTAATTACGACACTTACTAAAAAGATGGCAGAAGAATTAAATGATTATTTAACAGATTTTGGAATAAAATCTTGTTATATGCACAGTGACATTAAGACATTAGAAAGAGTGGAAATTATAGATAAGCTAAGAAGCGGTGAATATGAAGTAATAGTGGGGATAAATCTTTTAAGGGAAGGACTAGATTTGCCGGAAGTTAGTCTTGTTGCTATTTTAGATGCAGATAAAGAAGGCTTTTTGAGAAGTTATGGAGCACTCATTCAAACTATAGGTAGGGCTGCAAGAAATGTAAATGGTAGAGTGCTAATGTATGCCGATACAGTTACAGATAGTATGAAAAATGCAATAGAAGAAACTAATAGAAGAAGAATATTGCAAATGAATTTTAACAAAGAGCATGGAATAGAACCTAAAACTGTGTATAGAAAAATATCTAATACATTGCATATAACTCAAAAAGTTTCAAAAAATAAAAAAATAAAGATGCAGGATAAGGTAAAGATTTTAGATGATTTGCAACAATTATTAGATATTGCTATTAAAAATCTAGATTTTGAAAAAGCAATGGAAATTAGAGATGAAATGAACGAACTTAAGAAAAAGAAATAAAATTTTGAGTTTTTTCAAAACGCTAGTATCATATTGACAAAATAGTATACTAATGTTACAATTTATATTATATAATTTATAAAAATACAATTTACGCATAGTATAATTTTTTGGTAATTAATCTAAACGCTAAAATGTTAGATAATTGGAGTGGGTATGGAAAATAATAACAAAAACAAGTATTCTATACAAGATTTTGATAGTTCTTTAGATTTAGGTCCTTTAACTAGTGAACAAAAAAATCAAAATAGTTTTGAAGTTTTTAGTAAAAAAATTAAAAGAATACAAGATTTAGATTTTGAAAGAAAGGGTATTCAATCAAGTATAGAATCAAAATTTTTAGATGCTCATTATTCAAGCGAAGTAGTTGATGAACAAACGCAAGAGAATATAAACAATATATTGAATCTTGTTTTTTTGCAAGGAAATAATGAAGATTTAATTACAATTTTCAATCCAGATAGATTAAATAAACTTGGTTTAGACAAAAATGGTTTTGAATATAAATTAAAATATGCAATGTATCTTAGAGCTCAATTATCTAGTAACATTATCAATAACGATAACTTAAGTAACGATAATTTTGCTAATTTGGTAAAAGAGTTTGATTCAAGAATAAGCGAAATAACTTATGATTTGCTAGAAGTGGCAAAAGAAGAAAATTTTGAAAATGAGTATTTTTTAAATCTAAAAAATCAAACTTTAAAGTTTGATGAGTCTTTTAAAGCTAAGTTAGATATAGCTAGTAAAATTATGACAGATAGGATTGCAAAATATGAATTGAATGAAAAAAATGGTGTTGGATTTGAAAAAAATATTTTGCAAAAAACTTTAGATTTTTGTTCACAAAAAATATATAGTCAAGCAGATTTTGAGTATTATGTAGAGCAAACCAAAAACAAAAGTGTAGGCGAAAATACAAAATTTGACACAAATTCATTTGTTGTTGCTGGTACACTTTTTAAAAATGATATAATTAAAACAATAGTTGAAGGCGATAAATCTAGCGAAGATTTTGAAATGCTTGTATTAGATGCAATAAATGAAATGCTTGAAAATTTGCAAGAAACTGAAAATTTTATAAATATTAATGTCGCTCCTTATATAGTGATAAAGGATAGACAAGAAAAAATAGGTGAGTATCTTAAATACAAAAAAGAACAAGAAGGTATACAGGTTTTATGGAATGAAAAATCTGGACAAGTACCTACTGAAGAACAATTTGTATATTATGCGCTTGATAGATTTACAAAATTAGACAATCATGAGAGTGAATGGAATGAAATGTCTAAAAGTCTTATACATAAAGTTAGTAGTGACGAGTTTGAGAGTAATGCGTTACAGAGTGTAAAAGAATACACAAGTTTTATTGCCGAATTAGAAAATTTGGCTAGTAAATATGGAATGTCTGATTATGCTATAAAGACAGTAGAAGATGCTGTTTACAATAGAAACAAGGAAAATATAGATAAGTGGTTATACGATGTGGCTAGTAATAATCAAAATTCTATGTATGAAAAAAATCCTTTCTTAAGTTTTTCAGAAGTAGATAGGGAAGAAATTACGAGTTTAAAAAGGTCATTAAATTCTAGAATTGCTTATGCAAGAAAAATAGATATAGACAAATTTGATAATTTAGACATTGAAGATTATGTTAATAAGGCAATAGAAAAAGTTAAAAAGTTTTTTGAAGATAACGAATTAGATATAGCGTTAGTTCAGACACAAATAGATGAAGTAGAACAATCTTTACAAGACTGTATTGAACATGGTAATCAATCAAATGATAAGCAAAATGTTTTAATTAAAGTTAAAGAATTAGAAAATGTCGCAAATGATATACTAGAAAAAACTTTGAAAGATAAAAACTTTAACGATATCTACAACTTGAATGAGTATGTCCTAAATACAATTAGGGAAATGGAAGAAGGTCTAAAAGAATATAATGTTCCTGCAGAAAACTTTGAAGTTTTGAAAGAAGAAATTTTAGAGACTTTAGAAGATTTGCTAAAAGAACCTGAAAGTGAAAAGTTAAGACAAAAGTTAAATTTTGACATTAATAAGTATAAAAATAGATGTCAATATGCAATTGATAAAGCTAAAGAAAGTAGAAATCTTGAGGAAAATATTGACATAAATCAAGTTATTGATAATTCTTATAAAATTATTGATGATTTTGTAAATACATATCATGTTGATATTGAAAATTTTAATAATGAAGTAGAAAAAATAAATGATTTAAAAGCTAAGTACGAGAATGCTAGCGAAGAAGACAAAGCACTTGTACAAGAGGAAATGTTGGAGAATTTGGTGCACTTAAATAACTTTATAAGTGAGCAAGAACAACTAGAAAAAGAAAAAACACCAGTAGATATAGATACAGCATATAAAGATATTTTAGAAGATTTTATTGTGCTAACTGCAAAGGGTATAGATCCAGCAAGATTTAGTGAAAATAGAGATGAAATCCAAAAATTTTATCAATTGTACAAAAGAGAAGATTTAAAACAAGATGACTATGTTTATGTAGAAAGAATTTTTAACAGGGCAATAAAAGATGCTACTGTAGTTATAACACAGTGTAGAGATGAAATAAATGCTAGAATTAATAATGAAAAAGAAGAAGAAAATGAGATAGTAGAGCCTACTCCTAAAGTTGTTGATGTTAAGCATAAAAAGAAAAAAGGTCAAAAAGATGAATTAGATAGTAGTTTTAAATCAATAAGCAAAAATAATACGAAAAAGATAATTACTGCAGGAAGAATTTTAGGCGGAGCATTTTCTCTTTTAACATTGTTATTTTTAATATCTGGTGCATGGATTGCAGCGGTGGTATGTACTTCTGCTTTAACAAGTTATGCTATTGCAGATGTAAGTGTAACTAGAAGAATGAAAAAAGAACAAGCTCAAAAAGCAACAAGTTCTTACGATTATGAATATGAGCAAAGTAATGAATCTAGTATGACAAATAATAAAACACAAACAAAAACTAGCGAAGAACAAAAAGAACAAACTAATGAAAATGTTTTACCAGAAAATGTTCAAGTAAGCGAAAATATTGTAAGGGAAGAAACTCAAAATAATGGAGAAGTTTTGCCTGAAGAGGTAACCCCTGATGGTGAACAATTGCCAGAAACTAAATTAGAAGACGAAAAAGCACAAGAAGAATATATATCACAAGAAGAAAATAAAAACATAGAAGAAGAGTTACCAGAACAAGTTGATAAACCTAAAAAAGAAAATGTTGATGAAAAAGGCCTTGAAATTCCTGCTCAAGCAGAAAATAATTTACAAAATACAGAGCAGGAGATGCCTGAAGAAGTTAAAGATGAAATTACTCATACACATTATAAAGAAAGTGAAACTGGTCGTGCTATGTAGTTAAATATATTTGTCTAAATAAAAAAAGGGAAATTTTTGCGATTATGCAAATAAAGTTTCCTTTTTTTTGTAAATTTTATTAATCATTGTTCATTAAATCTTTAATATTTTTTAATTTTTCGCTAGTTATTTTTACTAGTTTGTGATTTTCATAATTTAACTCAAGACTAAGTTTTGCCAAATTATCAGCTTTATCTTTTTGCCCTTTTAAAGCAGATTGATTTTGTGCTAATATAATAACATTTTGTACAGATTTTAAACTAGAGATCATTTTTGCAATAGGTGTCATAACGCTTAAAATATCTAGTGTAAGATTTTTGTTTTTTATGTCTAAAGATTGTAAATTAGAATAATAATTATTTAGTACCATTTCCGTATTTGATAAAGACTTTAATATCGTTTTAAAAGCACTTTCATATGTTATTTTGTCTTCAAGCAAATTATTTGAAAGTACATTTTTACTTAGTTCTTTTAATTTGTCTATATTCATCTGTACAGATTGTTCATTATCTATTAAGTTTAATTTTGTATTTTTTATTAATTGTTGTAAATTTTGCATATTATTCTCCATATTTGAATAAAGCAGTCTATCAAAAATTTTGCGAAATGTCAATACCTAAAAAAATGTCACTATATTTATTATATCTAATCATTGTTTGTTATAATAAGTTGTGTCATATGTAAAAGGGAAGAAATGGATAATTTTTATTCAATAGAAAAAGAAATTAAAAGTTTTTTATTAAAGTTTGATGAACTAAAAGAGTTTATCTTTATTGTACTAGATAAGATATCTAAGTTATCTAGTGATTCTACAGGTAATGAGGAAATGATAAATTCTATAGAAAATATCATAAATCAAGCTTGTGGAGAGATAGAAATAAATATACAAGCTATTATTACATCTCAAGATTCTCAAACAGAAGCGATAAGCGAAAATTCTATAGTGTTAAATACTATTAAGGAAGATGCGGTTAAAATTTTAGAAAAAATTCCTGAAAATTTGTCTACAAGTATAACACAAGTG
Source organism: uncultured Christensenella sp. (assembly GCA_949292875.1). Taxonomy (GTDB): domain Bacteria; phylum Bacillota; class Clostridia; order Christensenellales; family UBA1242; genus CASFBJ01. The sequence goes on from CASFBJ010000009.1 coordinate 123,187, forward strand.
TACGACTCTTTAGTTTCTTTAGAGACAAAACTTGTTAATATAGAAGCTCAAGGGACGCTAGAAGATAGATTACAAAGTAAATTGGATAGTATATTACAAGATGTGCAAACCAAATTACAAGAGAATCTAGCTAAAATTGTTTCTAAAGAATTAAGTCCTGAAGAAACTACTTCTTTAGAAGATAGAATAACTCAACTAATTAATGCTGTACTTTCTTATTGCTTGGAGTTAGAGCAAAAATTAGGTTCTATTGATACTGTAATCACAGAAATAAATAATGTAAAGACATTAATAGGTGAACTACAAACAAAAATGTCTGAATTTGAATCTAATCTAGATACAGCATTACAATACATTATAGATAATGGCGATTATATGGAAGAAGAACCTCCTTTTAATCCTAAGCCAGATAAAGTGTATGTAACTCAAGCAAAATTAAAATCTTATAGAGGTTTTATAGACAAAGGTAATGAACTAAATTTTTTTAAAGAGTATTTTATTATAAATAACAATGCTCCTGCCATGTTAAAGGTTAATTATGATATAGAAATTAAAGAAGATATACCAGATTTGATAGTTGAAGTGTATATAAATGATGAAAATAAGTTTCAAAAAACATTGTCGTTAACTGCTGGCATACATTCATTAGAACATATACTTTTATTTCAATTACAGCGAACAAATGGAAATGTGTACTTAAGGTTTTATTCTAATCAAAATCATTATAAAAAAGTTTACAATATAACATATGATATAGTAGGGGATAATATTGTTTTCCTTAGAGATGAAGCAGATATATATTATCAAGTATTTTCATGTAATAGAGAGTATTATATATCTAGGAAACTAAACAACACTATATATTACAAACACATGACAGTGGATAATATGGATTTTAGTCAAAATTTTGTACAGTTAACTCCTGTAACAAATGAATATACTTTTTGGCCTATATTTTTGTCTACAGAAAAAAGTAAAGGAGAAAATTCTATTTTTGGAGGAATAACGTATGCGCAACTAAACTATGCAACAAACAAATTAGAGATAATGGATAAAGAAACTTATACAGTGAAGCATACTTTAGATAATATGATAGATTCTCAGCCAGCGCAATTTCAAAAGGGAGGCTATTTTTGTTATGGTAGAAACGCTGCAAGTGTATATCAAATAAATATAGATAATTCTAAAGGTAGGTCAAGCGAATTGTATGCAAATCTAAATAATGTGTCATATAGTTCAATAGTAAATTATAGAAAAAGATATGTAAATGTTTCTTATGTGAATAACACAAAAACTTTAAATAGTGACATAGATAAAAATCTGAGTATGTTATTTCAAGATGAATGGGGAGAATGGTATTTTAGTTCAAAAAATACTATAGCATCAAAAGAACCTTATTGTATAGGGTTTGGGACTAGAGTAAATCTTTCTCATATCTCGCCTTTACATGGCTATCCTATTTTGAATGCTACATACTATAGAATATTTATGTATGTATATGACCATTGGGTTGTAAAATATTTGCAAACTACACCATCTGGTAAGTATACTATGCTTAAAGCAAAAGTTATAGAAGGAGATTATGACCAAATAGTGGCGGGTACTTCTAATGAATATTTTACTATAAAAGATGGACTTTTTACAAAGAATATAGATAATGAATTTCAACCGATAGAATATTATTTAAAATAATTTATGTTTTTTCTTGATTGAAATAAAGTTTTATGGTAATATTTTACATGATTTTAGAACAATTAAAGGAGATTTTATGAAAGAAAGAACATATATTATGCTTAAGCCAAATGCCATAAAAAGAAGGCTTGTTGGAGAAGTTATAAAAAGAATAGAACAAAAAGGCTTTGAAATAACAAATATGAAAATGTTTACTTTAACTGATGAACTAGTAAAAGAACATTATGCTCATATTGCAGATAAACCTTTTTTCCCTGAAGTAAAAGATTTCATGACAAGCGGACCTGTTGTTGGTATGATTGTTGAGGGTGATAATGTTGTAGAAGGTATGAGAATACTTATGGGCCCTACAAAATGGTTAGAAGCTCAACCTGGAACAATAAGAGGAGATTTTGCTATTTCTAATGGCGAAAATATCATTCATGGTTCAGATAGTGTAGAGAATGCAGAGATTGAAATAAAACGTTTTTTTGGAAAAGATGCATAAGTATATTTGATTTAAGTCGCTTTTAGGGCGACTTTTTTTAGTAAATTACAATAATAGGTAACAAAAATTTGCTTTTTTCTTTTTTTTAGTACATACTAAATATAGTTTATATTTTTAGCGTGCGTGTGCGCGAATTTTTCTATCATACACAAAAAGGAGATAAAAATGCAAAAAGAAAGTAAAAACATCATCAAAATGAAAGCTCAAAAAAGAAAATTTTTGTATCAAATAGTTATTTTGTTGCTTGCTTTTTTTGTTGTTGCTTCTTTTAGCATTACATATGCTTATTTGACAGATAGAGCAAATGGGCAAGGTTTATTAAACTTTGGTATATTGACAGTAGGAGTAGACTACAAAGATTCTTCTAAGACAGAAAGTACATTTGATGTGTCTGTAAACTCTGATGTCGTCCCTGGTGTAGATTTACCTTTACAAGGTACTATTTCTGGGCAATCTAAAGATGTAAATTCTAATGGTGGAAATAGTAATATAGACTCGTATTTAAGGTTTAAATTACAGTTACAAGCTTTTGAAGATGCAGAAGGGAAAGTACCTGTTGGAGAAAATGTACAAGCCGAGTTAGATGCTGTTGCTTCACAAATTAAAGTGAAAGAGACTTCTACTACTTGGTTCAAAAGTGGTGACGGCTACATATATTATGTTGGAAATACAAATCCTGATGAAAAATTAAGGTGGTTTCCAATGGAGAGTCTTTCAATTAATGATGAAGTTAGCATAAATTTTCCTTCAGCTATTTTTACAAATGATTGGCAAGGTAAAAGTATAAAAATTAATCTTATAGTAGAAGCATATCAATATACAAACCTTGCAATAGATGTAATTTCATGTCAAGATTTGTATGACCAAGTCAATAGTGCTTCAAGCATTATACTAGACTATAATCAAAGCACTGGTTTAGGCATAGAAGGGAATAAAATTATAAATACTTCTTATTGTATGACTGACAAGTCTTCTTTTGAAATTAACACTGCATTTTCTACAAATGTCCAGGGAGATATATCAAAATTAAGAATATATAGTGGTGGAAAAAGATTAAAAGTTGATGAAGATTATCAAATAGTTTCAAGTAGTGGAAATAATACAATAAATTTTAATCCTTTAGTATATTCATTACTTCTTATATGTGAGCCAACAAATATTAGTTTAGTAGATTCTGATAACATTTCACAAGTATATCAAAATATACAAATTAGAGAAAATGGTTCTTTGCCTAGTGCAATAACTATTCCTTATAAAGAAAATAAAAGTTTTTCAGGTTATTATACACAACCTAGTGGTGCTGGTACACAAATATATGATGCAAGTGGCAAACTTGTAACTAACGCCATAAGTGGCGATAAATTATATGCGTATTTTCAAGATATAGATGTTTCTGTAAATTATAGGGGAACATCTGCTTATTTTTCAGGTGCTCAAGCTTTTGAACAAGCTTTTAATTTTGTACAAACTTTAAATGCTTATGAAGCGGAAATAGTAGTTAGCAAAGACTATTCTTTAACTCCTTCAACTCCATATCTTGTTACAACAAAAAATATGTCCTTAACAATAAAAGGCATAGAAAAAGAAAATGGAAATTGTACTACACTTTCTTTTAATCCTGTTTCTATAGATAGCATTTTTTCTTTAACAGACAGCAATAGTGGAAATGTTCTAATTTTTCAAAATATTAATCTCACATTAGAGGCAGGTGCACAAGCACGACTCGTTAAGTCATTGGGAAATAGTGTGAAGATTCTAGAAAATACAAATATTTCAAATTTTAATGTCGCCGATAGTGGCGGAGCAATATATATACAAGGTAATGATATATTTTTGCAAATTATAGGTAGCAATAAAGTTGATTATAATGTGCAAATATCTAACTGTTCTGCAGGTAGTAACGGAGGCGCAATATACACAAATGGTAATGTAGATGTTTTATTCTCAGAGGCAAGTATTCACGATTGTGCAGCAACTTCTTCTGGCGGAGCAATATATACTTCTTTTAATAGTTTTACATTTGATAGTGGCGAAATAGTAAATAATGAAGCACAAACAGGGTTTGGAGGAGGAATATACTCTGCATCAGGCACAATGACAATCTCAGGAGGAAACATAAATGGAAATACTGCTAGAGATGGTGGTGGAGTATACATTAATGCAGGTAATGTAACAATGAGTGGTGGTGCTATAAACGACAACACTGTATCTGGTAATGGAGCAGGTATATATCAATCTACTGGTACCTTTAATATGTCTGCTGGCAGTATAAATGGCAATGAGACAACAGGAACATCAGCTTATGGTGCAGGTGCATATTTAGCAGGTTCAGGAACTATAAGTGGAAGTGCTAAAATATATAGTAATACTAGTGCATACAGAGCCGGAGGCTTAGAGATAAGCGGAACATATACAATAAATGGTACAAATGTAGAGATATATGAAAATGTTGCAACCGATATAGCAGGAGGTATAGATGTAAGGACTTCTACAGGAAAACTAACATTTACAGCTGGTGAAATATATGGTAATACTGCCAGTGATGGTGGTGGAGTTGTAGTTGCATGGAATTCTAACAAATTCATTATGAATGGAGCGAATGCTGTAATAAGAAATAATAAAGCAATAGATGGTTCAGGCGGTGGTGTTGTTGTTGAATCTTGGACTGGTGGCACAGGCGGAACGCCGAATGCTGGTGAGTTTGAAATGAGTGCAGGAAAGATATATGGTAATAGTGCTACAATAAATGGTGGAGGAGTATATCTTGCATATGTAACAAATGGCGATTTGTCTGCTCAATCTACATTCACGATGACAGGTGGAGTAATAGGTGACGATACTAAGACAGCAATGGCAACAAGTACTGCAAACTCTAATAGCTCAAACAACCAAGGAGGCGGAATATATTGCTCAGGCGGTAAACTCTACCTTAAGGGCGGAATAATAGCATACAATTACTCGAAGAATGCAGGCGGTGGTATAGCATATAAAGGTAATACGAATAGCGTATGTGAGATAAGAAACACAATAGAAGTAAGATACAACACTGCAGGCACAGGTGGTGGAGGTATA